>MICC01000104.1:0-61149 GCA_001829715.1 Sulfurimonas sp. RIFOXYB12_FULL_35_9
ATGTTACAATTCAATTCTAAGCATTATCACAAAAAGGATATAAGCCAAATGGTGTTCCCATACTTTAAAAAAATACAGCCCGATATACTTATTTACAGAGAAAAATTGGATAAAAACAGTGTAACAATTGACAAAACAAATCTTATGTTTTTAAATCTGATTTTAAATATTTTAGATTATTTAGCAAAAGAAGATGCAGATAAATTAGATTCGCAATGTGAGTACAATGTCTTAACGATGCATAAAGAGTTTGAGGGCATCATTTACGGTAATGCGGTTAACGAAAAGGCTCAAGCTATTTTACTGACTTTTTTTCTTCGTATCGCCAAGGAGATGGATGTTAAATATCAAAAGATAGAGAATAAAGATTTAAGCAAACTCTATGAGATTATGACTTCAAAAGATTTTAGATATCCGAGCTATATAAAAGATCAAAAAAACTTCGCTCTTGAAAATATGCCCGATAATATTAAGAGAATGGAATACCTAAAATAGATTTGTTACCATAACAGATACCATTTGCGCGATTTTGGTTGGATCTGTTTTAATTCTAAGCAGATTACTTTCATCAAACGTATCGCTAAAGATAGCACAATCTTTTGCAACAAAATCTAAGCCGGCAATGAGAAAAGCAGGTTCAACTCCAACATGCAAAAAAGGAGCCACTTCTCTGCGTACTATTTTATGACGTTTAAAGTTTTCTCCGCAGTTGACCACAATGTCAATTCCGCCAAAATTTTTAATTGCTACTTCTATTTTGTTTTGAATATCACTATTTTCATCAACTTCTACAACAGCGGCACCTTTGAGATTTAGAATATGCGCAATTTCTCTGCCATGTATGCTATTTGCTTCAACTACTAGGGCAATTTTTCCGCTAAATTCAGGTACTTTCGCTTCGCTTTTTAGTTTTGCTTGCTCCAGTGACCAATACTCAACTTCAAAAATATCTTCCGCACTAAGAGCCTTATATCCGCCGAGCGTCTGGGCTTTTAAAATAGCCTCAAATGTATGATTATTTATATCTTTGATGATATGTGCTTCTTTGGCATTTGCACCGAAAGAGAGAGAGCCGTTGTTTTTGAGTATCGCAAAATTTGGGGCAGGATTTAAAAGAGTTTGGCTTGTTTTATTTGCTTCAAAATAATCCTTATACTCTTTAGCGTAGTTTGCAAGATCGGATACAAAATTATCGCCTACTATCGCAGGGACTCTTTTTGTTCTTATGACATGGTCTGGAGTGAGAGGACCTTGCGTGGCGATTTTGTCAACATCTTGTTTTGAAAAATGCACCGCCAAATCACTCTCATTTAAGATGGAAATAGTCGCTCTTCCTTTTAGACTGGATATCTCTTTTCGGATTTTTGCAAGAGTTAGCAGTTCTACATGTGAGGAAATTTTTTCTATCTGCAGAGTTGCACCCTTAGCTTCAAGATAGCGTTCTGCCCTATCTACCAGCTCTATGGTTTTTTCATAAGATTTTTTGGCATCGTCGCTGAATGTAAAGAGACCATGATTCATAAGAACTAAACCTTCGAGATTGCCCCATTCTACATCTTTTGTCATATCATATACAAGCTTTGCAAGAACAAAACCAGGCATAATGTAGGGAATAATAAGAACCTTATCCCCGTAAATCTCTCTTATCTTCTCTTCGCCGCCAATCGTATTTGTAATTGTTACAACAGCATCGGCATGTGTGTGATCTACAAATTTAAAAGGGATAATGGCATGTAAAATAGCTTCAACGGATGGGTTTGGAGCAGATGGATCTGTCATCGCCAATCTTTGATACTTTACCATATCTGTGTCGCTCAGCTCTGTTAACTCCGCCATTTTCAGCAACATTTCCATCTTAACCGGAGCAAAACCTTGAGCCTCTATGGTTGCCAAATCCCAACCGCTTCCCTTAACATATAAAATATCTTCAGTCTCGCCAAAAAGGTTTGTAGCAGTTGATTTTACGGATGTGTTTCCGCCACCGTGCAGAACCAGTGATGTATCTTGACCTAAAAGCCTTGATGTGTAGACTCTTAAATCAAGATCTGTTTTAAATTCGTCTGCCTCTTTGTCACTGTATAAACTTTTCATTTGTTTTCTCTTTTTGTTATATTTTTATTAGTTGAATAGATTTTGTAGTTTTTGCTTTAGTTCATCAAAGTTTTTATGAGAAAAGTCATACGGCGCATTTGGATAGGCTATTTTATATATTTGATTCAATATGCTTTTATGATTATCTTTAGATTTAAACTCTGAACAATTCAAAAAAGTCTCTATACACTCTTTTTGTTTTTTTGGTATAGATGACAATATTAAAGATTCTAAATAGCCATCTTTTGTGTTTGGATTACAAGTTACATATATATCAGATAATCCTGATAAACTTAGTTCACTTATAATCTTTTCAAGTTCAGCTTTTGTTTTTTCTGCACCACCACATTTATTATCATTTTCTTCATAATCTGCATCCAACACAAATAAAACTTTACTGATAGACTCTTCTTCTATCTGTAATCTCAATCTTTCGTATTTTACATTATCTACTTTATAAAAATTACTTTTCGCTCCAAAACCGAAAAACTCGACTTTGTTCTCATCTAGATTTAAATTTTTAAGTAAAAGCTTCAAAAGCTCATTATCATTTGTTTTATTTGAATTTCCCTCATGAAGAATAGCAACTTTTACCATCCTCTTAGCTCATGCTGTTCTTCAAGACTATCTTGCATCATGTCGTAATCTCTAACTCCGGCTTTTATACTGCCATCATTTAATCTAGACATTTTTATGTAACTCGTATCTTTATCCTCAAGCTTTTTAGCAACCCTTGCATACGAATCTATACACTCTTTTGAATGAGTTGTAGCAAACACTTGGACATTAAATTTTTTAGAAACTTCTAATATTATTTTCCAAATTTCATCAAGTTTAGTATAGTGTATTCCATTGTCTATCTCGTCTATAAACAGGTATCCATTTTCACATCTATAAAGTGACACAACTATTGAAACTAAATGCTTAACCCCATCCCCAAATTCTGTTATTGCTAGATATTCATTATCTATTTTACACTGCGGTTTTTCATCTATGATTTTAAAAGATTCTATATTTTCATCAAACTCATTTAAAATATTATTTAATAATTTTTCTTCATCTTTTTTTTGAATTATTGAATAACTTTGGTTTATTTGACTATCAAATAAACCAAAGTTATCGATAAACTCAACACTTTTTGCAAATTCTGCTTCATAAGAAAAATTATTAACATTTACCTTAATATGCTGCTTATTAAATTCAAAAATATACTGTTTTATACCTTCTTCATCTTCTATTTTAAATGATGCTGTATTTACATTTGACTTAGTAAATATATTATTACTTTGTTCTATGAAATTTTTTGGACTTTTAGTAGCTCCATTTAATATATTTAAATTTTCTCTCATATATTTTATTCCATACAAAGACCCTATAAAACTTTTGATATTTTGTGCACATACATTAATATAACAAGCCTCCATAAAAGCTGTCTTGCCAACATTATTTTTTCCACCAATTAAGTTTACTCTCTTAAATTCATCGGCTTTGAAATCTTTGAAGCATTTAAAATCTTTTATCTCTATCTCTGTCAATAAATGTTTATCCATAATTACCGCTCCTCAAATCTATTGCTTATTGAATTTTTCTCTTATTCTATCAAAGTCTGCCTCGCAAACCCCTTTATTTGTTATAAACCCAGTTATAAGCCTTTGAGGGGTAATATCAAAAGCATAGTAAACAACATGTGAATTTTCGGGAATAATTCGTACTTTGCGTATAGTTTTGTTCTCATCAACCCCTTTCATGTAGTGGGCTTCATCTTCACTTCTAAGCTCAATGGAGATATCTTTTGTCGCAAAATCAAAAGTTGAAGTAGGGGTTGTTACATAAAAAGGGATACCGTTATCGTTCGCTGCCAGTGCTTTGAGGTAAGTTCCTGTTGTATTTATCACACCATTTGCATTTACACTATCAGCTCCCACAATAACCATGTCAATTTCACCTTTTTGCATAAGGTATCCGCTTGTGCCATCAGATATTATCGTATATTCAATTCCATCTTGAGCGAGTTCCCAAGCACTGAGTGATGCACCTTCATTTAGCGGTCTTGTTTCATCAACCCATACATGTACGTCTATACCTCTTCTTTTTGCTTCATAAATCGGAGCAAGTGCACTTCCGTCATCTAGCATAGAGAGCCAGCCTACACTTGAGTGCGTCAAAATATTTATCTTTGTTTTGCCACTGTTTTTTAAAATATCTTCTATGATTTTACAACCATGCTGTGCTATTTTTTGACTCTCTTGCACTTCATTGTCACTGAACTCTATCGAATATCTTTTCGCCTCGCCGATTACATCAGATGAGCCTCTTAAATGATCTACCATGATATCAATCTTGCATGAAAAATTGAGTACGGATGGTATGGCTTCTTTGATAAGCAGAACTTTTTTTTGCAGTTTTTCAAAGTTGCCTTCAACTTCTAAAGCTGTTATATATACGCCAAATAATGCTATACTCTTGATAACTCCCGCACCACTTACCGTCATATTTTTTATAGCTCTTGCAACTTCTTCTGTAGTTGTGAGATATTGTGTGTGGTACTCAAACGGAAGTATTCTTTGGTCTACTACCTCCAAACACTCGTCAAAAAAATCATTGTTTAGCCACACCGCTCTATAGTTACCCTGCATTTTATAATCTCCAAAATTTTTCTATAACCCTCTGTTTAAAAAATTGTATCATAATTCATTTTATAAAAAGCGAGGATGGCAAGATGGGATGGACATGTCAGCATGACTTTAGAGGGTACTGCAAACTTCTTAAAAAAGAGTGTGTTCCGGGGATTAAAGGATGCACTCTTAAAAGCAGTGAATATATCTTTAGCACTGGAAATTTTGAAGATGATAAAAAAGCGGTTGAGGGCAAAAAAGAGGAGATAGATTTTGCTGCGTTAGCAAGAAGCAACTAGCTCCAAAAATTAAGTGGATTAGGATGTAAAAACATGTAGTTTAAATCTTTTACTAACTTTCTAGACAAAACTCTTCGATTTGAAAATCCTGTAAAATTTCCGATTTGAGAGTCAAACTTTTGGTTATTTTTTGTATGTATCTCCAGTCTTGTGGGATGTTCAGGTGCGACTAGATTGTATATCCCCTTTGTCAACCCTTTTTCGAGTATCTTTTGAACGATATTTATAACATCGTCTCTATGAATATAGTTTACAAATCCGTCGCTAAAATCAGTCGCACTTTTCCATCTTCCGGCAACTCTATCCTCGCCCATAAGACCACCGAGTCTAAGAACTAAAACATTCTCTTTTGAGACTAACACCAAATCCTCAGCCTCTTTGATAAGGGATGTTTTTGTGATCTCTGCACACTCATCCACATCAGAGTCAAACTCCTTATATACCGAGGTAGAGCTCATTAAAATAAGATTGCATTCAGGTTTGGTTAAAGCAGCTATTTTTTGTAGAGTATCAAGATAGTTGTCTTTTGTGTGGATAGCGATTATTATGGTGTCATTTTGCCAGAAAGCGGAAGAGTCTGTTGTGCTTTCTCTTGAAAAACACTCTACGTTAAAATTATCTGAGAGCTTGTAAGATAGCGGTTTTCCAAGCCAACCGCATCCTATGATTCCGACGTTTTTTTTATTTCTCATTCGCAAGTTTATTTGTGTTAAAACTTTTTTTAATTACTATCATTTCATAGAGCGAAACTTCAGGCAATGCCTCTTCTATAAGTTTATCCGTATCGCTAAAACGACCCTTCATCTTCTCTATATCTTTGTAACCTTTTGGTTTGATCTCATTTGTTATAGTTCCGACACTTACTGCCCAAATAATTACAAGCATCGCCCATACACTCTTTTTTGCATCAATGTATACGCCTACAAAGTGAAATACTACGCTCAGTATAATTGCTATGATAAGAATAACTGTTAAACTCATTTTATTAATTGCTCCCCTCTTGGTTTCATCTCTACTCCAGTATTTTCAAGCATTTTCTCGCCTAAGCTTCTGACGCCTATAGTGCCTAAAAGCATAAGTACAGAAACAAGCAGTAAAAAGAAAATAGCCATTGCATATCTTTTAAGAATTGCTTTCATCTATTTTTGCTTCTCTTTTTTGCTATCTTCTTCTAGTTGAGGCTCGCTTCCTATCCAGTCAACACATCTTGAAGTATGAAAATCTCTCTCATAGTCATGATGTTTGAAAAGATGATCTTCCAGCTTCCAGCCAAGCTCTTGTGATAGAAGTACTGATCTTGAAACCGTTCGTCTCATTTTGTTCTCACAAATAACAGTCTCACCTGAGTTAAAAATCTTTTCAACCCCATCCATTCTTTTTGTTGTAAGAGTGTAGTGAAAGCCAATCATGATAGATACAACGACACCTACTGCGAGTATCCCTTTTTTAAAGGCACCTTTTGGCATAAAATCTCTCGTTGTTACAACTGCCGTTACACTCAATATAAAGATACCGATGATTATATATACTATCTCTAATTCTAAAAAAAGTCCCATTTCTATTCCTTAATTTCCATATTTCTCTTCCCAAGTCTCAAACTCGGGTGTAAAGTACTCAATGCGTACCTTTTTAAACTCTCTTGAACTATAAAGAGGCATGTAGCTCTTTGCTTCTATCTCTTGAGCCATTTCGGCAATTATTGCGTTTGTCTCTTCTGTCGTTTTTCCATGAACCATCGTAAAGAGATTGTATGACCAATTTGGATATTTTGGACGCAGATAACAGTGAGAAACTGCACTAAATGCCGCCGCCTTTTCTCCTATCGCCTCTCCGTTTGCTTCATCCACATCCCATACAACCATTGCATTTGCGCCAAAACCGGCTTTTCTATGGTTAAGTATAGAAGCAAATCTTCTCATAACGCCTGCTTCTTGAAGCTCATTTAAAATTTTAAAAAATGTATCATAATCAATATCAAGTGTTTCAACTATCTTTTTAAACGGCTCTTTAACCATCTCTATATCGTACTGAGCGTATCTAATAACCGCATGATGAAGCGGAGTTAGCTCTATATCTGTATGTTTTACTCTTTTTACTTCCTCTTTTTTCTCATCTTTTCCGGTTGTATTGAGCTTTACATTTATTTTAAAGAGTTTAAGTGTCGGTAGTATGATGTAATCCTCAGCACCCGTAGCTTCTGCCAAAATTTCAACTGTTTTTTCTAGCCCAAGTTTAGAGTTTGGAGAAACTGCAACCGTAAACCAGATGTTAAAATCATGATTTCTTTCATAGTTATGCGAAATGCCCGGATGGGAATTTATAATTTTTACGGCATCGCTTATCTTTTGGGATGGAATTTTAAATGCTACCAAAGATGAGATATACCCAAGTCTTTTAGTATCAAATATCGGCGATGTTTGACGGATAATATTACCCTTCTTCTGTTCTTGCAAAATACTAAGAACTTCATCTTCACTCATGTTCAATTCATCCGCTATTTCCTTAAAGGGTCTTGCAACCAAAGGAAATTTCTTCTGAATTCGTGATAAAATTTCGTCTTTCATCTCTTATAATTCCGCCTGCACTTTTATATTTTGTTTTGTCGATTGTAATCTAATTTCAATTAATCCAAGTTGATATCTATCAATAAGAGTTTTAAAAAAAGTATGATATTATGTCATACGATAATATAGAAGAAAAGGGAAGAATGAGCTATTTTCCAGCTTTTTTAAAACTTGACGATAAAAAGATTTTAATCGTCGGGGGCGGCAGGATAGCTTGTGAGAAGTTGGGGCATCTTTTAGATTTCACTTCAAATATTTCTATCATTGCAGTTGAATTATCTGATGAAATGAGTGCTATTATAGAAGGCAGGCATCTTCATTTTGAAAAAAGATGCTATCAGAAAGGCGATATTAAAGATTTTGCAATCGTCATAGTCGCAATTGATAATATTCCTCTTCAAGCAGAGATATTTCAAGAGTCAAAAGAGTACGGTTGCCTTTGCAACTGTGTTGATTCTGCAGAATATTGCGATTTTATCTTCCCGTCGTATCTGAAAAAAGACGACTTAACGATTGCCGTATCTACTTCAGGAGCTTCTCCTGCAGTTGCAAAGCAGTTAAAAAAGTATCTTCAACGTTTAATTCCCTCGGATATAGGTGAATTTTTACAAGAGATGAAAAAACTAAGAGAATCTCTGCCAAAAGGCAAAGAGAGAATGAAAATGCTTGAAACAAAAGCACAAGATTATTTTAATAACCGGAGTAGTAAATGGATGTAAAAAAAGCTTTGATATTTGGAGTTATAGCGGCATCTGTTGTTTTGGGAACGCTATCTATGAAGAGGGCGATGCCTGATGCAAAAGAAGATCGAATATATGAGGCTATAAAAGTTTATAGTCCTTATATGCTTGAAAAAAGAATCGGCGGGTTGGAGATCGTCGATAAGCGTAATGGTCAAAAAGAGAAACCAAGCGCTGCAGAAGTTTTTCATAGACAAGACGAGCTTGATAAAAAGTGGGGTAAAGAGTACCTGAAAGTCGAAAATAATGAGCTTATCGTAATGGGTGAAAATAATCAAACAATTACAAGAATTTTTATCGAAAATGAGAGTGAGAGAAAGTTTTTAAAAAGATTCTTCGGAATCTAATCTCTCAGTTTCAACGAGAGATAGAGCGCTCCAAAAAGCACCGCTACCGAAACACTATAGAGAGCCGTATAGTTGAAGTAGTGTAAGATTGCCCCTCCGGCAATTGAGAAAAACATCCCCAAAGAGACGATATTCATCTGAAGAGCAATATAAATAGGTCTTTTATCCGCAGGTGCGATTTTTAGTATAAGGTTGCTTGATGCAATACGGTTTCCGTCCATTGAAGCCCCTATTAAAAAGAAAATTAACATATACTCGTAAATGGAAGATGCACCAAATGCCAAAGCTGTTGCTGCTATTTGAAGAGAGATAGAGAGCCTTGCAGTCAATATGTTTTTTCCCTCTCCGCTGAGTTTCCCCCATAAAAAATTACTTACCATCGCACCTATCATCTGAGTTGTTATCAAAGATCCGATAGCGACACCGTCCAGTTCTATTTTTTGCTGTGCATCCAAAATAATAAATGGAAGAGCAATTAGGTATCCGTATGCCAAAAGAAAGGTGCTTACTTGAATTTGTAAATTTTTATCTGCTTGTAAAATCGCATAAGAATTTTGTAAAAACTCTTTAAAGGAGCTCTCTTTTTTAGAAACTTCCTCTTTTATCGGCTCATCCACTAGAGCAAAAGCGATATAGCCAAGACCCATAATAAAAGAACTGATAATAAAGAGATATCCGTAGCTTTGCGGAGCTTCAAAAGATTCTAAAATCCAAGCAGCAAGTGCACCGCTTAAAAGCCCTCCTGCACCGCTGAAAAACTGCCTATATGCCATAGTTTTACCGCGAAATTTATGACTAAAGATTTTAGCCATTATCTCTCTAAAGTATATTGCGGCAAAACCGGCACTAAAAGAGAAGATAAATAGCCCAAAGCCTATTGAAGCAAGAGTAATATTTGGATAGTTGTCGCCAAAAATTATGATGGTAACACCGATAAGAAACCATGCTAAAAATCGAACAAAAAATATACGGCGAAGATAAGGCATCATAAGCTTGTAGCTCTGTGCATGAAATGCGGCAAAGAGCTGTACCACAACGGCTCCGCCACGAAGAAGTGCCGCAAAAAATCCTACAAGCATGGAACTGCCGCCGAAGTAGTTTACGATAAGAGGCAAAATAGTAGATGGCTCGGCAATGGTCGTACCTATTGCCAAGAAGAAACCATGTAATATGTTTTTTACATGGCTGGAAAATTTATCCATTTAGTTTTTCGTAAGCTTCATCTATGCTGTTAGCTTTTTGTGCTACAAAAAGATGGATAGCCGCATTTAATCGTGCAAGTTTTAAAAACTCGTCTGAGGGGTTGTTCGTCTGATCAAGCGACTCTTCAATTGTTATTCTCTCCCATGACTTTGTGTAGTTGATGCCGTAACGTTCCGGTTCAATGATAAACTCTTCAACTTCACCGTCTCTTACAAGCCATAGTCTTCCTTTGCTGAAGAGTTCAGGCGTTCCCTCATTTCCTTGAATCAACCCAAACTGCTTATATCTGTCGGAGAAAACCTCGACATATTTTTTTACATACGGCTTATGAAATACGCCTGTTATGGCAAATTCGCTAGAAGCTACATGTGTTAGTTTTTCTATCGTATTAAGTCCGGTACGAAGCCCAAGACGCATGCGAAGCGGTGTTAGCTCATGCATCTCTTTAAAAAAATGTGCTCTGTCAAAATAGTGAACATTCTTAGAGAGATCCATTCTTGTTGCCACCTCTTTGAGCGTAATTCCGGCTTTTGCAGGTGCTAAATCATCACCTACGACTACAAGATTTAATCCGGAATTCTCAAGCACTTTCGCAACAAGGGGAAAGATAAATGGATTGTTTACTTTTCCGTCAAATGGATAACCAAGTTCTAAAGAGTTAGGCACTAATGTTTTTTTAATAAATCCATCACATGCTTCAACTACGCCTCTAAACTCGTCCGTAGTCTCCGGTTTAAGCCTCCACCCAAGTAAAAAAGCGGCAATCTGCTCGCTGTGAACCTCTTGTTTTAAAACCGCTTCCATCATCTCTTTTGACTCTTGCAAGGTTAAATCTCTATTCCCTTTTACGCCTGTTCCTACCGCATGAATATATTTAAAAAAATCCATTTCTTTTCTCTGCTTTTACAATTTTTTTTATTTCTCGGTATGATATAATCATTTGATTAATATGAGATAATAAAAGGTATTTTAAATGTCAAATATAGTTTTAGTTACAGGTGCGAGTTCCGGCATGGGAAGAGCAACAGTAGAACTTTTAGCAAAAAAAGATTTTATAGTTTACGCCGCGACAAGAGATATAAAGACATTCATAGATTTAAACGATAGCAATATAATTCCCGTAGAACTCGATTTGACAAATCAGCAAAGCATAGATAAAGTAATCGAGCGCATAAAGCAGAAACATAAAAAAATTGATGTTCTTGTAAACAATGCCGGTTACGGTTTGGTTTCAACCGTAGAAGATGTAACGGAAGATGAGATGTACAACCAATTTAACATCAATGTGTTTGGGGTTCTGCGAGTTTGTAAAAGTGTAATCCCTTTAATGAGAGAAGAGCGTAGCGGAGTCATCATAAACATAAGCTCGTTTCTTGGAAAAATCGGTCTACCGCTTTTGACTCTGTATAACTCTAGTAAATACGCTGTTGAGGGCATAACCGACTCCTTGCGTTATGAGCTAAAAGATTTTAACATTAGAGTTCACTCCATAATGCCAGGTTTTTTTGACACGAAATTTGCACGAGAAAATCTTGTTACAAACGCCAAAACATTCGATAAAGAGTCCCCGTACGCAGCTCTTGTTTCAAATTTGGCACCGATTGTAGTAGATCAGATAAACAACGGAAACAGTGCTTTGGAGGTGGCGGATATGATTTTAGAGATAATCCAAAACCCAAAATTCAGTGCTCATGCAACGGTAGGGGATAAAGCTAAAAAATTTATTCCTATGAAAAAAGAGTTAAGCGATGAAGATTTTGAGAGGCGAGTAGTGGAGTATTACAACTTATAATGGAGAGCCTGTTTTTTAACATTACCAGCACGAAATATAGAGTTACAGAGCTTTTAAATAGTGAAAATGAGTATATTAAAAGAGTAGATATTTCAAACGGAATCTTTTTTTTAGATATACATGTGACTCAAACTAAAATCCAAACCCACTTTAAAAATCTTGATAGAATGGTAGCGATTTGTGTTGTAAAAGAGGGAACTCTTAAGATACATGACAATATTGAAAAAAGTGAGTTTTATTTAAACCAAAACACCATAAATATAGTCGCTTCATCCAAACAAGATTTGACGATTAGTACAGACGAAAATGAGAACAGAGATGTTTTCATACTTTTTATTGCAGATTTTTTTCTAAAGAGATATCTGAGTACAAATCCTAACGAGCCGATAGATTTTTTATACAATCTGCTTAAAGAAAATATTACATGTAAACTTATAAACACTCAACCCATTGACGCACTCAGCTTATATATAATTGACAAAATAATAAATATCAAGCCCTATTCCACGATGAAAAGCATTACATGTGAACATAATATTTTAGAATTTATGATACAAAGACTTAACCTGTTGGACATGGCAGATAAACACTTAGCCGATGATGAGCTGTGTATATCTAAAAATGCGAAAGAGATCCTGCTTAAAAATTTTACAAACCCTCCGACTATTGAACTTCTTGCTCACTTGTGTGCTACAAATGAATCAAAACTGAAGAAAGTATTTAAAAAAGTGTATAAAACCACGATTTACGAGTATGTACAAAAACTTCGCCTTGAAAAAGCAAATCTGCTTTTAAAAGAGCAGCTCTTAAATATCGGTGAAATAGCAAAAGAGGTGGGATATAAACATCAAGGACACTTTTCAAAGCTATTTTTTGAGACTTATGGAGTTTACCCGAAAGATTTACTTAAAAAAAATTCATAAAATCCTCTTAGTGCTAAAATAAAATTCTTCTGTTGCTAAAAACGACTTGATTGATATCTCTTTTTTGCATATACTTAAAATATCAAATTGTAGGAGAAGATAATGTCAAAAGTAGTTTTAATCACAGGTGCAACTTCGGGAATGGGTGAGCTTAGTGCAAAATTTTTAGCTGATAATGGTTACACGGTATATGCAGGTTCAAGAGATGAGAATGTAAAAGTCGGCGGTGGAAATCTAAAGCATGTTTATATTGATGTTACGAAAACTCAAAGCATAAAAGATGCTATAGCTTCTATTATAAAAAACGAAGGCAAGATTGACGTGCTTGTAAACAATGCCGGTTACGGGCTTTTAGCAACGCTTGAAGAGGGGACTGACGAAGAGATTTTCAATCAATTTGATGTTAATGTTTTCGGGCTTATAAAAACTACAAGAGAGGTGCTTCTTTACATGAGAGAGGCAAAGAGCGGAGTTATCATTAACATCAGTTCATTTCTAGGCAAAATGGGACTTCCGCTTCTTTCTCATTATAACGCTTCAAAATATGCGGTTGAGGGGATTGTGGACTCGCTTAGGTTTGAAACGCTTCCGTTTGGCATAAGAGTTCACTCTATCCAGTCTGGGCTTTTTGGTACAAACTTTGTAAAAAAAGGGTTAGTCGCAAATGCACAAACGACAAGCCAAAATTCTCCATACAAAGATTTGGTAGCTCACTTTGTTCCGATTGTGGCAAAAGCTATCAACGAAGGACCAAACCCACAACCGATAGCCGATGCAATAAAGCTGATAATAGAAGATGAAAATGCTCCTATCTCTGTACCTGTCGGTGCTGAAGCTGTAGCATTTGTTCCATTGAGAAAAGAGCTGAGTGACAAAGAGTTCGAACAAAAAATCAAAGATACTTTTGGGATTTAGATGAAAAAGATACTCTTTTATGCACTCATTCTTGCAGCTACGGTTCTGAGTACAATTTTATTAATAGCGTTTTTGATGCCTAAAAAAATAATTCCAAACTATAGCGATGAAAAATTAAGAGAGTTAGCTTTATCAAAGGGGCTTAAGCCCGTTCCTTCTTCATACGAAGAGCTGCTAAAGTTGGTAGACGATGTGCAGAATCCTATGACACCCGAGAAGATTGCACTTGGGTCTGAGCTGTTTTTTGATACAAATCTATCGAAAAACAGAAAAACCAGTTGTGCAACATGCCACTCTTTTGATAAAGATATTCAAAACAGAGGGGCACTTCTAAGCACACTTATGGCAAAGAATCCTGAGATTACAAGTTGCGCGGCATGTCATCTTAGGGATCAAAGCGGGGTAGATAGATTTACATTTTCAGAAGGTGACAGCGGCACACAACATCCAAATATGCTAAATACACAAACTATTCTCAATACCTCTTTCGCAAAATATTTCACATGGAGCGGTGAAGTGCAGAGCATACAAGAACAGAGCGCAAACTCATTTCAAGCGCATTACAAAATGAATTTAACGCCAAAAGAAGTAGAGGAGCGAATAAAAGAGAACCCAAAATACGCGGCACACTTTGATGAGGTCTTTAAAGATGGCATAAGCTTTGAAAATACAACCAAAGCGATAGAAACATATGTCAAAACTCTTACGACAAGAAGTGCCTACGATAGATATTTAGAAGGGGACAATAGTGCTATAAGTCATGAAGCAAAAAGAGGTTTGGCAAACTTTATAGGCTTTGGATGCAAGGGATGCCACAATGACATAAGCTTGGGAGGTCAAAGTATACAAAGATTTCCGCTAAGAGAATTTGCACAGGTTTATGACTTAAAACTAAATTTTGAAATATTTCCAGAACTAAAAAGACTTGATAGCGAATTTCCTTTTGAAAATAACGGCGGATATCTGGGTAAAAAGAACGAGCATCTTTTTCGTGTACCGATTTTAAGAAATGTTACAAAAACTTCTCCCTATTTTCATAACGGAGCCGTGCCTAAAATAAGAGAAGCGGTGGATGTTATGGCAAGACATCAGCTCGGTCGCCATTTGACTCTTTCTCAAATAGATGAAATTGTGGCATTTTTACAAACGCTTGAAGGCGATTTAGTCGATTACGGCATAAAAGGTGAAAAATGAAAGCCATATATATAAAAATTGCGGTTTTTGTGATGTTTTTTACGGGAATATTACAAATGAAACTCTTTGGCATCGCTTGGGAAAATTTTAGAATTATTCAAGCTCTGCATATTGCTGTTTCTATTATAGTTATGCTCTTGTTAATTACCCCTTTTATTTATGGACATATCTATAAATACTCTTTTGTCAAAAAAGTAAAAAGTCCGGAAGGATGGGTTTTGCTGGGTTCATTTTTGCTTCTTTTGTGCAGCGGAATTTATCTATTTTTTATAGGAAATCGCGGTGGAGACCTGTTTGGAACTATCTCTTTTAACACTCATCTCTATGGCTCATTTCTTCTAGTTCTCTTTTTTATATACCACACAATGAAGCAGCAAAAACCAAATCTGGGGTTTGCGATGCTTTTGGTGTTGATTGTTTCTCTGAATCCATCTTCTGTTTATGCAGATACTACAAAACTTTCTCAAATGAAAGTAGAGAGCAAGAACGGTTCTTTTCACAGTGAAGATTGGACAAACTCTGCAAAATGCAAATCCTGTCACAGCGATATTTTTGCCCAGTGGAGTGACTCCAACCACAAACATATAGCAGGCTCAAATCCGTACTATATGGCGATGGAGACTTTGGCTGGTGAAGCAGAAGGCGAGGAGTTTCGTAAATGGTGTATGGGCTGCCACAATCCAAGTGCGATTACAATGGGTTTTGGAAAAACGACACATGCCATGGATGGTAATTTTTTAAGTAATGATATTTTTGAAAAAAATGCAAAAGCACTTACCGATGATTTTAAAACACATGGCAATTTCAGGCTGGAAGAGGGAGTTTCTTGCATCACATGTCATCAAATTACAAAAGCTGAGGGAAGCGGAAACGCTTCATACACTATTTCACTCGATCGCAAGAAATACGCATTTGAAGATAGCACTTCAAAAGCCGGACATTATCTTAGTGAAAAACTTATTAATTCAAATCCTCAAGTTCATAAGGAGAGTTACTCAAATCCGCTCTACAAAGAGAGCAGATATTGTGCCTCATGCCACGATGAGTTTCATCCAAAAACAGATGTGAAAATAGTATCAACATTTAAAGAGTGGGAAAAATCACCATACAACAACCCAAATGATAAAAGCAAACATAAAACATGTATAGATTGCCATATGACAAATCTTGAAAATGACAAATTCGCACCGCTAAGCGGGGTTTCTACAGATGGCGGAGTTGTAAAAAAAGATGTGAAAGTTCACTATTTTGCAGGTTCAAACCACTTTTTATCAGGGCTGAAAAATAAAGTACATGAAGAGCAAACCATACAACTGCTCAAAACTTCCGCGAAACTTGACGTAGATATAAAAGATTCAAAATTAGTCGTCGGCGTTACGAATGTCGGAGCGGGACACCATCTTCCTACAGGTGTTGCCGATTTTAGAGAGTTATGGCTTGACGTGACTATAACGGATAAAAGCGGTAAGGTTATACTCTCTAGCGGTAAACTAAAGAGTGACGGAAACATCCAAGACGGCAGCAGATTTTTTCAAAAAGTGTTCGGTGATGAGAATGGCAAACCGGTGGGACTGCTGTTTTGGAAGTATAAAATATTGCTTAGCGATACAAGAATAGCATCAAAAGAACGAAGAGTCGAGAGTTATGAGATAGATAAAAATGTGATTTATCCGCTAAGCGTGAATGTAAAATTAAACTTCCGAATATATCCTCAGTGGGCAACGGATGCAGTTAAAACAATTTATCCAAACCTTCCAAATCCTCCTGTTCTTGAGTTAATCAAAGTAACTAAAGAGTTTCAGTGAAAATTCTCTTTGGCTTGCTTTTACTATCCTCTTTTGCTTTTTGTGAACACATAAGGTGGCAAAATGATTATGAAAAAGCTCTCATGGAGGCTAAAAAAGAAAAAAAGGAGATACTGCTTCTGATATTAAAAAAAGAGTGCGCAAAATGTAAAACTATCTTTACTGATATTTTTAACTCAAAAGAGATAGAGGAAAAGATTAACGAAAAATATATATCCGCAGTAGTCTTTTTTGAAGATAAAAACAGTTATCCGATTGAACTTTTTTATACGCAACAGTTTCCTGCTCTCTTTTTTGTATCAAAAGAGGATGAGTCGTTCTTAGAAAAACCGCTTTTTGGGGAATTTACAAAAGAAGAATTAAAAAAGAGTTTATTGTAGAAAGTATCTAGATACTAAATAAAGTATCTAGATAGAAGAAAGACTAGTGACGCCCGCCGCTTTTATCTTTTTTTAACTCTTCAACAATAGAAGATCTTAGATTTTCAAGCTCATTTTGAGGTACATGGTCTTTAGAACATGTTATATGCTCTTTCGCAACTTGAATCGTAGTAGAGATTTCTTTATTATCAATAATTTTCTCAGCTATCATTGCATTTGCTTTAAAGTGTGTCATTCTCCACCCATTTTTTTCACCGGCAGACTCGACAGCCTTTAAAACACTTTTATTACCGCGATCTCCTACATAAACAGCCGTTTTGCATAGAGTTGCGTCACCGCTCTCCATGTCAGCACTTTTATCTGCGCCTACAGTTGCACTACAACCTGTTATTAATGCCAATGTTGCAACTGATGCAACAACTATTGATAGAACTTTTTTCATATCGTATTCCCTTTCGAATTTTATAAAAATTAATTCTATTTAAAAAAAATTAATTAATCAATGATATAATAACAAATATAAAAAAAAATTTAAAAAGAGTTACTATTATGCTCCAAGATATCGTAATTGTTCTTGTTATGACTGTTCCTATGTTTATGTTTTCCGTATATCCTGGAATCAGGGCTGGAGAATATTTAGAAAAAAAATATGCTTTGCAGGAGAAACAAAAACGTACTGCGGTGATCTCCGTAACTTTCCTATTTTCCCTCACTCTCTCGCTCTTCTTGCACTACTTTTAACGATATAAAATCTACTATATATAACCATCAAAAAAAGAGAATAAATTTGCCCAATGTTTCATAAAGTTACAGAAATAATAAAAGTAACCTTAAATTTAAAATTAAGTAAAAAAATTGATTTATATCAATAAACTTTAAACAAAATAGGACTAAACTTCTCTTGATTCTGAAAAATTTAGTAAGTGAGGGAGAAAGTAATGGTTAATGAAGCTTTTGTAGCACAAGACATTCTTGTCGATGATTTCTTGACAATTTTCGTATCTTCTACTCTTGTTTTAGTATTTGGAGGATTCTATGTTGGTATATATACGGCTGTAAAAGTTAAACTGCTTAAAACATGGACTATGCCTTTTGCATATCTATTTTGGGTATTAACAGGCTACTGTTTATACTTAATGGGGAGTTTGATGCATGTTAATGAACTTACAGCCAAGGCTTTAGTTGTTGCTGCAATTGGATTGTTATTGCTTCCACATGCAGTTTATTACATGCAAGATCGTGTTCATGAAGAGAATGAACACTAACTTAATATATATTAACTTATAATTTATAGGAGGCTATAGTGGCTAAAAAATCCGTATGGAGTGATAATCGTTTCTGGCAACGTACAGCAGCATGGATCACGGGATTTGCATCAATTCTTTTGATTTGGTTGACATTTGATACAAATGCACAAATTGCAATGGGAAATGATTCAGATTTAAAAAATGGTGTAACTAAAAGGGTTCCAGGACCTACAGTTATCAATTATAAAATTACTTATGAAATGGACAAAAAGCGTCAGCACGAAGTTCCTGTTATAGGTGAAAAAGAGAAATTTTTCGGTAGAGATGATTACTCGGAAGAAGAAGCTACAGAGCTGCTTCATTTAGGTAAATTAGGTTCTCAGTCTAAAAACTGTATGAACTGTCACACACTTCTTGGAAATGGTGCATACTATGCTCCAGACTTAACAAAAGCTTGGTTAGATCCGGCATGGGGTCCAACAGGATCAATGCAAGCTATGACAGGCAAAAGCACAAAAGAAGAGGCGATGGCTGAGTTTTTACAAAACCCATCTCAATATCCTACTCATGCTCGTATGATGCCAAATCTTGGTATTACTGCTGAAGAGGCTAAAGGTTTAGTTGCTTTCTTAAAACATATGTCATCAATAGATACAAATGGTTTCCCAAGAAACTTTGGAAAAATTCAAGGAGCAGTAAATGGCAAATAGTTATTTAACATCAGAATCAAAAAAATTAGCAACATGGTATTTTACGGTTGCTGCAACTCTTTTTGGTGCACAATTACTTTTTGGTCTAGTAGCGGCTATCCAGTATGTAATTCCTGGGTTCTTATTTGAAATACTTGACTTCTCAGTTGCTAGAATGCTACACATTAATGCGCTTGTTGTTTGGATGGTTTTTGCAATGTTCGGTGCTGTTTACTGGTTATTACCGGATGAAACTGGTATTGAAACTGTAGGTATTGAAGTAGGAAAATTACTTTTCTGGATATTTACCGCTGCTGTTACTGTAGTTGTTCTTGTTTATTTATTTATTCAAGTTGGACCTGCAGATGCTACGTCAATATGGTTTATCCATGAAGGTCGTGAATATATTGAAGCTCCTCGTTGGGCAGATATAGGTATTACTGTAGTTGCACTTGGTTTCGTTGCAAATCTTTTCTTAACTGGTATGAAAGGTAAGCGTTCAGGTATCGTTACAGTTCTTATGGCGGACATGATTGCTTTTGCCGGTTTATATTTAACAGGTATGTTCTACACGGACAATATCTCAGTTGATCAATTCTGGTGGTGGTGGGTTATTCACCTTTGGGTTGAAGCTACATGGGAAGTTTATGTTGGTTCAATCGCTGCTTATGGTCTAATCACTATGATAGGCGCACATCGTCAAGTTGTTGAAATGTGGTTATGGATTGAAGTAACTATGTTATTTGGTTCAGGTATCCTTGGACTAGGTCACCACTACTTCTGGATTGGAACACCTGAATACTGGTGGGAAATTGGGGCACTTTTCTCTGCTCTAGAACCGTTACCTCTTGTTGCTATGTTTATTCACGTTCTTTATGACTGGGGTAAAATGCAAGGAGAAGAGAGTGCAAAAGGTCTTGATAGATCTGTAATTACAAATAAACCAGCATTTACTTGGTTCGTTTTAAATGCATTCGGTAACTTCTTAGGTGCAGGTATCTGGGGATTCTTCCACACGTTACCACAAGTTAACCTTTATACACACGGTACACAGTTTACATCTGCTCACGGACACTTAGCGTTCTTTGGAGCTTATGCAACTATTCTTATCGGTATGATGTATATTGCAGTTCAAGGTAAAAACGGTATTAAAGTACTTAATAACTCAACATCAACTATTTTTGCAACTAGCATGATTGTTGGAGGTGTTGTTGGTATGACTGTAGCACTTACAGTTGCAGGATATTCAGATGTTATTATCTCTCGTGCACAAATGGGTGCTACATGGGCGGGTTACTTTGATGCTCAAGCAACTACCTGGTTAACACAAGGTATGGTTTGGAGACTTATTATGGGTGTTGTAACATTCGTAGGTTTCTTTTTCCTAGCTAAAGATTTATTGACTATCGGTAAATCTAATATTCATGTACGTTAAGGAGAAATAAGATGAATGCAATGTTTGAACCATTCGTAGACGTAGTACCTAGTTTTTTCGGTACTTTGGCTCAAGGTCCATTGACTCTAACTATCTTTCTTCATACTGTTATCGTACTTCCAATGTTTTGGATTTACAAACAAGAGAAAGCTCGTTTAGAGCAAGAGGGTAATTAAGTTATATCAGGTGCAGGGCCCTCGGGCCCGCAAAAATATCTATTTTAGAAGGAGAAATAAAATGAGATTGAACAAATTAGTTATGTCAGTAGCTGCAATGGCAGTTGTTACTTCAGGCTTACTTGCTGATACATCTGCTATGGATGTGGAGAAAGTTTTTGAGAAAGAGTGTCAAGGTTGTCACGGTCCTAACCATGAGGGTGGTGTTGGTTCTGACTTACGTCCGGCTGTTACAGCTAAGAAAAATGCTTATGAACTTGCTGCAACTATCTTAAACGGTAAAGCAGGAACTGCTATGCCTCAATTTAAAGAGAAGTTCTCTAAAGCTGATGCGGATAAAATGGTTGATTATATTCAACACTTTAAAGGCAGAAAAATTAATCAACTTACTTTAGAAACAGTTAAAGAAGGCTGGAAAAAACTTAACGATAGAATGGAATTCTTTAAAAAATATCCAAATCCTGCTGACGTTAAGAAAAACACTGACATTTGTTTCGTAACTGAGCGTGATGCTGAGCGTGTTGCATTCGTTGACGGTACAAACGGTAAAATTTTATCTAAGCACCCTGCAGGTTTTGCTGTTCACGTAACAGTTACAAACAAGCGTCAACCTCGTTATGCTTACTCAATCTCTCGTTCAGGTTTAGTAACAATGTTCGACTTAAATACTCCGGGTCAACAAAAAATTGCTGAAGTTCAAGTTGGATCTGAGTCTCGCGGTCTAGCAGTATCACCGGATGGTAAATTCCTAATGGCTGGTAACTACACTCCGGGTGGAGCTATCCTAATGGATGCTATGACTCTTGAGCCATTAAAAGTTTATCCAACTTCAAGCGTAATCAAACCAAACGGTGACATCGATTCATCTCGTGTTGCAGGTATTTTCGACACTCCATATGGTCCTTATATTGCATTCGCACTTAAAGATGGTGGACATGTTTACATCGTAGATTATTCTAAACCAAATTACCCAATCGTTGGAGATATTCCAAACATCGGAGATATTCTTCATGATGGTTTCTTAAATGAAGGTAAAGAAATTGGACGTTACCTATTCATCGCTTCTCAAGGAAGTGACGTTGTTGGTGTTGTAGACTTTAAAACTAAATCTTTAGTAACTAAAATCTATACAGGTCCAGCATCAAAACCACACCCAGGTCAAGGTTCTTCTTGGTTTAATGAAACTCTAGGTCAACAACTTGGCGCTACAGTTAACATGAACTTAGGTCAAGTAACAATTTGGGATGATCACTTTGATGTTATTCGTCACATTCCAACTGGTGGTGGCGGTCTATTCATCGGTACTTCTGAGCATACTCCATTCTTATGGGCAGATAACGTTCTTGGATCAAGCGATGTTTGGAATCAAGTTCACTTGATTAACAAACAAACTCTTGAGCTAGACAGAATTATCACTGTTGGTACAACTGAAGGTACAGTTACAGATCCTGTAACTCACAAAGTTCTATACAAATGGGAAGTTCCAACTGTTAAAGATGCTAAGGGTGCTGTAGTAGTTCCTAGAATCTTACACGCAGAGCCGGCTAACCATGGTCATTGGACTATGATTTCTGAGTGGAATGCAGGTCGTATTGGTATTTATGAAGCAGCAACAGGTAAATTTGTTAAATACATTACTGGTTTAACAACTCCTACGTTTACTTACTCTATTGAGCACAGACAAACAATTCCTGGTGCATAATTTGCGCTTTCTCTCCTTCGGGGGAGAATTTTTACGATTTAATATCCTCTAATTTTAATAAAATATCTTTTTTACAATGACAGATATTCATCAAATTTTTATCCATACATAAATTAAACAATATCCATAAAATTTAATTTTTTTGACATTTATAAGCCATAATTCAAGCTTTGTTTAGTTAGAATAATATATCAAACAAGAGAAAAAAATATGAAAAAAAATATATTAGTAGCCCTTAGTTTAGTTTCATTCTTATCTGCAAATGAAGTGGATGGGAAAAGGGTTTTTGAAACTTATTGTTGGGGTTGCCATCATCAAACCGCCGTAGCATTTGGTCCTCCATTTATCGAAATAGCTAAAAAAAGAAGCCATGATGAGATTCAAGCATATATTGCCAGTCCTGAATCCATGTATAAATCGTTTGGCTACAAACGAACAGTTATGACAAAAATAGATTTAAGTGATAAAGAGAGAGAGGCTGTAACAAAGTACGTGCTCTCATATAAAGGTAAATAATGTTTAGACTCTCAAACCTCATATCCTCGGTAGTCGAGGGAAAACCTGAAAGAGTACTTAATGGCGCTATTGCTATATGGAACTTTACGAATCGCTGTAATCTTTCATGTCTTCACTGTTATTCTAAATCAACTTTAGATGAAGTGGATACGCTTACGACAGAGCAAATTAAAAAAACAATTTTAGAAATGAAAGAAAACGGAATTAAGTTTATAATTTTCTCAGGCGGAGAACCGTTGACTAGAAAAGATCTCTTTGAAATAGCTGATTTTTGTAAGGAAAACGGCATCATTACTTATCTTTCAAGCAACGGTCTCTACTTTACAAAAAGCAATGTTCAAAGAATTGTAGATACTTTTAACTACGTTGGAGTAAGTATTGATGGTGATGAGCCAACGCATGATCATTTTCGCGGATTAAAAGGCGCATTTAGAGAAACACTTAAAGCTGTACAGCTTGCAAATGCAACGGGAGCAAAGGTCGGTATCCGATTTACAATTACAAAAGAGACAATAAATTCGCTGGAATATATTTTTGATTTGGCAGAGAGAGAAAATATTCCAAAGGTATATATTTCTCATCTTGTTTACTCCGGTCGTGGTTTAGATAACCTAAAAATGGATCTCTCAAAAGAGCAGAGAAGAAAATCTGTAGAGTTTATACTCGATAAAGCGTTTGAGTATTATAAAACAGGCAGAGACATTGAGATAGTAACCGGCAATATGGAGCAGGATGCAATTCTATTTTTAGACAGATTTGCTAAAGAATATCCTGAGCTAAAAGAGACAATGCGTGAGAGGCTGGTAAGCTGGGGCGGAAATAGTGCAGGACGCAAACTTTTAAATATAAACAGTGAAGGAGATGTTCGTCCGGATCCATTTTTCCCTATAACGGTGGGCAATATAATAAAGCAAAATTTTGGCGACATCTGGAAAAGCGGCGAGTTGCTAGATGAGTTACGTATTCATCCAAGAAAACAGCTAAGCGGAATCTGCAGTGAGTGTGAACAGATAGATATCTGTAATGGAGGCTCAAGAGCAAGAGCACATGCAATTACCGGTGATTTATGGAGTGAAGACCCATCGTGTTATTTAACAAAAGAAGAGAGAAGGATACATTAATTATGATATTAAAAAAAATAGTACTAAGTGCTTCGATAACGGCACTTTTTTTTGTAAATGCAGAGGCACAAAATTTCAATCAGATGCTTACGGCTTTTAAAACTAACGAGAAACTGTTTATTGTTGAGCGAGAGAATGAATCTTTAGCGATTATAGAGCAAGGGATGCCAAAGGGAAGCATGACAGGGGTACACAACATGAACCATGGTGTTGTGAAATTTGATGGCAAAGACGGATATGTTATCTCTCGCGACGGATATATAGTAAAGTTTGACCCTGAGAATGAAAAAATTATCAAAGAGTACAAAACAAGCGACAGTGCTATCGGTTTTACGATAGAGAAGAACTATATAGCGGTTGCAAACTATGCTAAAAAAAGCGTTGATATCTTAGATAGAGATTTAAATCCAATACAATCTTTTGAGACAGGTTCAAAGAATGTCGGTATTAAAACATATAAAAATTATCTAGTTTTTTCACAAATGGACAATGACAAAATAACCGTTCTTAAAGATAAAAATGAGGGCAGAGGTCTTCCGAGTTTTGAGATATACAAAGAGTTTAACGATGTTGGAGTTATGCCTTTTGACGCAATGATAAAAGATAATAATTTTATAACAGGATTCTTCAAAAGCGATTTTTTCGGTGTTGTAGATTTAGATACGATGCAATATTCAAAAATCAAAATTTTACTTGGGGATAAAAAGCCGGTTTTAAAAGTTCCACATTTCGGATTTTGGAGTATTAGTGACGGAAATGTCTTTATTCCTGCGGTTGGAGACAATAAAGTTTTAGTTTATACGTCAGATTTTAAATTTGTAAAAAATATAGAGACTGAGGGTCTCCCGGTCTTTACGGCACTAAGCCCTGATAAAAAATATATGGCGGTAACATTTAGCGGAGATAAATTTCCTGTTGTACAAATCATAGATACGCAAACGTTAGAGATTGTAAAAAGATTTGAGTTTGACGGAAAGGTTCTACATGTGAGATGGTCAAACAGCAGACCAAACCTATATGTGGCGGTTAACGATACAAATAAGATAGCAGTTATAAATACTAAAGACTGGTATTTGGCAAGAGAGTTGTTTAATATCAAAAAACCATCGGGTATATTTATTTACGAAGAGGCTAAGTAATGGGTAAAGTTTACTTAACGGGCGCAGGTCCGGGAGACATAGAGTTACTGACTCTCAAAGCACTTAGAGTTATTAAAGAGGCTGATGTAATTATTTATGATCGACTTGCAAATCCGGATATTTTAGAAGAAGCTAAAAATGGTTGTGAATTTGTTTATGTAGGCAAAGAGGATGGGAGACATATCGTTCCTCAAGATGATATAAATGAAGTTATCTATCAAAATGCCCTAAAGCATGAAAATATCGTTCGCTTAAAAGGCGGTGATCCGTTTGTATTTGGACGCGGCGGTGAAGAAGCACTTTACCTTTATGAGCGTGGCATCAAGTTTGAGGTGATTCCGGGGATTACATCTGCTATCAGCGCACCTGCTTATGCAGGTATTCCCGTAACGCATCGCGGAGTTTCTGTAAGTTTTAGAGTTGTGACAGGACATGAGTCTCCAAATAAAAAAGAGTCTCAGATTCCTTGGGAAACATTTAAAACAGATGATACGATTGTTTTTTTAATGGGTCTGCATAACTTACCGAAAATTTCTAAAAAACTGGTAGAAATCGGAAAGCCCCTTAGCTATCCATGTGCCGTGATCTCTAGAGGAACAACTGTTCATCAAAGTGTTGTTGTCGGAACACTGGAAGATATCGTTGAAAAAACAAAAGATGTTCCTACTCCTGCACTTATAGTTGTCGGAAAAGTTGTTGAACTTAGAGAACAGCTAAATTGGTTCGGGGACAATGTCTAAAGAGCTAAATACTTCAGAAGCGGTGCTTATCGCCCCCAATATATACTGGGTCGGCATGCATTTAAAAGATGACCCATTTCAGTGTCATCCATATCTGATAAAAAATGGCAATGAGTCTATTCTGATAGATCCGGGTTCTATGATAGAGTTTGATGAGACGGTTAGAAAAGTAAAAAATATTGTCGATTTAAGCGATATAAAGTATATTATACTTCACCACCAAGATCCCGATTTGGCAGCAGCCGTACCGGAGATAGAAAAACTTATCAATAGAGACGATTTGTTAATCGTTACTCACTCCAGAATGTCTGTTCTAGTTAAACACTATCTTATAAAATCCAGCTATTACGAGATAGACAAGCATGATAATTTTCTTGTGACATCAAGCGGATTTAGGCTTGATTTTTTAACGACTCCATATTGTCACTCTCCCGGTGCATTTGTTAGCTATGAACCGATTTCTAAAGTCCTTTTTTCAGGCGATATTTTTGGCGGTATAGAGGAGTCCTGGGAGTTTTATGCGGATGAGAGTTACTTTTTAAAAGCAAAACAGTTTCATCAAGAGTATATGCCGAGTAAGGATATTTTTAATTATGCGCTTGGTAAAATTGAAAAACTTGATATTGATTTGATTGCTCCTCAGCATGGATCCGTAATAGAAAAAAAATATATTTCATCTCTCATCAAAGATATGAAAAATCTTGATTGCGGGCTTTACATAGAAGAGAAATATAATCAAGAATTAATAGATATGATTCAAGAGTTGCAAGAAAAAGAGCAGGCTTTAAAAGAGCGCAATTTAATGCTCTCCGAACAATCTAAAAGAGCAGAAATCGGTGAAATGATTGGAAATATAGCTCATCAGTGGCGTCAACCATTGGCAATAATAAATACTTCGCTTGCAATACTCAAAGAGAAGAACAGGGCAAATATACTAAGCAAAGATGAGATATCGGAGAAACTAGAAAAAATGGAAAAGCGTGTTATATACATGTCTGAAACCATAGAAGATTTTATGAGTTATTATAGTCCTGATAAAGAGAAGTCTTGGTTTAGTATCTATGAAGCGGTAGAGAGAGCGCTTGAAATCGTCAATTTACAAGAAAATCGTAAAGGCGTAAAGATAAATCTTTCAATAAGCAGTGATTATAAGATTTATGGACTCATAAATGAATTTATACAGGTGGTCGTTTCAATTTTATCCAATATAAATGATTTAATTACAATTAAAAGTTTAACGCAGACAAATATAGCTATCACGCTTCATAAAGAGAACAGCCATGCAACTCTTACAATAGCAGATAATTGCGGTGGAATTGATGAAAATAGTTTAAGTAAAATATTTGATCCCTATTTTACGACAAAACATAAATCTATGGGAACCGGACTTGGGTTGCACATAGCAAAAATGATTGTAGAAGATAACATAGGCGGTCATTTGAGTGTAAAGAATATCTACGATGAACAAAACAAAAAAGTCGGTGCAGAATTTATTATAAAGATAAAAAATGAATATTGAAAAAATAAGAGATATATCAATTTTACTGGCAGAAGATGAATCAGAACTTCGTGAATCACTTTGTGAATATTTGCAAATCTTTTTCAATAGAATATACACCGCCGAGTGTGGAAAGAAAGCATATGATATTTACCTTCAAAAGAGACCTAATATCATTTTAACCGATATAAGTATGCCGAATTTAGACGGTTTAGATATGATTGCAAAAATAAGAAAAGATGATAAAGATACAAAAATAATTGTAATGAGCGCTCATTCTGAGCAAGAAAAACTGCTTCATGCTATAAAGCTTCACCTCGAAGCTTATCTTATCAAACCGATAAAAATGGATGTACTTAAAAAAGTATTGTTTGAAACAGTTGATTTAATCAGAAAGACAACAAGTCGAACGTATGCAACTGACAATATGTATTGGGATGGCTCAACAAATACTCTTTGGTACAATGCTAAAGAGATTAAGTTGAGAAAAATGGAAAACCTGTTGCTAAAATTGCTTTTTTCAGAGCCTAGTTGCTGTTTTAGCTCAAAGGATATTTTTGAGTATCTTCATGAGGAAAAAGAGAGTAAAGAGTTTTCAACTCATGCTGTAACATCCCTTATGAAGCGAATTAGAACAAAACTGCCCGAAGATATTATTCAAAATATCTACGGCTCAGGATATAGGGTAACCTCTATTTAGATTAGTACTTCTCTAACTCATATTTTTTGTAGAGAAGTTCCGCTTCTTTATTTCCACTTTTGATAGCCTTTTGTGCCCAAACTTTAGCTTCTTTAAATTTTTCTACTTGAGCATAAACTTCTGCCAAAGCATAATATGAACTCTCATCGCCTGCCGCAGCACTCTTTTCAAACCACTCAGCAGCTTTGTCAAAATTTAAAAGCTGCATGTGAACACGACCAACATTTTGTTGTGCAATAGTATGTCCGCCATTTGCGGCACTCTCTAAAAGCTCTGCACTTTTTGATACGTTTAAATCAGCACCATCACCGCTGTAATACATAAGTGCCAAATTGTACTGTGCATTTGTATTATTTTGTTTTGATGAACTATTCAACAGCTCAAAAGCTCTTTTTTTATCTTTTGTAACACCTTGCCCGTTTAAATAAAACATACCCAAATCGTACTGCGCAGTTGCATTTCCGTTATTTGCAGATTTTTCCAGCCACTCTATTGACTTAGCAGAATCCTGCTTTGTCCCTAAACCGTTAGCATAAAGATAACTCAAAGCGCTTTGTGCTTTTGCATCGCCATTTAACGCACTTTTTTCATAGAGCTTAAAAGCTGTTGTGTAATCTTTATTCTTAAAAGCCTTTAGTGCTTCATCCGTATTAGCCTCTAAATTAAGCAGTATTAAAAACCAAACCATTATAAACTTAAACATTTTTATCCTTGAAAAATTGATGCGGTATTATACATTATACTATTTAGAGTTTAGTATTAAAGCCACAAATCACTGAAGCAAATCTGCTTTAACTAAAAGGTCAACCTGATTTCTAACACACATAAATACCATACATGGCATTTTGATGCCAAAATCACTCATAAGTATCATTGAAGAGGCGCTGATTGATAATGTACCATCAGCAGAAACTATCTGAGCTTTTGCGATTAATGGTTTTTCTTTTCCATGGAAATTAAGCACTCCGTTAATGATATAACTGTTGTTGCCGTCTGCTTTTTCTATGCTTGAGATAGTGTAAGTAGCAAGTTTAAATTTATCTGATTCAACTTCTTTGTACATATTTTTATCTCTATCGCTTTTGTCACTCTTAAAGAGATTCATATCAACCCAAAATTTACCTCTGAGAGTTGTTACATCACCGCCATCCATTGTTATATCCGCATTTAGAGAGTTGTTTAACGGATCGATAGTGCTGTCCATAAGCATCTCGGTATGTGCCGCAACAGAGCCGCTCTTAAGTTGTAGATTTGCTGCAAGTAACGGTATTGTTAAAAACAGTGCCAATAGTATCTTTTTCATTTTCATTCCTTAGTGTAAAATTCTTGATAAAGCAATAGCTAAACCAAGTCCAGAGGCTATCCAGCCGACAAAAATCATCATAAAAGCAAGTTTAGAGAGATCCACCTCTTTGCTTAAAGTGGTAAAAACAACAACATTGTAATATGAAATAGTAAAAGGATAAACCATGGCTAGTAAAAGAGGCAGCTCAAAATATGAGAGTGAATAGCTGGCGATAAAAAGAGCGGCTATAAAGAAGTGCTGTTTTATCTTTGAGGCATCTACAAAGTAGGCCGCCACAAGTCCGGCAATATGAAAAATGGCAATTATTGAAGTCTCTTTTGACCAGATATCGATTCCTGCATGTCTTGATAGAGTTTCAAAAAGATTTGAATCCAAGAGTATCCACAACATCAATGGAAGATAGGAAATAAATGAGTAAGAGAGTGTTTTAGCTTCAGTGTTAACTTTATAATTTCTAAGAACAATAGCACAAAAGAGTGCAATTGATGTAAAAATAATTGCCATAAACACTCTATCATCAACTGCTGAAGTAAAAAAACATGTGCCAGTCGTATAGGCAATAGCAAGTGCAAAAAATAGTTCTCGCTGCTGTTTTGCTTTAAATAGGTAGATGCCTAAGGGTGCCATAAAACCAACGGCCAAACCCAAAAGAAACAGAGAGAAAATATTAAAGTCAGGATATAAAAATGATAAGAAGAGCTGCAAAGTTAAAGCAACAATTATCTTGTGTAGAGGATTTTTCAAACCCATCCAAGAAATACCGCTTAGCCAAGTTCCCATAACTCCGCCTAGAAACATTGGGAAAAGTGTCGCTAAATCTGAATTGTAGTGTGCAACTATGCCGGTTTGAACTATAAGAAGATAGTAGGTTAGTTCGAACCCGAGTAAGAGCGAAAGAGCAACGGAATAAATCATAAGCGGCTTTTAAATATAAGATAAATAAGAGCGTACGAAATGTCATAAAAGCCGACAAGCAGACCTAAAGCGTCTATCGTTCCCAGATAAAAGAGAGATAAGAAAATCGTTCCCGTAATCAGACGAGCCAAAGATGTCAGGTATGCCATAGCATGTGGCTCTTTAGTTATTCCGATGAAGTGCAAAATGCCCACAAATCCCATAAAACCAAATACTAAGTAGTAATGCGGAGCAAATGCAAATCCTAAAAATTCAAAAAGCAACGGTGCCGATAAAAAGAGTATCAGCGCACCCAAACCGTCTGATAAAAATCCGTTTAGATGATAAAGTTCTAAAAGAGAGAGCTTTGTTTTACGAATATTTTTAACGATATAAAAAATGAGACCGCCGACTGCCACAATTCCTCCAAACAGGCGAAGCCACCACATAGAAGTAACGTCTATAGTTGCAAATCCGGCTTCTGTAAAACCGGCAAGAGAGAGTGAAACAAAGATAATGGCAATAACCGCAATCCAAAAACTGATAAACTTCTTAGGAAGCGGATAGAAATATTTTAAGATACTAAGCGACATAAAAAATATACCAAGACCGATAGCCACATGTGCATGAGCGACAATGAGATCGTTTCTATGAAACGGCCAGCGGATTTCCGGAATAAAGAGTATATTTCCTTGAATCATTACAAACAAAAATGCCCAGATAGATATGACTAGGTAGGGTGTAGATTTTAAAGTTATATTTGCATCCCTGCACCACTTTATCAAAAGTGGAGCATAAGCAAAAGTGAGCCACTGATAAACCCACTCCTCAGTGTAAGAAAGCTCTCCTCTAAATATACGGGTTGCAACTGAGAGCGCATAACCTGCAAGCGGAATTATCCAAAAAAGATCCCATTTCGCTTCAAAATTCTCTTTTGCATAAAGCTTAATCATAAGATAAAAGATAGGGATAATAGTAAAACTCATACCCAAAGTGTTATCGCCGTGAGGTCCGATAAGGGTTTTTTCTACTTGTCCGTAAGTCGGATTCATTAAAACTAAGAGTGCCAAAGGTGCGACAAAAAGAAGTGCTTTTGATACCTTTACCCAAAGCGGTGTAACCTCATACTGCTTTATAGTTTTAAAAATAGCGACTATATAAAAAATGCCAGAAGCTGCAAGTATAAAATTTAACTCATAGGCAAAATCATAAAAAGGCAGACCACGCTGAACTCCTAAAGAGATAGAGACAACCGCCATAAATAAAAAGAGATGCCAAAGCAAAAAATAGTTTTTTAGAGGCTCTACCGCAACACCGAGATCTAGTTTATCTTTTGCAAAAAGAGCAAAAGGAAGAAGAGAGAGTGCTAGCATAATCGGACCGTAGAGCATAAGCGTTATATGAAGAGAACGTGTTGTTTGCGGATTTAACAAAGTCTCATTTAAGAAACCGAATCCTAAAAGTTGTGCTGAGTAAATTGCACCGACTAAAATAGAGCCTAAAAATATCAAAGCCCATACTGGTATAATTTGCTCTACTAATTTATAAAATTTGTCCATCTTTTAACCTAATGATTTGAGTTGCGTAATTTTCTATCTGCATGTCATGGGAAGCAACTACGACGGTTGTTCCTTTTTTTGCCGCATTTTGTAAAAGTCCGTAGACTATAGTTGAGTTTTTTGAATCCAAACTTCCCGTCGGCTCATCCGCAAAGATGATTTTCGGTTCGTTTATAAGAGCACGCGCGACTGCGACTCTTTGTCTCTGTCCGCCTGAGATTTCGTTTGGATAACGAGATGAGAGATCTGCTATTCCAAGCTCGCCAAGCACTTTGTTTATATTTTGCCTTTTGTTTTCTAGTGCGGCTAGAGCGATATTTTCATAAACGCTGAGATAGTTTATGAGGTAGTGAAACTGAAAAACAAAACCTATTTTACTCTGGCGAAAGTAGTCGATATTTGAGATTTCTTCAATACTCTCTCCATCTATCAAAAGCTCTCCTTTTGATGGTTTTAAAAGTGTTGAGAGGATAGAGAGAAGCGTTGATTTTCCGCTTCCGCTCTCTCCGCTTAAGAAGAGAAATTCACCGCTTTTTATCTCAAAAGAGAGATCATAAAGCACCTGCTCAACACCGTAAAAATGTGAAATATTAGATACTTTTATCATGCACACCCTTGATTTATAAGAAGAATCGGATCTGTTTTTGAAGCTATCCATGCAGGAATCAGTGAGCCAAACAGTGCCATTAATATGGTTGAAAACAGTACATACAGAGAAATATGCAGTGAAAGAGAACCGTTTACATAGCCTTGAAGCATCTCTACATGAGGCAGCAGTGCTAATATTCCAAGGCTCAGAACAAGGGCAAACAGATATGCAGAGACGCTCATGACTAGCGTTTCAAAAAAGAGGTTTTTTATGATAAAAAGCCGACTTTTGCCGAGTGCCCGCATAATCCCAAACTCCTCTTTACGAGAGTTTACTATCATGCTCATGACCGAAGCGATTCCCATCAAACCCATGGCAAATGCTAAAAAAGAGATGACAAAAGATGAGTTTTCGATTATCTTAAACTGGTTGTACTCTTTTACGAAATTCTGTGTAGTTTTTACCTCTATTTCGCTATCTAACGCAGAGATTTTTTTTATGATTTCGTCTATTGCATTAGGCGAATCGCAAGAGACTAAAATAAAAGAGGCAGATCGGTTAAAAAGTTTTCCGGCATCTTCTATATTCATAACGACTCCGCCCTCTTCAAAACCTATCTCACTGCTATAAGTGCCTGAAATTTTAAACTCTCTGTTGCCTATATTTATATTTGAAGTCGCAAACTGTTTGGCTATGTTTGTTCCCAAAATTACCTCGCTCTTTTTTGGGTATTCTCCGCTTGAGAGCTTATAGTGAGAAAAATGGTTGGCAGTTGTTCCGTATATACCTGCAATAGGGATATGCCCGATGGGAGAAGCCCCGACAATCATGGCATAACTTGAAGAGACATGTTCAATTTTTTCTATTTTATCCATCAACGAGATATCGACATTTGAGAAAAAAGTATCTGAAATGCCTTTTTGTGTGATTATGATATCTCCGTCTGTTTTTATCATCTTCGAGTACATTCCGATTATGCCCTGAGAAACCGAGCTGATTAGAAAAATCGCCATTACAGCTATGGTAATAGAGGAGAAAATCAGTAAACTTTTAAACCTGTTCTTGGTAAGTGCCTTTAGTGATATCACTTTTCAATCGCCGCTTTTAGTTCTTCTTTTCTCACAATAAACGAGATATGTTTAATTATGGAGTTTTCAACATGTAAAAGCGTAACCATCTCCTCTTTGCCCAAAACAGATTGTTCAAACTTTTCATCATAGTTTAGATACATTGGGTGTTTATATTTTCTAAGTTTTGGCAATGCAAACATTTTTGTAATAACGCTCGGCATTTTGTTTATATCTGCGATAAAAATAGAGTTGTGTTTTGTTAAATAGTCCGGACTTTTGGTATCTAAGTACTCATTTACCAAAGCTCCCGTATCTTTTTCAAAAGAAACAATTATGAGTTTTACCTCTTTTGGGATTTTTATCTCATTCCCATGCGGTGTTTCGTACTTAAACCCATTAAGCTTCGTGATAGAAGAAGAAACATTCAAAAAATCAGCATTTAATGCTAAAACAGATAAAACGAAAAATAAGAACAATTTATGCATAACAATTCCTTTAAATAAAAATTTATTATCTCCCTTATTTATTAATTGATAGTTAATACGGTTATTTCGCTCTTAGCTTTGTATCTGATATTTAAACCCCAGTATCCAAGACCGTTGCTTACATATAAAACAGTCTTATTGTGAGTGTATAGTCCGCTAAAATAGGGCTGAAAAAACTTGACTATTTTGCTAAACGGATAGACCTGCCCACCGTGTGTGTGTCCGCTTAGTTGAATATCAATGCGGTAAGACCCTACATGTTCTATGTCTTTGGGTTGATGTGTAAGAAGAATCGTCGCTAAATCTGGATCAAGTTTTGAAAACAACTCCTTTATCGGGCGTTTAATTCCGCATAAAAAACTGTATCTGTCACTAAGCCCTACCAGTTGCAGCTCAAAATCTTTTATTTTCAATTTTACTATTTCATTATCTAGGCAGATGATATTGCTCTCGTCCATGATACGCTTTAGTTCTTTAATGCCATAAACCAAATCATGATTACCTGTCACAAAGTAAGCTTTTGTTTCAAAGTTTTTAAATATTTCAATATGCTCTTTTAGATATATAGCCTTTGTCTGAAGAATATCTCCGGTAAAAACAATAAAATCCGGCTTTATATTATTTATCTTCTCTACCAATAGTTTAAGATAGGCGAGATTAACCTTTTTTGTAAGATGCAAATCTGAGAGCTGAACTATGCGTATCCCCATCATGTCACTGTTATAAGACTCATTTTTTATTGTGACTTCTTTAATGGGAAAATAGTTCCAACCGATTTGTAATGGCAATTTTACCTACCTTAGTTTTTGTATATTATGCTACTATTATTTAAACAAATCAAGGGTAAAAGAGCATGAAAGAGTTAAGATTAATAGTAAGTTTGCTTTTTATAGTTGTTGCTTTTTCAGGTTTTTGGTCTGGAAAAAGCCCAAAAGAGATAAAAGAAGATAATCGCAAGGAGAGAGTGGAGAGGTTAAAAACAAACAATGAGACACTGCAACTGCTTTACAAATATGCACCGGAAGCTAAAAATATGATACTTAACTCTTACGGATATGCAACGTTTAGCAATACCGGAGTAAGTCTTGTTCTCTTCTCGGCGGAAGGCGGCAAGGGAGTTGCACATGACAATAAAACTGGGATGTATACTTATATGAATATGGCTTCAGGAGGTGTCGGACTGGGTCTTGGCGTTAAAGAGTTCAGGGCTGTATTTTTGTTTAAGGATAAAAAAGCATATGATAGTTTTGTAAATAACGGCTGGGAGGCAAACGCTCAAGCTGATGTTGCTGCAAAATATGATGAGAGCGGCGGAGCATTCGGTGCCGCTGAAACTGTTGCTTCTGGGGTTAGACTTTATAAACTGACACAAAACGGTTTAGCACTTCAAGCTACCATCCAGGGAACGAAGTATTGGAAGGATAAAGAGTTAAATAAAAATTAAGTTTCGCTTAAGGTAACAAATCCTACAATTGTTTTGATTTTAAAAAAAAGGAATAGAAGATGAAAAAAATTTTAGTTAGCTTTGCTGCGGTTGTAGCATTATGCTCATCTGCAATGGCAGGCGTAAATTCTCAAACTGGTTGTGGTCTTGGTGCGATGATTATCAAAGATAATTCGACTGCGGTTTTGTTGGCGCTTCAAGCTACAACAAATGGTACTTCTGGGAATCAAACATTCGGTATTACATCGGGAACGCTAGGATGTCAAAAAACTAAGTTTGTTATGAATGAGCAAGCACAAGAGTTTGTCGCTTCAAACATGGATCAACTTGCAAAAGAGATTGCAGTGGGTCACGGCGAGAGTATAGAGACTTTGGCAGAGCTTTTAGCAGTATCTGACAAAGTGGCTTTTGCTACATCGCTTCAAGAGAATTACAACAGCATCTACACAAGCCAAAATGCTACAATGTCTGATGTTCTAGATAATATTTCTACAACAACTTTATAAAATAAATAACCCCGAAGATGGAGAGATTTTTCTCTTTATCTTCAACTCATTCTGCTTATACCAAATTTAGGAAATTTCCATTTTAAATAAATCTTTTTTATTACTAATTTTTTGCATTACTTTTTTAAATGCTTCCGCTCATATTTACAAACAAAAAGCACAAGAGTTGAATTTATCGCAATCAAGATATTGGAGTCTGCTTCTTCATAGCGTTGACGGAGTCAGCGAGATAGATGATGAAGCGTTTTTCTTTGCAAAAGATGGCAAAAGCAATGCACAAAGTGAGCTAAATGCGACAATTGAGGCTCTTTTAAATGAAACCACTTTTAATGACAACTCTGCTGCATGCAGATTTCCGGCTAGAAAAGCTTGGCTCAAAGAGCAGCTAAACATTATAGATTTTCCAAAAACAGATTGCAAAGAGTATGAGAAAGTTCTCAAACGCTTAAACCCAAAATCAGTAACATTAGTCTTTCCATCAGCTCATATAAACTCACCTGCATCGATGTTCGGGCATACTTTTTTACGCATTAATTCTGCTTATGATTCCAAACTTCTCTCTTATGCGGTAAATTATGCAGCAGATGCGAATCCCGATAAAGAAAACGCTGTTCTTTTTGCGATAAAAGGACTATTTGGCGGCTACTTCGGTAAATATTCTCTTCTCCCATACTATGACAAGCTAAAAGAGTATCGGGACAGCGAACAAAGGGATATTTGGGAATATGATTTGAACTTGAGTGAAGAAGAGACGATTAAGATGTTGAAGCATATTTGGGAGTTGAATGAAACTCATTCATACTACTATTTTTTTACCGAAAACTGCTCTTATAATATGCTTTGGTTTCTAGAAGCAGCAAGACCCGAGATCCATTTAAGAGAATATTTTAATAATCAAATTATCCCTCTTGAAACAGTGCATGCAGCAAAAGCAGAGGGTATTATAAAAGATAATTTTTACAGACCATCAAAGAGAACTACGCTTTTAAAATATGAAGAGCTTATAAAAGAGGAGTATCAAAGTATGCCGCTCTTGCTTGTTGATTCAGATATTACACACGAATATATTACTCTTAATAAAGATATGGATTTACAGCAAAAAAGATATATATTGGAAGCTTCGATAGAACTTTTAGAATATAGATTTAGCAAAAGCAAAATAAAAAAAGAGGAGTATCTAAAGCTTTTTCATGCCCTCTCAAAAGCAAGAGCAGCGCTTGGAGGCGGAGAAAAAATAATTATTAAAACTCCTCCAAATCCTATAGAAAGCCATCAGGCGATAAGAGTTTCTTTAGGAGGCGGCGTAAGAGAGGGCGAATCAATAGGCTTTATAGGAATTCGTCCTGCATATCACGACTTAGAGGATAGCAGTTACGGGTTTTTAAGAGGTACGCAAATTGAGTTTCTTGATTTTGAACTCTCTTACTCGCAAAATAAAGCAGAGATTGAAAAGGCAACAATTCTCTCCATTGTTTCACTTGCACAAAGATCTGATTTTTTTAAAAATTTATCATGGAGAACTAAATTTGGCTGGGATAGAAATTCTCCTAGTGAAGAAGCAGCTTTTATAGGAACCGTAGGCATCGGACTTAGCTGGGGAAGTGAACTTGCTTATGTCTATATGATGACTGATCCGCTCTTTTACCTTGATGAAAAGTATATCTCTGCCATAGGTGGAAGTATTGGATTGGTTTTTGACAAATACAACAACATGAGCACAATTTTAGAGGTGACTAAAAGATGGTACGACAGTGGATATGAACAGCAACTGGTAAATATTTCACAAACACTCAGAGCATCACAAAATGTTCAACTGAAATTTAAGTATGACTATAAAGAGAGAAGTGATTTTAAGATAGAGCATGAAGAGAATAGTTTTAGCATATATCTAAACTATTATTTTTAGAAATTTTTATTTTAGTTCTATTTGATATCCGTTAGAGATTTTTTTAAAATCATATCTGTAATACCCATCGAGTTCAACAACAACTCTGTAGTATCCATCATGATTTCCGATTCGCACATCTTTAAATATGTTTTGTTCATTCGTTTTTGTACTATTTTTTATATCTATTTCAGTACCTTTTTTGAAATCCATTACAATTCTATGTGGAGCTACAAGTAAAAAGTTTCTCATAATCTCGTCATTTGTTACTATTTTTAGACATTTGCCAGATGATAAAAGGGATAAATCTTTTATAGATGCGATAGTTGTATATCCTGACTCTTTTTGCTTTGTTTTATTTTTTGCAGGGGCATCCTCTGCTTTATCAGATGAGGTGGCTTTTTGTGTTTCTATGAAAGTTTGTGATACAAAAACAGGCAGATGCCAATCTACAGAGTTGTCTAGTTCTATACTTTTATTTTCTATTGTTCCATCAAGATTTTTAAACTCTAATGTTACTTTTTGAAGTACTCTGGCTTGGGCAGGAAGAGTAATGGCGACTCTTTTTAAAGGCTCTTTATCTCTATTTTCATTTGATGATATAGGAAGATCTTTTTCCCCCTCGGAGGGAAAGAATGGATTTTCACGAGCATTGAGCGTAAGAAGCAATATGGCAGATATAAATAAAATTCTAATCAAAATTACCCCTAAATTGTTTGCATGTATTATATCAAGTTTAGTTACTATTTCGCAGAAATCTCTTTTAATTCAAAATACTCTCTTTGCAGTTCTGCATTCTCATTTTTCAGCCTATATATTTCACTCTGTAAATATTGTTCATAATCCTGAAGCCCTAAAAAAACTTCTAGAGAGTTTGTTCCGTACAAAATCATACCTATATAGACTCCCATTCCAAGAACAAGGAAGATAAGAAGTAAGAACTTTAGCAGAGATAAACCAAAATATTTCTCTGTAATACTCTGTGTGTCGTCTATCCCTTCAAAAAGTTCCTTGTTAAGCATGTGTAATTCTTAGTTAAAAAGTTTTGAACCCAAATATTCACCGTAAACTATCTCGTTTTCTATCTCTAAAAGGCGATTATACTTAGCAGTTCTTTCTCCGCGAGCAGTTGAGCCTGTTTTTATCTCACCGCAATTAAGTGCTACGGCAAAATCGGCGATAAAAGCATCTTCACTTTCGCCTGAACGATGACTCATAACGCATTTATATCCATTTCTTTGAGCAAGACGAACAGTGAGCATTGTTTCACTTACCGAGCCTATTTGATTTGGCTTGATGAGAATTGAATTTGCAATATCTTTTTGGATACCTTCATTTAATATACTTGCATTTGTAACGAAAAGATCATCACCGACTAGCTGAACTTTATCCCCTAGTTTCTCAGTTAAAAGTTTCCATCCGTCCCAGTCATCTTCGCTTAAGCCGTCTTCTATAGATACGATTGGATATTTTGAACATAAATCTACATAATAGTCTACCAACTCGGCAGACGTTACTGTTCTATTTTCACTATCAAGTCTATATCCGCCATCTGTTACTAACTCAGATGCAGCAACATCAAGAGCAATTGCCATCTGTTCACCGGCTTTATAACCTGCTGCCTCAATTGCCTGCATGATTATTTGAATAGGCTCTTCATTTGAACTTAAATCAGGTGCAAAACCGCCCTCATCACCAAGTGCAGTATTGTGTTTTTTTGCTTTTAAAATATTTTTTAAGCTATGGTAAACTTCGGCTGAAGCTTGAAGTGAAGTAGCGAAATCTTCAAAACCTACAGGCATAATCATATACTCTTGAAAATCTACAGAGTTGTCCGCATGTGAACCGCCGTTGATAATGTTTAGCATAGGCGTAGGCATAACCATAGCATTTGCACCGCCTAAATAACGATAAAGAGGAATGCCTAGACTTTTTGCAGCAGCACGTGCAACTGCCATTGATACGCCTAGAACAGCATTTGCGCCAAGATTACCGTAGTTGTCAGTTCCATCTAGCTCTTTCATTGTTGCATCTATTACTGCTTGATTAAATGGAGAAAGACCTATTAATACGTCAGCAATTTGGCTGTTTACATTCTCTACCGCTTTAAGTACGCCTTTGCCCATATATCTGCTGCCACCGTCACGAAGTTCTAATGCTTCTCGTTTTCCGGTACTAGCACCAGATGGCACAATAGCACTCTCTTTTGTTCCGTCACTTAACTCTACCGTTGTCTTTACCGTAGGATTTCCGCGAGAATCCATTACTTCAATTGCACTTACATTATCTATAAACATTATTTATCACCTCTTTAGTATTATTTTAATTTTTAATGGTTTAAAGGGTTAGTCATCAACCGTTTCTTCAATCTCATCACTGTCCATGGTCATAAGATTATTTATACCCATAGCCGTTTTAATTTTTTCTTCTATTTCAAGAGCTAACTTTGGATCTTCTTTAAACTTAGCTTTAACATTTTCACGTCCCTGCCCAAGCTTTATATCTTCATAAGAGAACCAAGCACCGCTTTTGTCTATTATATCTAGTTTTACACCGTAATCAACGAGTTCACCCTCTTTGGATATTCCCTCACCGAACATTATATCAAATTCAGCTTGACGAAATGGAGGTGCAACTTTATTTTTTATAACTTTTGCTTTAACACGATTTCCTATTTGGCTCTCTCCCTGTTTAAGAGACGCAATACGTCTAACATCAATGCGAACTGAAGCGTAAAATTTAAGTGCATTTCCGCCTGTAGTTGTCTCCGGAGAACCATAGCCCATCATACCGATTTTCATACGAATCTGATTTATAAAGATAACTGTACAGTTCATCTTATGTAAAATACCGGTCAATTTACGAAGTGCTTTTGACATGAGGCGTGCTTGTACGCCCACGTTTTGATCCGACATTTCACCTTCGATCTCAGATTTTGGGGTAAGTGCCGCAACCGAGTCGATAACTATTAGATCAATAGCACCGCTACGGGCAATCGTTTCAACGATGTCAAGTGCCTGTTCACCGTAATCAGGCTGAGATACGAGCAGATTATTGACATCTACTCCAAGGTTTTTTGCATATCCGACATCAAGTGCATGCTCTGCATCTATAAATGCACAAACACCGCCTGCTTTTTGGCACTCTGCCGTTATTTGAAGTGCTAAAGTCGTTTTTCCTGAACTTTCAGGTCCATATATTTCAACAACTCTGCCTTGTGGTACTCCGCCGATACCGAGTGCTAAATCAAGACCGAGAGAGCCTGTGCTAATTGATGCTATTGGAACGATTTCCTTATCTCCAAGTCGCATTAAAGCACCTTTGCCAAATGCCTTATCAATCTGTTTCATAGCTAAGTCTAATGATTTTTGTTTATTTGCGTCCATTTTCGGCTCTCTTTTATTAAATTTAGACTTATTATATGTTAATTTTATATTTTCATTTAAAAATATTGCAAATTGACATATTTTTTATATAGAAATTCCATATAAATTGGTGTGATTTTATCCTTATTTGGTTAAAATTTAGTTTATATTTGAATCTCTATTTGTATAGGTAATGAATTTGAAAAAAACACTTATTGCTCACTCACCGGATGCTGATGACGTATTTATGTACTATGCCATAAAATTTGGCTGGATAGATATGGAGGGTGTTAAGTTTGAGAATATCGCAGAGGATATTCAAACTCTTAACGAAAAGGCACTTGGCGGTGTTTATGAAATAGTGGCTATAAGTTTCGCACTTTACCCTCATATTAGAGAAGATTATGCTCTTCTTCGCACTGCAGTAAGTTTCGGTGACGGTTATGGTCCTAAAATCATTAGAAAAAAAGATGTTAAGCTCAAACGCAATTTCAAAGTTGCCCTAAGCGGTGAACACACGACAAATGCGATGCTTTTTCGTATTGCTTATCCTGATGCAAGAGTTACTTATATGAACTTTTTAGAGATTGAGCAGGCCGTTCTCGATGGCAGGGTGGATGCAGGTGTTTTAATACATGAGAGTATTTTAACTTACGACAGCGAGCTTGAGGTGGAGCGTGAGATGTGGGATATTTGGCAAGAACTATCAGGAGGAGGTCTTCCTCTTCCTCTTGGGGGAATGGCGATTAGCCGCTCGATCCCTCTCAATAAAGCCATAGAGTATGAAGCTACTTTAACAAAAGCCGTGCATGTCGCAAGAGAGCATAAACACAAACTGTCTCAGATGCTTTTAGAGAGAGATTTGGTTCGCATTGATGCTCCGACACTTGATAAATATCTTGAGCTTTACGCAAACGATGACTCTATAACACTAAGCGAAATTCAGTACAGAGCGATAAATAAACTATTTGAGATTGGCTATAAACACGGCTTTTACGACTCTCTTGTAAAAGCTCAGGATTTTATGATACCGACTGAGTATAAAGAATTGAGAAACTCATAATGGAAGCAAAACTCATAACGTTAGGGATTGAAACATTTAAAGTAGCTCTGCTTCTATCACTTCCGGGACTTTTAGCCGGCATGTTTATAGGTTTAGCGGTAAGTATATTTCAAGCAACAACGCAGATTAATGAAATGACACTCTCGTTCATTCCTAAGATTATCGGTATTGTAATTGTTGTAATTTTGACAATGCCGTGGATGTTAAACACCATGATAGATTTTTCAACAAATATATTCAATATGATGCCGACCTTTGTAGAGTGATGAAAAAACAGAGTATCAACTTTTCTAAATTCTCCTCAATTAAAATTGGAGAAGAGTTGGATGTTTCAATACTTGAAGATTGCACAGCAGAGCATAAAAATCACTATATCATAGGTTCATGTAATAATATCTTGATAGGCAAACAACCACCGCCACTTCTAAAACTCTCTAAAAAATATGACTATATAAAAATAGAAAATAACTCTCTAAAAATCGGTGCTGCGACACCATCTGGAAAAATTGCTTCGTTTTGCAAAAAAAATAATATTGCAGATTTCGAGTTTTTATCACATCTTCCGGGAACTTTAGGCGGTCTTGTTTTTATGAATGCAGGGCTTAAAGAGTATGAGATATTTAATAACCTTATTTCTATAAACACATGTGGCGGTAATTTAAAAAAAGAAGAGATCTCTTATGGATATAGATTTACCGACATAAAAACTCCTATTTTAGAAGCCGATTTTGAACTCAGATTTGGATTTGATGAAGAAAAACTTGCAATGTTTAAGGCTATGCGTTCAAATCAACCCTCAAAACCAAGTGCCGGAAGCTGTTTTAAAAATCCTGAGGGAGATTATGCGGGCAGAGTTATTGAAGCGGTTGGTTTAAAGGGTTTTAGAGTCGGTGGAATGGAGTTTAGTAAAGAGCATGCGAATTTTTTGGTCAATGTTGAAAACGGAACTTTTGATGAAGCAATTTTTTTGATTCAAGAGGCACAAAAAAGAGTTTACAAAAAATTTAAAATTTGGCTTGAATGTGAGATAACAGTTTTAGATAAAAGATATATGGGCAAGAACTCGCCGCTTTTAAATCCCTACAAAGAGTAGGAATTAAATAGGCAGAACCCTGATTTTTTTAGAAAGTTTCTCTTTTAGGGTTGCTTCGATTGCATAAAGAGTTCCTGTAGCAGAACTTGCACATCCGTTACATGCACCTAGATATCTTATGTAAACATCTACATACTCTTCAGTTGGTTTTACATCGATAACTTCCATATTTCCGCCATCCATTATAAGAAATTGACGAACATTCTCATCAATTACGGCATCAATTGCTTTAATTTGTTGCACCAAAGTCATTGACTCAAAACTGCCTTTTGAGCCTGCATCGGCTGCTGCTTTCATCTTCTCTTCATCCATCTCACGACGTGTATCTCTTAAAATATCCACTAGATAGTACTCCCTTTTTTCATGTCCACCCGGTCTTATACAGCTTTTACAAAAACCACCGGCTTTCGTATAATCAGTGATCTGCTCAATCGTTGTTAAGTCGTTTAATTTAATAACCTCTTGCAGAGTTTTTAAACTAACTCTAGCACATTCACAAACGATAATTTCCTCTTCAAAAGTTCCTGAATCGACACCCATGTAAAGTCCCGCAGCCTTCTTGATAACATCGTAAGCCATAACCGAACAGTGCATTTTTTGAGGCGGAACTGCCGGAATCTCAGGACTGTCACGAAGAGCAAACTCGACATCGATATTTGTAATCTTTACAGCTTCTTTGACGGTTTTTCCGATACAAAGCTCAGTCATAATATCTGAACTTGCTATCGCCGTTCCACACCCAAAACTTTTAAACTTAGAGTTTACGATTATGTCTGTTTTCGGATCTACTTCCCAGTAAAGACGCACCGCATCTCCACAACTCTCTGCACCGAAATCGGCAACGATAAGTCTGTTTCCGTGTTCGGCTGCTTCTTGTTCCGTAATCTCGCCTTGATGATTTGGGTTATTCATCAGCGTTGTTACTTTATTTGAGTACGCATCCCATAAAGATGCACCCAGTAAGTCATTTTTTGCCATGGTAGTAATTCTCCTAATTTTTAATGATGTAATTCACAAGCTTTTGACTCTCCGCCTGGGGTCGGTCCAACTTTTGCATAAGAACTTGAAATGGCACGAAGTCTCAAAACCGCTTTTTTGAAATGCTCTATCGTATAATCTATCTCTTCGTCCGTAGTAAAACGGCTAAGACTCAAACGAATGCCAGTGTGAGCCAGTTCATTATCGGCTCCAATAGCAAGCATTACGGTATTTGCCTGTAAATCTTCACTTGCACATGCACTTCCGGTTGATGCACCGATTTGACCGTTATTTAAATCCCAAAGCATTCCTTCGCCCTCAACACCTCTGATAGAAATAAGTATCGTGTTTGGTGTGCGGTTATCACGATTTCCCACAACGAATGTATCGCTTAACTCTAAAAGCGCATCTTCAAGACGGTCTCTTTTTGCTCTGATTGATGCCATTTTCTCTTCTATGTTCGTAGTTGCAAGTTCAATGGCTTTCCCCATTGCAACTATGTACGGAACATTTAGCGTGCCTGAACGGCGACCGCCCATATGCTCGCCGCCGTGTAAAAACGGAGAGAGTGGCTGAGAATTTTTTATATATAGAGCACCGACACCTTTAGGACCGTGAAATTTATGTGCCGACATCGAGAGAAAATCTACATGTACATCTTGGAGATTTACAGGGATTTTACCTACGGCTTGAACGCCGTCAGAGTGGAATAAGACACCTTTCTCTTTACAAATTTCGCCAATCTCTTTGATAGGATTAATCATTCCCGTCTCATTTGAAGCCCACATAACAGAAACTAAAGCCGTTTTGTCTGTTATAAAACTTCTTACCACATGCGGTTCTACTATTCCTTGATGGTTTACAGGCAAATATGTAACTTTTGTGCCCTCTTTCTCTAGTGCTCTACATGCAGAAAGCACAGACGGATGTTCAACCTCTGTAGTAATAATGTGATTTTTATCACCGTTTACTATATAATCGTTAAATATTGATTTTAAAACCCAGTTGTTTGATTCCGTCGCACATGATGTAAAAACTATATCATCATTATCACTTGCATTGAGTGCTTTATAAACTTGGTCTATCGCCTTGCTAAGCGCAGGATGAGATGCCGTACCAAATTTATGAAGTGAGTTCGGGTTACCGTATATTTCACTAAAAAATGGCTGCATAACTTCTACGACTAACGGGTCAACCATCGTTGTAGCATTATTGTCTAAATAAACTTGCATATTTACCTCACTCAATCGAGTTATTTTTAATTAAGACAATTTTTGTCTTCTTTGTATTTTTGATATCATAATAAGTTTGTTATTTGATTAAGCTTAAATGAAACTGTACTTATGGAATATTTAAGCTATAATTATATCAATATAACCAAAAATAGGAATAATTTATGTGCAATTTTAACAAACAAAATGACGATACAAAAGCATTTATACATCTTTTAATGCAAAAATGTGCAGAAGCAGTCGGTGGCACTAACTATCTTTTAGGCTTGATTGAAGCAATGAAAGAGAAAAAACCAAACGCTCTCATACATAGCGCATGCAAGATTGATTCAAAAGAGCTTGTAATCAAATGGAATAAAATAGTTTTTAAAGACAAATTTGACATTTTGGAAGAGATTGTACGCTCTCACAAAAGTTCAGAAAATCAAGATTTTAATCTACTCAAAAACGATAGCTTAAAAAAACAGAAAAAGATTTTAAACATGGTAAAAACTTTAACACCTATTGAATTTACGGTAATCTCAAAGGGCACGCAAGGTCATGAAGGTTTTACTTTTAAAATTTTTGAAACAGTTGAAGAAGGTTATGTAAAGATAAATCCTATATTTGCGGCAATGTTTTTTTGCTCAACAGAATATATGAAAAAAGCTCTAAAGTACGAGATTTAAATAACTGTTTTATATTCACCGAGTTTTAGATTTTCTACGCTAAAATCGCCAAAACTAACACGGTGAAGAGCTACGACTCGATTGCCGAGAGCTCCAAACATTCGCTTGACTTGGTGATACCTGCCTTCACAAATTTCCAATCTTACATGTAATGGTGAGAGTATTTCCATTTTAGCGCTAAGAAGCGGTTTTTTTTCTCCCTTTAAAAAAAGCTCTCCGCTTGCAAAGATATCTGCCTCGTTGCCCTTAAGCGGCTCGGCAAGTGTTGCTTCGTATACTTTTGCCACATCACTTTTTGGGCTTGTAAGTTTATGATTTAGTTCTCCATCGTCAGTAAGCAAAATCGCTCCGGTAGTATCCGCGTCTAACCGCCCGATTGTTGATATTTTTGGATTTCTTCTCTGCCATCTTAGAGGAAGCATAGAATATATAAGTACTCCACCGTCACTGTGTGAGCAGATTACGCCACTTGGTTTATTCATAAGAATGAGCAGGCTTTCATTATCAAGCGGCTCATTTTCTACTGTTACATCGTTATGATAAGCTTTTTGTGTTACGTCAAAAACCCTAATGCCATCTACGCATACTAAATTTTTTTTCAAAAATTTCTTTACTTCGCTTCTTGTGCAGTATCCAAGGTTTGAGAGGTGCGCATCCATTCTTTTGTAACTATTTTGCATACAAATCTCTTTTTTAAAAAATCTTATCATCTTTTGGGTTAAATTATATACAAAATAGAAAATGCTATAATCTCAAAAATTAAGAAGTAAAATCTAAGGAACTCTATATTATGGGACAAACTATTACTGAAAAAATATTTTCTGAGCATGTCGGAAAAGCTGTTTATGCGGGAGAGATTATTCGCTGCGATATCGATATGGTTATCGGAAATGATATTACTACGCCTATCTCTATCAAAGCTTTTGAAGATAGCGGTGCGACAAAACTTGCAAATCCTGATGGGTTTTCCATCGTCCTTGATCACTTTATCCCTGCAAAAGATATAGCATCCGCAAATCAAGCCAGAATTTCTCGTGACTTTGCAAAAAAATATAGCCTAAAAAACTTTTTTGATGAAAAAGATATGGGGATTGAACATGCCCTTTTGCCTGAAAAAGGACTTGTAGTTCCGGGCGACGTTATTATCGGAGCAGATAGTCATACATGTACGCATGGAGCACTCGGTGCATTTTCTACGGGCATGGGCTCAACAGACTTAGCATTTGCTATGGTTACCGGTGGAAACTGGTTTAAAGTTCCTGAGTCTATCAAAGTTGTTCTTAGCGGAAAACCTGGTAAATATACAACCGGAAAAGATATCATCCTAGAAATTATCCGCATGATTGGCGTTGATGGGGCACTTTACAGAACTTTAGAGTTTACTGGAAGTACAATTGAACATCTCACGATGGATGATAGGTTTTCTATGTGCAACATGGCGATTGAAGCAGGTGCAAAAAGTGGGATTGTAGCTTATGACAATATCACGGAAGCGTTCTTGTCGGATAAAAATTTAGCTCGTACGCCTAAAATTCATCACTCTGATGTAGATGCTTCTTATGTACAGATTTTAGAGATAGATGTTGCAAATCTTGAACCGGTTATCGCATACCCGTTTTTACCGTCAAACGGTCACAGCATAACTCAAGCGGTAAAAGATAAAATCAAAATAGATCAGGCATTCATAGGAAGCTGTACAAACGGAAGACTAAGCGACCTTAAAGTTGCTGCAGAGATACTAAAAGGTAAAAGAGTTCATCCAGATGTTCGTCTAATTGTAACTCCCGGAACGCAGATGATACTAAGAGAAGCTAACAAGCTCGGATATATAGACATAATTGTAGATGCAGGCGGAGTTGTAAGCAACCCTACATGTGGGGCTTGTCTTGGCGGATATATGGGGATTTTAGGAGACAATGAAGTGGCTGTTTCAACAACAAACCGTAACTTTGTCGGTCGTATGGGAAGCAGAAGCTCAAAAGTCTATCTTGCCAACTCTGCAGTTGCGGCCATTTCGGCAATTGAGGGCTACATTGCAGACCCTAGATAGAACGATATAAACTAATATTTAAATGTTTAAATATTTTAAGTCGTCAGATGGTAAAATGCCGAAAAATACGGAGGAAAACAATGAAAAAAATATTACTGGTTCCGGCACTTTTGCTAGGAACTCTTGCATTTGCACAGGATTATAACTATGAGGTTACGCCTGTTATAGGCTATAACATTGCTGAGGGAAATCTCAACTTGGATAATCAGGTTTTATATGGTGCAGAAATGCAATATAACGGTTTTAATTCACCGATTAAACCTGAGTTAAGCATTCTTTATACAGATGCGGATTACGAAAATTCTACAATCAGCACGGACATATATCGTATTGCATTGAACGGTGTTTATGAGTATGGCAAATTTGGTATGATAAAACCGCTTGCAAAAATTGGTTTCGGTTATGAAACGATAGATAAGCATTTGGCAGATAACAGAGACGGTGCATTTTTTAATGCGGGTATCGGTGCAAAAGTTCCTTTTACGGATGCAATCGCTCTAAAAGTAGAGTCTGTTTACATGCTAAAAAACAATAACAGCAGATTGAATAGCAACCTTGCACTTTTGGCGGGTATCAACTTTGCATTTGGACCAAAAGCACAACCTGCTCCTGCTCCTGCGCCGGCACCAAAAGTAGCTTCTGAGCCTGTTAAACAAGAGGTTACAAAAGCTGTTGCACTTGAAAAAGTTATGGAAGTTAAAGCAGCTGAAGTTTGTCCTCCAAAAATAAACTTACATATCAACTTTAAGTTTGATTCTGCTGAAATAGAGCAAGAGTCTGTTGGTCGTGTAAATAAATTTGCGGATTTCTTAAAATGTACACCTGATTACAAAGCAAAAATTATAGGTCATACTGATAGTATCGGTTCTGAAGCATACAATCAAAAACTTTCACAAAAACGAGCTGATGCGGTAAGAAATATGATTATCAAAGATGGCGTGCCATCTGATAAAATCACTACATCTGCAAAAGGTGAGACTGAGCCTATAGCTACAAATAAGACCGATGAAGGTCGTGCAGAAAATAGAAGAATCGAAGCAGAGTTAACTAAAAACTAAATGCTAGGTATTCCTTGCGTCATCTTTGCGGGTGGCAAATCAAGCCGAATGGGAGAAGATAAATCTCTTCTTCCTTTTGGCGGTTTTTATACGCTAACAGAGTTTCAACTCTTCCGTCTTAATAAAATTTTCAAAAATGTATATATTTCCTGCAAAGACAAATCAAAATTTAACTTTCAAGCAGACTTTATAGAAGATATAAAAACTTCTTCTACTTATGCGCCGACTGCCGGATTTGTAGCTATTTTTGAACATTTAACATGTGATAGATTTTTTGCCCTTAGCGTAGACACTCCATTTGTAGGTAAAAATGAGATAGGACAACTTATTAATGCAGATAAGTCTGATTATGACGCCACTATCGCCAAAACGGCAAGTGGCATGCAACCGATGTGCGGAATTTATCATCGCTCAATAAGTGAAAAATTTAATCAGATGCTCAAAGAAGAGAATCATAAATTGGGATATTTGCTTAAAAATTCAAAAACAATTTTTGTAGATTTTAAAGATGAAAAACCATTTCTAAATCTTAACCATCCGCACGAATATCAAGAAGCACTCGCTCATTTATCAACTATTTGATATAATCTTTACTTAATAATTTTATTAGATTTCTTACAAAAATGTAAGAAATTTTCTGTCTCGTAAGAGACAAGCTTTAGTGCCACAGCGGCTAGCGTAGCAAAATGGGCTTTGCTCATTTTGCGTTCTATAGGAAACGAGAAGATATGAATTTAACGCATTTAGATGAGAAAGACAGACCTAAGATGGTTGATGTAAGCGAGAAAAATTCCACGACTAGAGTTGCCGTTGCCAGCGGCATTATAGAAATGAGTCAAGATGCTTACAATGCTATAGTTACACAAAAAACAAAAAAGGGTCCAGTGCTTCAAACTGCCGTTATAGCGGCTATTATGGGAACAAAAAAAACAAGTGAACTTATACCGATGTGTCATCCGCTCAACCTAAGCGGAATTAACTGTGATGTTGAAGAGTTGGCGGAACTCCCCGGGTTTAAACTCACCGTTACGGCAAAACTGACAGGTCAAACAGGCGTTGAGATGGAGGCATTGACTGGCACAAGTATCGGGCTTTTGACTATTTATGATATGGTAAAAGCGATAGATAAAGGTATGATTATACGAAATGTGCAGTTAGAGAAAAAATCAGGAGGCAAAAGTGGAGATTTTGAGCGATAGAGAAGAGAAACTAGAACTTACCTATCCATGTTCTTGGTCCTACAAGCTAATATCTTCTGAGGTAGAGACGCTTCAGCAGGCGATTAGAGATGTTATAAATGAGAGAGAGCATAAGCTGACTCATTCAAAAAACTCCAAGGGCGGCAAGTATATAAGCATGAATTTGGATATGCTTGTACACAATGAAGATGATAGAAATTTTATTTATCAAGCCTTAAAGGCGCATCAACATATAAAAATGGTACTTTAAAAAAGGAGTTTACTATGGAACTACAAGAGCTGCAAAAGATTGATTTTGGGAATTTAAGCCTTCACGAGATTAAAGATATAACGTCGGAAGTTATCGGCAAGAGAACAAAAAACTTGCGAGATGAGCTAGAAGATCTTTTGTTACAAAAAGAGTTGCTTGAAAAAAATATAGAGAAAAAATCAAGTGAGCTTCAAGAAGCAAAATATACTATTTTTAATGAAATTGAGTCCATTATAGATAAAAATGATGCTCTAACACTTTCAAAACTTCACCAAGCAAAACTGCAGTCAATAGATCTTTTTGATCTACTGGGAGAAACGGTTGAGAGTGCTATCATCACTACACTTGAAAAATCAAAAGACAGCGAAGCTAAAAATACTATTGAAGAAATTATTAAAGAGCTCACTTTTGAAACTATCAAAGAGGGAACGCTTAACACGATAAGAGTGAGAAAAATTCTCTCTACTATTTTACACTCAAGCATAGATATAGCCGAAGCGTCATCAAATTTTTCAGAAGAGATTTTAGAAGCAACTCTAAAAGGCATGAGAGGCGGTCTTATGCAGTCTATTGATAGATTTAAAAAAAGATTGGCATATATGCCGCTTGAGGCAAAACATATCCTTATCGAAGATTATGATACGATAATGCAGGATTTAAATCATACAGATGTGCTCTTCTCGCAGGTTGTCCAAAATATAGCAAATGAGAGTACGAATGGCACAAGAAAAACTCTTTTAGAGATTAACCAAAGAATGCACTATGATCTTGAAGAGTTGGTGCATATGTCAAAAGAGACTGCACTTGTCATGAGAGAAAAATTCTCTGCATTTGCAAAGACAGCGGTGAAAAAAGCCGATACCGCACTGCATTCCCAGAGTGCAAAAGAGGCAAAAAGAATGGGTATACAAGCTTGGGGTGTTGCAAAAACAGCACTTAACAATGCTATTAAATCAGCGAAAAACAAAATTGATTCTAAAGAGTAAAACTACTCTTTAGAACAAAAAAATTATTTGTAATAGTTAACTACTCTATCCATTTTTGATCCCATATTCAGAAGCAGCATGTCGGCTATAACCAGTGCTGCCATAGCTTCGCAAACTACAGTTCCTCGGATTGCGACACATGGGTCATGTCGTCCTTTAAGTGAAAAATCAACCTCTTCATTATAGATATTTACTGTTTTTTGTTCTTTAAAAATTGATGGAGTAGGCTTAAAGTAGACATTCATAACTATCTCGTCTGCGTTACTGATTCCGCCTAATATTCCACCGGAATGGTTACTTAAAAAACCGCCAGCTCTTATTTCGTCATTGTTTTGAGAACCTTTTGTAGAGGCACTAAGCACTCCGTCGCCTATTTCAACGGCTTTAACGGCATTTATGCCCATCATTGCATCTGCCAGTATCGCATCAAGTTTATAGTAAAGAGGCTGCCCTAACCCTGTCGGTGCGCCTTTTACAACTACTCTTGAGATGCCTCCGACTGAATCATGATCATTTTTGGCTCTTAATATGGCATCTTTTTGTGCTTGTTCCTTGTTTGGATCTAGTGCATAAATAAGGCTCTTTTTTGCAGCTTCGTAATCAAAAATTTCTGATTTTATTCCGTCTACTTCGCAAATACCGCTTAAAACCTCGATATTAAGTTCCTTTAGCATCAGTTTTGCAACAGCACCTGCCGCCACTCTTGCCGCAGTTTCTCTTGCAGAGCTTCTTCCTCCACCCCTGTAATCCCTGATTCCGTATTTGTGAAAATAGGTAAAATCTGCATGTCCGGGACGAAATATATCTTTTATATTTGAGTAGTCTTTTGACTTTTGATCAGTATTGTAAATAACCATGGCAATTGGCGTTCCCGTACTTTTTCCCTCAAAAACACCGCTTAGTATCTCAACGGTGTCATCCTCTTTCCTTGCTGTTTCAAACTCTGTTTTACCGGGTTTTCTTCTATCAAGCTCACTCTGAATAAACTCTTCATCTACCTTTAAACCTGCAGGAACTCCGTCTAATATACATCCTATAGCTCTTCCATGTGATTCGCCAAAAGTGCTAAATCTTAATTTTTGACCAAAACTATTCACTTTGTTTCCTTATTTAAAAGTTTTAGAGCGATCTCTGCCGCTTCTTGCTGAGCAATTTTTTTACTTTTTCCGGCAGCTCTGGCATACTCTTTGCCCTCGATGATAACTGCAACTTCAAACTCTTTAAGATGGTCGGGTCCGCGGCTGGCGACTACTACATACTCAGGCGTTTCTCCAAATCTAGCTTGCGTCAGCTCTTGAAGAGAGGTTTTAAAATCTCTAAAGAGTGAGTCTAACGAAATCTCTTTATGATTTTTCTCTATTAAAGCAATGGCTATCTCTTTTGCAACGCTGAGCCCTGATTCAAGATAAATTGTACCGATTATTGCCTCAAAAGCGTTTGAGAGAAGCGATGCTTTTTCTCTTCCGCCGTTGTTCTCCTCGGCGTTTGAGAGGTAGATATATTCGCCTAGATTTATAGATCTAGCCAACTTTTCAAATCCGTTTTCATTTACAAGTGCCGCTCTAATTTTTGAGAGATTTCCTTCATCGGCATTTGGAAATTTAAAAAAGAGATACTCCCCTACAATCAAGTCCAAAACTGCATCGCCTAAAAATTCAAGTCGCTCATTATCGTAGGGCTGTTTGTAGCTTTTGTGTGTCAGCGCTTCGATAATGAGCTTTTGATTTTTAAATTTATACCCTAAAATTTCTTCTAGATTTTCTATCTTTCTGATCATTTTATACTCTCTTTCATTTTTTGTGCCTCTCCTTTTGCTAAAATATCGCATCTCTCATTTTCAATATGTCCATCATGTCCTCTTACCCAAATCGCATTGATTTTATGGACTTTTGAAACCTCAATATACTCTATCCACAGATCCGGATTTTTCACTTTCTTAAAATCTCTTTTTATCCAGCCCTCAAGCCACTCGTTTATTCCTTTTACGACATAGGATGAGTCTGATATTACTTCAACATTACACGGCTCCTTTAGAGCTCTTAAACCCTCAATAACTCCCAAAAGCTCCATTCTGTTGTTTGTAGTATGGATCTCGCCGCCGCAAACTTCTCTCTCCTTGTCTCCAAATCTTAGTATTGCCGCATATCCTCCAGGACCGGGGTTTCCCAAGGCACTGCCGTCACTGAAAAGAGTTATTTTCTTCACTAAAATCCTTATGATAATCTTTTACAAGAGAGAGTTCCACTCTGGATGTATCTATTGCATGACAGCTGCTGCAGCGGTTAAATGCGAAAGGATAAACAACTTTACAACTATTGCAAATGTACTCAAATCCAAGTGTAGCATTTGCTTTTGAGTCAAGATTTATTAGAACATCTAGTTCAAAAGTAGAGCTTTTTGTAGCCTCTTTTATATACCCTTTTGCACTATAGAGTTCCTTTAAATAGCCGTTTTGCATAATCGTATCGAAATTTAAATCTTTTTTATTTACACTCCACAACACATCAACTAGCAGCTCCACTTTAGAGGTGTCTAGGTTTTCCCATGCAACTTTTGGATTTACCCTAAATATATATTCAAAAATAAGATAGGTAAGTTGAGCGCTGTTCTTATATATATCTAATAATTTATAGATTTTCTCCTCTATAGAGAAGTCTGTAGAGTTTAAAATAATCAGAGTGTTTAGATAAGCGCTCTCCAGTGTAACATCTTTTTGTAACTCGCTAAGAGGCTCTAAAACCTCAAGAGCAAGGTTATAGTTTTTCATCTGTTCGTATATCAAAAGCAGATAGTTAAGTGCTTGAGGCGTTCTCGGATTGTTTTTAAGTATCTCTAAAAAAATCTGTCTTGAACGCTCTAAAAAACCGGCTTTAAAATAAGCCTTGCCTAGCAAATACATAGTGTCTCTGTAATTTGCTTTATCGCCGACTTTTAAAAGTTCACTATATATCTCAATACTTTTTTCGTAATTGCCGTTTTTTGTATATGCGTTTGCCAGTAAAAGCCAAGACTTTTCGGAAAGATCACCCTTTGCAATAAGGACTTTAAGCTCATTTTGAGAAGGGGCTGAGTGAAACTGTTTTAAAAATTTATCAAGATGTTTATAATCCTCTTTTTTCTTATATCTTGAAAACCAGTATGAAAAAGCCGTTATAACAAAAATAAGAACGAAGAAGATTATTATTCCAAAAAGCGGGTCGCGAAACTCTAAAAAAAATGTGTTCATGATTCGTATACTACCAAGCCGTAATCATTTTTTAGATTGTAAAATGTGGAGTTTGAGGTAATATCAAGATCTTTAATCTTTCCAAGCTGTATAATGGAATTTTTATCTACTTTTATGCCGAATTCTAAAAAAAATTTCTTTATATTTACAAACTTTACATCTTCAACAAATTTGTACTCAAACTCTTTGTAAAGCTTCATCCTGTCGAATGAGAATATATGTTCACTTACATGCAGTCTGTCTGAAGCGTACTTTATGGGTAAATGCCCCGAGAGGTCTGTTAATATCTTCTCTACATGTTGATGTTTTTGCGGCAGAGTGTTTTTTTGAATAAAAAGATATTTATTGTTTAGTTTTAAATTAGGGGTGCTTTTCCAATATTTATATGCAGGATTTGATACGCCCAACTTTGATGAAACCTCTCGCCAAAGCCAATAGGAGTTAAGTGTATTTGGCAAATATGACATCTCACTTCCTCCTTGATTTTAAAAATCTATTATATAGTTTTTGGTTAAAAGTTACAAGCGGTTAAAATACCGCCACAACCCATTTTGTAATAAAATATCCGCCTACCATAAGCCAAGCAAACATAACGCCGGCAGTGTAGATAGGAGCTAGCCCCAAACCTTTGAATTTTGAAAATATCGTACCCATACCGAGTGCCGTCATAGCCATTGTAAGTAAAAAAGTATCTATTTCATTTATAAGAGTTACTATATTTTGAGGTAAAAGCCCAAGCGAGTTAAATCCTGCCATGCCGATAAAATAGACCGCAAACCAAGGGATAACAAGCTTTACTCCGCCTGCTTCTGCTCCACTTCTTTTTGCACTGTATGAGAGGTAGATTCCCAAGATGATAAGCATCGGCGCAATCATAATAACCCTCGTCATCTTTACGATAACCGCCGAGTTTGCCATCTCCTCGCTTGCTCCCGGTACTGATGCCGGAACTGCGACTACTTGAGCAACTTCATGGATTGTTCCGCCGACATAGATACCAAACTCTTTTGCGCTCATGTCAAAAACGCCCATATTGTAGAGTGCCGGATACAAAAACATCGCTATTGTTCCAAAGAGAACAACCATCGAGACGGCGATTGCCGCTTTATGCTCCTCAGCTTTTAAAACAGGCTCGGTTGCTAAAACTGCCGCCGCGCCGCAAACGGAAGCTCCGGCAGCACTTAGCATTGAAGTGTCTCTATCCATTTTAAATAGCTTTTGACCTGCCCAAGTTCCAAGCACGAATGTAGTGGAGAGCATGATAAGTGAAACCATAAAGCCTTCAACTCCGACCTCTGCAATCTGTTGAAAAGTGATGCGAAAACCGTAAAAAACTATGGCAAAACGCAAAATCTTTTTGGCAGAAAAAGTTATTCCGCCGCTCCACTCTTTTGGAGTATTGTTATGAAGCGTATTTGCATAAAAAATACCTATAACGATACCTATAACAAGAGGCGAGATTCCCAGAGATTTTACAAATGCAAACTCAGAAATCATGGTAGCAGCAGCGGCGAAAATGGCTACAAAAATAACTCCATTTATCGTACCTTTTCTATTTTTCGGTGAAAACGGCATGCAACTCCTTTTATATAAGAAAGCGAATTATATCAAAATAGTTTTAAACTCTATTTTACCTCTATCTTAAGCTCTGTCACAACATGATTACCTTGTGAATCATTAAGTATTTTTATTTCCTGCAATATGATTTTTTTAGCATCAATTTTATTGCTCTTTAGTAGATAGTTTTTAATTGTTGTTGCTCTTTTTTCTGCAAGTTCCCGTAGCTCATCGCCTAGAATGCTCTGCATATCTACACATCTCGTGTAAAGTTCTTTTTGATACTCACCGTTTGATAGATCTTTATCTGTTTTTGCTTTGAGCTCATCTTTAAGCGACTCCGTATTACCACCCATTTGAGTATATATTTGTTCCAAAATCTCTATTGTCGGATGTTCCTGTTTGCTCATCTCAATAACCGTTTGCTTTAGTTTTTTAGATTTAAGTGCGACTAAATCTCTCTCTTTGTCAAAACTTCCGCTGATGGCTAAACTAAGCTTAGGTTTTTTTCGTAAAATATTTGCAAGATTATCAAGTTTCTCCCTCTCTGGAGGCAAAATTGTAGAGTCTCCTGCTTCAAAATCTATGCCTTTTAGCTTCTCTCCATCAATCCCAAATATTTTTCCCAAGAATGTAAAAGGAGAAGCAACCGCTTTTATTATGAGCTTTGAAAAAGCTTTGAAAACCATCGTTCCATATTTAAAATCGGGCTTGTCGACGTTTCCCTCAACCGGCATGTCGATATCTATGACACCGTCACTGTTTTCAAGAAGTGCAATCGCAAAACCCAGCGGCAGTTTTGTGATATTTTCATCCTCTACTTCGTCGCCTAGTTTTATATTTTTTATTGTAATACTGTTTTTGCTGGTAAGTCGTGACTCTTTTATCTCATATTTCAAATCAAGAAATAGTTTGCCTTTATCTATCTTGTATCCTGCAAACTGTGCGCTGTAGCCGCTTAGTGAGTTGAGATTTAGATTTCTGAAATTAAAATCTATATCCATGTATGATTTTATGTTGGAAACATCAAAGCTTCCTTGCAGGTTAGTCGCACCGTATTCGTCAACTTCTCCTTTTATGTCTACGTATGCCACTTCGCCCTTATGGTTTGAGATGGCATAGATATTTCCATTTAAGTCATGTATGGATGTTTTAAAGTCTATTGGAAGAGAGTAATCGGCAAAATTTGCACTCCCCTTTGAGACTTGAAGTTTTAACAGTTTAAACGCAAATTTCTCATCATTTACGCCTTCTGCAACATCTGTTTTTTGTGATATTTTTTGCTCTTTTTGTTTTAGAAGTTTCGAAAGATTCATATTTTTATTCTCATCAATTAAGGCATCAAGGTAAAAAGAGTCAAGAAGCACCTCTTCTATATATAGAGTGGCGGGTAAAGTTTTGAAGCTAAATGATTTAAAATCTGCATTTGAAAAAGAGGCTATTGTAGAGTTGTCTCTGCTGTCATGTAGGAAAAACTCCTCTACGCTGAGTTCTCCATCAATGTTTAAATCTGCTTTTTTATCTTTTTGCTTATAATCGGTTTTACTCTTTAAGTTTAGATAACCATCGCTTACTTTTAAAAATGTCGACTCTTCTATGTATGGGGTAAGCTCTTTTAGAGGAATTTTACGGAGATCTAGTGTGCCTTTTTGTTCAAGCGGAGTGTGCATTATCTCCCCACTGGATTTTAAAAACCCACGCTTGTTCACTCTTAGTGCGAGATTGTACCCGAAGCGGCTATTTTCTTTTGAGTCTAAATCTTTGGCTTTTAAATCAATTTTATCAAATACTATTTTTGCTCTTTTTTCTATGCTCTCATCATTAAAATCTATCTTTGCACCGTTGATATCAAAAGATTTTAGTTTTACCCTATACCCTTTTTTATCTTGGAGTTCAACCGTTTTTGCACTCTTTGAGGCTCTAGGCTTTGTCTCTATCAGAGCGTTAAAATTAAAAGCTCCGCCTTTACTTTTTTTGATATTAGCTTCCAAACCATCAAGAGAGAGTATATCTGCAAAGAGCTCTTCTGTTTTTGTGTTTAAGCGAATATCTTTTAGATGAAGATTTTTAAAATCCACTAACTTTTCATTGCTGTTTTTAGCGGTGCATGAAAAATTATTAAGAGAGATATTTGCATTATTTATAACAGTAGCTATCTTTGAATTTTCATCTTTTAGAGCAATGTTCGCATCAAAATTAGTAGTTACGCTTTTTAGTAAAACATTGTAGGTTTTTAGCTTCTCTGAGGCGATTTGCTCAATATATGGTCTGTAGCGGATGATATCAATATCTTTACATGCAAGATGAGTTTGCAGTTCAAATTCTTTGTGTTTTGCATTGCCGTTTGAACTACATGTTCCTTTATTGTTTAAAATAAAGTCCATTTTGTAAGAGAACCCTCTCTCACCCAAGAGTGTAAAATTTTTAATATCCAGATTAAGTTTGCTAATCTCTGTTTTTACCTTTACGCTCTCATCATCTAACATGGCACCCATTTTCTTTAATGAAATCTCTTCAAGTGATACGCTCCAAGGTCTTTCATCATTTTTAACATTTTTCTCTTTTGAGAGACTATCTTGTTTTTTTAGGTAGCGCAGCCAATCTATATCTCCTTTGGCATCTCTTTTTATATTTGCCTTTAGCATATCTAAAACGACATTTTGCACATGCAAATCTTGCAACACAGGTTTTATAATAGCGTTCTCTGCATAAAATTGTTTTAGAGTTAGAATGTCACTGTTTTTATCTTTTGGCTTTACTCTTAGATTTTCCAAGTTGAGGTGTGTCTCATCCATTGAGGTTGCATTTAAATCATCAAAATTAATAGAGTAGTGCGTGCCAAAAAAGAGAACTCCATCAGCTATCTCAAGCGGAGTTTTTTCTTGGATATACCTCCAAAGCGTATAGAGCTTTATCTCATCCAGATTCAGAGTTCCATCTAACTTTAGCGGCTTTAGAGTTGCTATTTTGCCTCTTAAATCAATCTCTGCGCCATCGCTTAGAAACGTATTAAATCTAAAAGATGCGTTACTTAAATCAATATCAGCGGTATCTACATTTTCCAGTTTAAAATCTACTTCTTTTGCAGAGAGCTCAAATTTAGATTTGCTTGTAAAATCCTCATAATAAAGAGTGCCGCCGCTTATTCTAAAGCTGTCTATAATAACTCTTGGAAGGCTAAATGCCTCTTTTTTGCCGGCATCACTCTTTAACTCATCTTTTACTATTTTGCTAAAGTTAAATGTCTGATCCTGATTGTATATAATGAAAAGCTCAGGTTTCTCAAGAGTTATGCTCTTTACATGTAGAGCCAAAAAAAGAAGTGAATGCGGCTCTAGGTTTATTTCAAGCACCTCAAAGGATGCTATTTTTTTCTCATCAAGAGTTTTAAGCAAAACACCATTTATCTTCGCTCTAAAACTAAAAGGATTGAAGAAAACGGTGTCTATGGATAGTTTCGAGTTTGTCTCTATTTCAATAATATTTTTTAGTTGAGATTTTAAAATTGGAGGTAAAATAAAAAAAGACACTAAAGCATAGAGGAGATAAATAAAAAATAGTGATAAAGAGATCTTCTTAAGCATCGATAGACCTTTTCTTTTAAGTCTATCGAATTGTTTTTTAAATGAAGATTATTTTATTTTTTCAATAATGCAGATTTTTGAAAATCTATATGAGAACTGCTTCTCTTTTTCCCTCTTTAATCTCACCGATTAGATAGCCGTCGCTTTTGGATAAAACAGTCGCGACATCTTCATCTTTTACTACTAAAATCATACCGACACCCATGTTGAAAGCTCTGTACATCTCATTTTCTTCTACATGTTGTGAGAGCAGTTCAAAAATAGGTAAAACTTTAATAGCATCTTTTTTTATCTCTGCTCTTAAGTTTTCAGGCAACACGCGAGGCAGATTTTCTACAATTCCGCCGCCTGTTATATGAGCGAGTGCTACTATGTGATTTTTTAACTCTTTGAATGTTTTAACATAGATTCTTGTAGGAGTAAGTAGAGTTTCAATAAGAGGTTTGCCGTTAAAATCATCTTCAAATTTCATACCCATTTTTTCAAAAAGAACTTTTCTAGCAAGTGAAAAACCGTTTGAGTGAAGTCCTGAGCTTGGAAGTGCTATAAGTTTGTGACCTGCTCTAACCATTGAGACTCTGTCCATCTCAGATTTTTCCGCTACTCCGACTGCAAATCCAGCCAAATCGTAATCGTTATGAGAGTACATGCCAGGCATTTCTGCAGTTTCACCGCCGATTAACGCACATTCACTTTGTCTACAACCCTCAGCAATACCGGCAACTACATTTGTAGCAGCTTTTACGTCAAGTTTTCCCGTAGCATAATAGTCTAAGAAAAATGAAGGAGTGCCAAAATTACAAAGAAGATCGTTTACGCACATGGCAACAAGATCTATTCCAACCGTGTTATGAATTCCTGAGTCAATCGCCAACTTTAGTTTTGTTCCGACACCGTCCGTTGCCGCAAGCATTACCGGCTCTCTAAAGCCTTTTGGCAGCTCAAATGCTCCGGCGAAAGAGCCGATACCACCCAAAACGCCCGGAATGTTTGTAGATTTTACCAGCGGCTTGATGTTTTCAACGAAACTGTTGCCTGCGTCTATGTCGACGCCTGCATCTTTGTAGCTTATTTGGCTCATTATTTGGCTCCAATATTAAAGTGTGAAATTATATCAAACGAGGGTTAAAGTTACTTGATATCACACTTTTTAGTGATAATGCAAATTGGACAAAAATTTACTATCCCGGCAATAAGCGGAATAACTCCTAAGTAAAACCAAGCATTACCTGTTACAACAGCCGTCCCTATCAACCCCAAACCAACTGCAA
>MICC01000104.1:61181-80374 GCA_001829715.1 Sulfurimonas sp. RIFOXYB12_FULL_35_9
TCACTCTGCAATTTTTTCTTATTTTATTATAATCCATTTTATATCCTTTTTGTTATTTTAATATTAAGTTATAATTATATTTATATTAACAAATAATTGACTTAAATTTGAGTACTATTTAAACATTTTAAAGCTTTTTAATGCAAATATGCTAAAATCGCAACAAAACAAGTTAGGGACTATAAATAATGAGAGATTTTATATATGCAGAGATGATGATTCATGTGCCGGTGTGTACTTCTAAAGAAGCAAAAAATATTTTAATAATAAGTAATAGAGCAGAGAAATTAAGTGAGGAAGCCGCAAGACATAACGAATCAAAAGTAACGGTAATCACGTGTAATTTAAATGAAGTAAGTTCTTTGGCTGATGGCACTTATGATGTCGTAATATCTGAAATGCCGAGTGATAGAGCGTTTTTTGCACAAGTAAACCGTATTTTAAAAGTTGATGGACAATTTGTAACGACGCATCCCTCACTGGATGATGTCGAATCAAATAAAATTTTAATGACAACTCTAGCAAACTATTTTAAAATCATTATGCCCTACAATATCGGAGATGGATCTACCGCACTTTTTTGTTCAAAAGAGTACCACCCGACTGCCGATATAAATCTTCAAAGAGCAGACATGCTTGATGGACTCAGTTACTACAACTGCGATATTCATCCTGCCGCATTTGCTATGGGAAATTACATTCGCAAAGAGTATTTAGGAATCATTAAAAACTAATGGCTTACGAGTATGCTATAGCTCTCACGGGCGGAATTGCAACGGGAAAAAGTACCGTAGCATCTCTTTTAGCGCTTAACGGTATGAGGGTGATAGATGCCGATACTATATCTCATGAGATTCTTGATTCTTCGTGCGAGTGGGTGAGAGAAAATTTTGGCGATGAGTTTATATGCGGATTAAAAGTAGATCGCACAAAGCTTGGTGGGCTGATTTTTTCTGATAATGAAGCGAAAAAAAAGCTGGAGAATTTTTTACATCCAAAGATAAGAGCCGAGATAGAGCAAAGAAGCGTAAAGCAGGATAGTTTTAAATTTCCCTATCTTATTGATATCCCTCTGTTTTTTGAAAACGGTGGGTACGATATCAAAGAGAGCGTTGTTGTTTATACGCCTGCCGACATTCAGCTAGAGAGGTTTTTGAAAAGAAACGGCTACTCAAAAGAGGAGTCGCTTCGAAGAATAGCATCTCAGATGGATATAGAAGAGAAAAAGAATAGAGCTACTTGGGTGATAGACAACTCTAAAGATTTAAAACATCTTCAAAGAGAGTGTGAGGCATTCGTTGAGAAGATAAAAGCTAAATATTTGGAGAAAAAATGACGATATCAAAATATAGTGCAAACGGTAACGACTTTGTAATTTTTCACACATTTATAAAAAAAGATAGAAGCGAGTTGGCAAAGAAGATTTGTCATAGACAAAACGGCATCGGAGCGGATGGGCTTATTGTTCTTATTCCTCACGACAAAGTTGATTTTCAAGGAAATCAATCAAATATTGATTTTGAGTGGCAGTTTTATAACTCTGACGGCAGTGAGGCTAGCATGTGCGGCAACGGTTCAAGAGCATGTGCACACTATGCGTTTGTAAATGAGCTTGCTCCAAAATCGATGAAATTTTTAACGGGTGCAGGTGTTATCGGAGTAGATGTTGAAGGCAATATGGTGCAAAGCGAACTTACCCCTCCGAAAATTTTGGATAAAAATATTATGGAAAATGGCAAGCTGTGGTGGAAAATAGATACGGGTGTACCCCATCTTGTGCATATAACCAAAAATATAGATCTGTTTGATATTAACGAGGCAAGAGAGCTGCGACATAAATATAATGCAAACGTAAATATAGTTACTGTTTTAGCAGACGGAAATCTGCGTGTTAGAACTTACGAGCGTGGAGTAGAGAACGAAACTTTGGCATGCGGAACAGGAATGGCAGCATGTTTTTACAGAGCATATCAAGAGGCTTTGGTACAAAACAATATAGAAGTTTATCCGACAAGCGGTGAAGTTTTATATCTTGGAGTAAATGATAAAACTATTACTTTTAGTGGTGAGGTTAAAAAAGTTTTTGTAACTGAGGTTGGCAACTAGTTTCTAAATTCTGGGGTAATCCCAGAATTTGATAGAGCAGAAGTTAAAGACCTGCGGCTTCAACTATTTTAGCTTGATGATCTGCTATAAGCGGCTCTACTATCTCATCCATAAGTCCGCCTTGCATAATCTCAGCCAATCGATAGAGTGTTAAACCGATTCTATGGTCTGAGATACGGTTTTGCGGATAGTTATATGTTCTGATTCGCCCACTTCTATCTCCCGTTCCGACCTGAGCAGAACGGTTTGCACTATCTTTTGCAAGTGCTTCTTGCATCTCTAAGTCATAAAGTCTGGCTTTGAGAACTTTCATCGCCTTTTCTTTATTTTTATGTTGAGATTTTTGATCTTGATTTGTTACTACAAGCCCTGTCGGCAAGTGCGTAATCCTAACGGCAGAATCCGTAGTATTTACACTCTGTCCGCCACAGCCGCTTGAACGCATAACATCAATCTTAAGATCACTCTCGCTAATTTGTATCTCAACATCGTCAACTTCAGCCATAACTGCGACGGTTATCGCCGAAGTATGTACACGACCTTGTGACTCTGTTGCAGGAACACGCTGAACACGATGTGTTCCGCCTTCATACTTCAACCTGCTATAAACCTGATCACCTCTAATAAGTGCAATAACCTCTTTGAATCCGCCTGCATCTGATGGAGACGTACTCATGATTTCAATTTTCCACCCTTTGAGATCTGCATAACGAGTGTATGCCTCAAAAAGATTCCCGACAAAAATCGCTGCTTCATCTCCACCGGCTCCGGCACGAAGCTCCACGATAATATTTCTATCATCATTAGGATCTTTTGGCAGAAGAAGAAGTTTTATATCATCTTCAAGAAGCGGAATTCTTAGCTCTAACTCTTTGAGCTCTTCTTTCGCCATTTCAGCCATTTCAGAATCATAAAGCATCTCTTTTGTATCAATAATTTGAGAAATAACAGATTTATACTCATGTGCTTTTTCTACAATTTTTTCGAGAGAGGATTGTTCTTTTGAGAGATCCGTCATTCTTTTGATGTCGGAAGTTATGTCAGGAGAACTTAGCAATCTGCTAAGTTCATTATAACGGTTGATAAACGGGGTAAGTTTATCGGCTAACATAAATAGTTAACCTTAAAGTGCGTTTACAGCTCTGTGAAGACGACTGATTTTTCTTGCAGCAGTCTCTTTCTTCAAGACACCTTTGCTTACAAATTTTTGAATTTGTTTGTTTGCTACGCCCATTGCAGTAGTAGCTTCTTCTTTATTCCCTGCATCTACTGCAGAACGAACATCTTTTACAATGTTTTTAAGACGAGTTCTGTAAAAACGATTACGTTCAGCACGAACGATAGTTTGGCGAATTCTCTTAACCGATGACTTGTGATTTGCCATATGAGTCCTTCTCATAAAAATTTAGTGTGGAATTCTAGCTTAAAAATAATTAAAATTAAGTTAAAGACAAGGTGAGCTATAATAATTTCAACAATATTGACTAAATATGTTAAAATACAGCATATTAAATTTTGGAAAAATTGCATGAAACTATTTGGAACAGACGGTGTAAGAGGCGAGGCCGGTACTTTTTTAACTGCACAGCTTGCCATGAAGATAGCGATGGCAGCAGGAATCTATTTTAAAGCACACTCTAAGACAAATAAAATCTTAGTAGGTAAAGATACTCGCAGAAGCGGTTACATGATAGAAAACGCAATAGTCAGCGGACTTACCGCAATCGGCTATGACGTTATCCAAATAGGTCCGATGCCAACACCTGCAATTGCATACATAACTGAAAATATGCGATGTGACGCTGGAATTATGATTAGTGCTTCACATAACTCTTACGAAGATAACGGTATCAAATTTTTTGACAGCTACGGGGATAAACTTCCTCAAAGCGTCGAAGAGGAGATTGAGAAGATATATTTTAACGAAGAGATGATACAAGAGGCTCAAACTCAGGGGAAAGATATCGGAAAAGCAAAAAGAATCGACGATGTAATCGGTCGCTATATAGTTCAACTTAAAAATTCGTTTCCGCGAGATCTTACACTCAAAAATATGAGGATTGTTCTTGATACGGCAAACGGAGCGGGCTATATAGTCGGTCCGACAGTTTTAGAAGAGCTTGGCGCAGAGGTTGTAGTTCTACATAATAAGCCGGACGGTTTCAATATTAATGATCATTGCGGTGCGTTACATGTGAGAGATTTATGTGAGAATGTTGTTAAATACAGAGCAGATTTGGGTATCGCACTTGATGGTGATGCAGATAGAGTAGTTGTTGTTGATGAAAACGGAGCAGTAGTTGATGGAGATCAGCTTTTAGGCGCTCTTGGCGCATACATGCATGAGAGCGGAGTTTTAAAAGGAAAAGGTATCGTCTCAACAGTGATGAGTAATCAAGGTTTAGACGAGTTTATGAAGCTTCAAGGTTTAAAACTTTTTCGTTCCGATGTGGGTGATAAAAACGTTTTAGAGATAATGAAACAAGAGGGTATCAATTTTGGAGGCGAGCAGAGCGGACATGTAATCGTAAGCGACTATGCAAAAACCGGAGACGGGCTTGTTTGTGCACTTCAGATATTGGCACTTTTGATTAGAACAAATCAAAAAGCTTCAAAGGCACTTCGTCCATTTGCACTCTACCCACAAAAACTTGTAAATATAAATGTAAAAGTAAAAAAAGCTCTTGACTTGATAGAGGGTCTTGATGCAAAGTTAAAAGAGTTGGATAAAAAAAATATCCGCCATCTTATCCGCTACTCCGGAACAGAAAATAAACTTAGAATTTTGTTAGAGTGCAAAGATGCTAAAAAAATGAATACTGAGATGGATAATATGGTAGAATTTTTTCAAAAAGCTTTAAATGCATAATAAGATTCTTCGTATTGTAGTAATACTTTTTTTTACCATAGCAATTATTTTCATAATAGATCAAAATATAAAATCGCTTTTTGTGGATGGATGGAGATATTATACTGATTGTATTGATCTGATTTTAGTCTATAACAAAGGTGTGGCATTTTCTATGTTTGCATTTTTGGATGAATCGTTAAAATATATTCAGCTGGTACTCATTTTTGGTATTTTACTCTACATTATTTATCTGAGAGAGGTTTGCTATGCTTTTCCCTCTGGTTTGATGCTAGGCGGTGCTTTTTCAAATATATATGACAGATTTGTTCATGGCGGCGTAGTAGATATGGTCTACTGGCATTGCGGATTCGATTTTGCGATATTTAATTTTGCGGATGTGATGATAGATGTTGCCGTTGTTTGGATTTTAGTGCTACATTTTAAGCCAAAACTTTGCAAAAATTAACTCTAAAGATAGATAAAAGCAGATTTAAGGTAATATTGCCAAAAGTGTAAAATAATTAAAATTAGATTTTGATACATCAAAGTATCAAGCTTTTCTAAAGAAACTAAAGTTTTGTGCCATAGCGGCTAGCGTAGCCGAAGGAATTACTTCCTTTGGCGTTTTAAATTAAATAAAAAGGAAATTGATGAAAATCAAAACAAATAAGATTAATAGTGCAAATGCTGAGATTGAAGCTAAAATCCCAAAAGAAGTAGTGGAAGCGAATATAGAAAAACTAGCTAAAAAGTTGACTAAAACAGCTTCTGTTCAAGGTTTTCGTAAAGGTAAAGTACCCGTAGCTGTAGTTAAAAAACAGTATGGTGATCGTTTAGTTCAAGATGCGGAAGCAGAAGCACTTCGTGAGGTTTTAAACAAAGGGCTTGATGAGTTAAAAGTTGCAATGAATTCATTGATCGGTGAGCCGAATATCTCTAATTTTGTTAAAAATGCAGACAGCATTGACGTAACTGTTAAGATTGCCATGAGACCGGAAATAAATCTTGACAACTATAAAGATATGGTTGACGCTTTTGATAAACCTCTGGTAAGTGATGAAGATGTAGATGCAAGATTGGAAAAAATAGCTGATTCTCAAGGAAAATTTGTTGACCTTAAAGAAAAAAGAGCTGCAAAAAATGGCGATAGTACAATTATCGACTTTGAAGGTTCTATTGACGGAGTACTTTTTGAAGGCGGAGCAGCTAAAGAGTTCGCGCTTGTTTTAGGCTCAGGTCAATTTATCCCTGGCTTTGAGGATCAAGTGGTTGGTATGAATATCGGTGATGAGAAAGTTATAAAAGTGAAATTTCCTGAGAGTTATGGTTCAGACAAACTAGCAGGTAAAGATGCTGAGTTTAAAGTAACACTTCACAATATTCAAGAAAAAATCAAAGCTGAAGTTAATGATGCACTTGCAGAAAAATTACTTGCAGGACAAGATGATAAAAGTTTGGCAAATCTAAAATCTCAAGTAAAATCTCAACTGGAGTATGAGATTCTCTCAAAACTTTATAATGATGAGTTAAAACCTGCACTTTTAGAGACTTTTGTCGCTAAGATGAATTTTGATTTACCGGAGTTTGTAGTAGATCAGGAGATTGATGTTTCACTAAATAAAAAAGCTAGTACAATGAGTGAAGATGAGATAAAAGAGCTTAGAGAAGATGCAGATAAATTAAAAGCACTTCGTGAGACTTTCCGTGAAGATGCGACAAGAAGCGTAAAAGCAACTTTTATCATAGATGCACTAGCAGCAGCAGAAAACATTAAAGTTGATGAAAATGAGGTTATGCAAACTATATATTATGAAGCAATGCAAATGGGGCAAGATCCTAGATTGGTTTATGATAAATATAAAAATTCGGGATATTTACCAGCTATTCAAATGTCGATGATTGAGGATAGAGTGCTTACGCAAATTCTTAACTCAAAGATGAAAGAAGCATAGTAGATGAGTTATGTTCCTTATGTAGTTGAAAAAACTGCACGCGGTGAGCGTTCTTACGATATCTATTCTCGTCTTTTAAAAGATAGAATCATTATGCTAAGCGGAGAGGTTAACGATTCTGTTGCCTCCTCCATAGTGGCACAGATGCTTTTTTTAGAAGCAGAAGATCCGGAAAAGGATATCTACTTCTACATAAATTCTCCGGGCGGTGTTGTTACTGCCGGAATGGCAATATTTGACACTATGAACTATATCCGTCCGGATGTAGCTACTATATGTATCGGACAAGCTGCATCCATGGGAGCATTTTTACTCTCAAGCGGAACAAAAGGGAAGAGATATGCACTCCCTCATGCAAGAATTATGATTCATCAGCCTTTAGGCGGTGCAAGAGGTCAAGCGACAGATATAGCTATTCAAGCTAAAGAGATTCTCCGTATGAAAGAGGAACTCAACCATATTTTGGCAAAAAATACCGGTCAAAATGTAAAAAAAATAGAAAAAGACACTGATAGAGATAATTTTATGAGTGCACAAGAGTGTAAAGATTATGGTATGATTGACGAAGTATTAATGAAAAAAAGTAAAGAATAGGTAGTATAAGGAGTTGATATGTCGGGGGCTTTAAGAAGTAGAACACGCCGTAGTACAACAGATGCGGAACCCACAAGTATAGTAACCGATAAAGTAGTAGAAGCTGAACCGGAGGGTGAATTAGAAGCTTATTCAAAAGAAGTATTAAGTGCATTAATGAAGGATGGTTTGCCTCCGACTCCAAATAACTTCTCTCTCTACTTTGATAGACTTCTAGAAGATAAAAGCCAAAATACCCGCAATCACATAGTTTCTATTCTTGAGCTTGAAGAGAGTAATGAAGATGAAAATAGCATAATGCTTGAACAAAGCCTTAAGCAAGGTTTTTCATCAATAAAAAATATTCTCGGAGTCACTGCAAATTTATACAAAAATATGGCTCTTATGACAAAAATATTGGATAAGAGAAAGCAAGAACTTGAGTTAAGTTCAGATACTCAAGAGACAAGAAATGTAGCTGCATCTTTAGAGTCAGATATTTCAAAACTCAATGTTATTCTTAAAAAGCAGAGCGGCAGCATGAAAGAGATGTATGACGATACTGCAAAGATTATAAAAAATGTTGAAAACGAAACAATATTTGATAATCAGTACGGTGTTTACAATAAACGTTACTTAATGGGCAAAATCGAACAGGAAATAGAGCTTATAAGAAAGTTTAAACATAAAAGCTCACTTATCATGATTGAGCTTTCACGCGAACTTAGAACAAGTGTCAACAATGAAAAAGCCATTATGCTAATGACAAAAACAATAGCACGGCTTCTGCTTAAAACATCAAGAAGAAGTGATACTGTTGCCCATTATGGAAATGGGGTCTTTACTATGCTTCTTAAACATACTGATATTGAGAGTGCAAAAAAAGCAAGCGAGAGACTTTGTGATTTAGTTTCAAACAGTAACTTTTTTCTAGCAGATCGAGAGATTCAGCTAAAAATCTCTATAGGAATTACAGATATTACTGAAAATCACTCAGTGGAAGAGATTATTGTAAGCTCAATAGACGGAATTGAAAAAGCTTATGAGAATCCTAAGGTAGATTTTGCAGTTCTATTAAGAAATAGTTAAAAGTAGAAATATATAAAAAGATGAAGTTAACCATAGTAGAATATCCGGATAAAAGATTAAAAGAGAGATCTAAAGCGGTTGAGAAATTTGACTCAGAATTGCATAGATTGTTAGATGCCATGTATGATATGATGATTAAATCAAACGGTATAGGTCTTGCGGCTGTACAAGTCGGACATGCTAAGCAAGTGCTTATCTTAAATATACCCGATGATAATGACGGACAACCGATTGATAATTTGATAGAGATGATTAATCCGACTATTATTCAAGCAAGCGGAGAGACAACTTATCAAGAGGGGTGTCTGAGTGTTCCAAGTTTTTATGAAGATGTTAACAGGTACGAGAAAATAGCTGTTACCTATCAAGATAGAAACAGTATTGCAAAAACTATAGAAGCTGATGGTTTATTAAGTATTGCAATTCAGCATGAGATAGATCATCTAAAAGGCATTCTGTTTATAGATAAACTTTCATACTCTCGCAGAAAAAAGTTTGAAAAAGAGTATAAAAGAGTTCAAAAAGAGAAAAAAATCTCTAAGGAATAACTTTTATATGACGTTTTGATATATAATTGGACATTTAAAAATATATAGAGTAAAATTGTATCAACTCAATTAAGGTTGATATATATGAAAATGGTCTCTTGTGCTACATATGAAGGTATAGAAGCAAAAGTTGTACATGTAGAATCAACTTTGACAAAAGGTTTGCCCTCGTTTAGTGTTGTCGGAATGGCAAGTGCTTCCATAAACGAAGCTAAAGAGAGAGTTAAATCTGCACTGCTAAGCAATGAATTTTCATTTCCTCCAAAACGCATAACTATCAATCTTGCTCCAAGTGACCTCAAAAAAGAGGGAAGCCAATTTGATTTAAGCATGGCACTTCTCATCGCCCTTGATTATCTAGAAAATGATTTTAGTGAGTGGTTTGTGTTTGGCGAACTCGGTCTTGATGGCATGGTAAAAGAAAATATACAGCTTTATCCGATTTTACTATCACTTGCAAATCAAAAAATTATTAACAAAGCGATTGTTCCGTATGAGAGTTTAGAAAAACTCTCTAACATTCCAAATATAGAGTTTTACGGCGTTAAAACACTTAATGAAACTATAGATTTGCTGAGAAATCCCTCGATTGTTCTTCCAAGTGTAGAACATAAAAAAATTGAGTATCCAAACTACACTATTGAGAATGAAGCGTACTATTATGATGACAATTACAGTGAAGATTTTTTAGATGTAAAAGGGCAAGAGATTGCAAAAAGAGCGGCACTTATATGTGCGGCAGGGTTTCATAACATACTTTTAGAAGGAAGCCCAGGCTGTGGAAAGAGCATGATTGCACAAAGACTTAGGTACATTTTACCGCCGCTTAGCTCTGATGAGATCCTAGAGATAGCAAAGTTAGATGCTCTTGAAGCAATTGAACCTAAATTTAAACCGCTTAGAAGCTTTCGCGCACCACATCATTCGTCTACTACAGCTAGTATATTTGGAGGAGGAAGCTACAAAGCTAAAATTGGAGAAGTAGGTTTGGCACATCGTGGAATCCTCTTTTTTGACGAATTGCCCCATTTTTCAAAAGTTGTTTTAGAAGCTCTCAGAGAGCCTTTACAGGACAATAAAATTCGTATTTCAAGGGTTAATGCAAAAGTTGAGTATCCGAGTGATTTTTTATTTGTAAGTGCTATGAATCCATGCCCATGCGGAAATCTTCTCAATAGCCAAAAAGAGTGCAGATGCAGTGAACTTGATATTCAAAGATATAAAAACAGGTTGTCAGATCCGTTTTTAGATAGGATTGATTTATGTATTGTTATGCAGCAGGTAAGCCCAAATGACAAATCAAGCATTACATCAAAAGAGATGCATTCTCAAGTTATAGAGGTTCACAAAAGAGTAAAACTTAGAGGACAAAAAAACTTTAATGCAAAGCTTAGCGATGCAGAGATAGATAAGTTTTGTACTTTAAGCGGTGAGGCTAAAGATATATTGGATATGGCGGTGCATAAATTTGCGCTCTCTTTTAGATCTATAAAAAAGATTCAAAAAGTTTCACGAACCATAGCGGACATTGAAGGATCTGGAATTATTGAAAAAAGGCATATTTTAGAGGCTATTAGTTACAGAAGAAGAGGGTAGAGATGCACTTTGTGCATCTTCTAAGTTTTATTATTTGCTTAAAATACCCTCAACAGCTACCTCAATTTTAACTTTCTCACCCACAGCCACACCGCCGGCTTCTAAGACTCTGTTCCATGTTACGTTGTATTCTCTTCTGTCAATGGTTCCATTAAGAGTAAATCCGGCTCTCTTTTTTCCTCCCGGATCAACAATCGTTCCGCCAAACTCATAATCAAGCACGACATCTTTTGTGACATCTTTAATTGTCAGCTTCCCGTACGCTTTGTCTCCCTTGACTTTATCAAGTACAAAAGCAATCTTTGGATATTTTTGTGCGTCAAATATTTCAGATGATTTTAAATGTGCATCTCTGTCTTCTATATTTGTATTTATAGAGTCAACTTCAATCTCACCCTTTAGAGCTTTAAGCTGATTGGTTTTATCATCTAACTCAAATGAGCCTGTAAAGTCTTCAAATTGACCGCTTACTGTACTTATCATCATATGCTTTACTTTAAAAACGACATTTGTATGAGCAATATCCACCGCATAATTAGCACCAAAGAGTGAACCGCATCCAAATAGCATCGTCACAATCGCAGAGTTTAAAACTTTCATATATTAATCCTTTTGTTAATTTGAAGCATTATCCACTAACTTATAGCAACACAGAGTTAAAATTGTCAATTAATGCCATTCTTTAAGAAAAGCGCAAAACATCATACATTATAGTATGTCGCATTTGGATGATACACTACAAGCGCAGATGTTGATTGTTCCGGATGGATTTGAAATGTCTCGCTTAGTTCAATACCGAACTCTTCCGGTCTCAAGAGATTAAAAAGAGGGCGGTTAAGTTCTAGATTTGGACATGCGGCATACCCAAAAGAGTATCTGCTTCCCTGATACAGATTCATCTTTACATCATTTAGTCTGTTTCCCTCTCCCTCAGAGATATTAAGATCCAGTCTTATCTGCTTATGCGCAATCTCTGCAAGTGCTTCGGCAAGTTCAACTCCTAATCCATGAAACTGGTAATACTCTGTGTAGTCGCCTCTATCGTATATCTCTCTTTCAGCGTCACTCAGCTTTGCTCCTGCACTTACACATGTAAAAGCGACAACATCATGTCTGTCTCTATGAAAAAAATCGCTGAGTGCGCGATGCGGCTCTTTGGATTGGCGTGGAAAAGTAAACTGCTCTTTTGCTCTTCCTATTACCATATCCAACGGCTCTTTGTTTATTTCACTCGGTGAGTTGTATCCTTCGCTCTCATCAAAAATCAAAAGTGTATTGTCATCGCTTCTACATGGCCAGTAACCGTAAAGTATTGTCGGCTCAAATAATTTTTCCTCTATAAAACGTTTTTTTAACTTTTCATACGCAGGCCAGACAACTTCTTCAAGCTGTTTTTCATACTCCTCTTTACTCATTCCTTTGGAACTGTACCCCCAGCGGGATTTAAAGAGGAGTTTGTGATTGATCCACTCAAAAGCCATCTCTATTTGCGATGGATTTAGCTTCAGCTCTCTTCTCCCCCAAAACGGCGGAGTAGGAACTTTAACATCACGAGATGGCATTTTAAGTTCGCTAAACGGTGGAATAATTACTTCTTCTTTAATTTTGACAATCTTTTCTTCTGCGTCTTTACCATGCAAATCCGTATCAAAATTTTTGGCTTCAATACGGCTCATCGCAGTTACACCGTCAAACGCGTCTTTGCAGTAAAATATAGGACCGTCGTAAAATGGACGGCAAAAATCATCTATAAAAGAGCGTGTAAGTGCCGCACCGCCAAGAAGTATGGGGATTTTTATGCCCTCTTTTTGAAGTGCTTCGAGATTCTCTTTCATAACTTGTGTCGATTTTACCAAAAGTCCGCTCATGCCGATGGCACTTGCATTTGACTCTTTAAGCGTTTTTATAAAGCTGTCTATGTCAACTTTTATACCAAGATTTATAACCTTAAAGCCGTTGTTTGAGAGGATGATGTCAACTAGATTTTTGCCGACATCGTGAACATCCCCTTTTACCGTTCCAAGAATTAGAGTCGTATCCACTTTTTTATCTATTTTTGGCAAGTATGGGTTTAGGTAATCAACCGTTTTCTTCATAGTCTCCGCACTTTGAAGAACAAACGGAAGCTGCATCTGTCCTGAACCAAAAAGCTCTCCTACTACTTTCATGGCATTAATAAGTATCTCGTTTACGATTATTTGGGGTTCGATTTTATGGCGTGCCTCTTCAACCAAGGGAATCATTCTCTCTTTATCGCCGTCCATAAGAAGTTTTGCGATTTTTTCTTCATCGCTCATAGCAAGATAGGCTTCATCAACCGCTTTATTGTCTACAGCCTCTTTTGTGCTAAAGTGCTCAATAAACTCAAAAAGAGAGGCAGCCTTTGGTTTTTTGTTGAAGATGAGATTATCGCAGATATCCTGATCTTCTTTGGAGATTTTATTGATGGGAATAATATGCTGTACATTGATAATAACGGTTGTTAACCCTGCCTCAATACAGTGGTGCAAAAACATAGAGTTTAGATATGGTCTTGCGTCTTTGTCCAGTCCAAAAGAGATGTTTGAGAGCCCGAGTGTAGTTCCCACTTCAGGATGTCTTCTTCTGAGTTCTCGTATCGCTTCTATTGTATTTATCCCTGCATCAAGATACTCTTCATCGCCGCTTCCCAGAGTAAATGTAAGAAGGTCAAAAACAAGATCTTCAGGCTTTATGCCATGCTCTTTGGTTGCGAGTTCATAAATCCGCTCAGCTACTTCAAGCTTTCTCTCAACAGTTTTTGCCATCCCGATTTCATCTATGGTAAGACAGACGAGGGCTGCTCCAAATTTTTTAGCTAAGGAGCAGACGGTATTAAACTTATCTATACCGTCTTCAAGATTCACGGAGTTTATGATAGGTTTGCCTCCGATACATTTTAAAGCTCTCTCAAGCGCTGCAGTCTGTGTAGAGTCCGGCATAAGCGGAAGAGCTATCTTCTGAGCATAGAGATCCATAACGCTCTTCATATCTTTTGTCTCGTCACGCCCTGCAAAGCCGACACTGACATCAAGTACATGTGCGCCGACTCTTACCTGCTGTTGTGCAACACTGATTGTTCCTTCGTAATCCTCGGCAAGCAAAAGTTCTCTAAAAGCTTTTGAACCTGTTGCATTTGAACGCTCTCCTATAAGAAGCGGAGCAGGTTTTTGCATAAGCGGCACGCTGGAGAAAAGTGAAGCTAACGCATTCTCCTGTTTTCCGCTTGGTATTTTTGGAGACAAGCTGCTAACTCGGTTAACAAGTGCACGGATATGCTGAGGCGTTGTTCCGCAGCATCCGCCTAAAAAGCTCACACCGTCATACTTTAAAAACTCTTCCTGCTTATCTGCAAACTCATCAGGCCCCATAGGGTAGTATGTGTAACCGCCACGATTTTGAGGAAGTCCTGCATTTGCATGTACGCTTATAGGTTTGCCCCAGATTTCGCTCAGCGTTTTTACATGTTTTAAAACCTGTTCAGGTCCTGTTCCGCAGTTAAAACCGAGACTTAAAATATCAAAAGGTTCAAGAATGGTCGCAATAGTTGAAGCATCCGTTCCGATAAGCATAGTTCCGCTTAGCTCTATCGTGACCGAGACCATGATAGGAATTTCAACGCATCTTTGTCGGTTTGCTTCTTGGCATGCATGAAGAGCGGCTTTTATCTGCAGAGGATCTTGACATGTCTCAAGCAAGAAAACATCTACTCCGCCGTCAATAAGAGCTAAACAAAACTCCGTATATCCCTCATACATCTCATCGTAGTCGATATGTCCTAAAGAGGGTAATTTTGTTCCCGGTCCGATAGAGCCTAAACAAAATCTCGGATGCTCCGGAGTTGAAAATTTGGCACACTCGTCTTTTACAAGTTTAGCTCCGGCACGAGTCAGTTCATATGCACGATTTCCGATATTGTACTCATCTAAAACCCAGCTAAATGAGCCAAAAGTGTTTGTAGTAATAAAATCTGCACCTGCAGTTAAATATGCATGGAAAATTTCATTTAAAACCTCAGGACATGTAACATTTAATAGCTCATTACACCCCTCATTGCCTTCCCAAGCCTCTTTTGGAATTTTTTCATCCCTTTGCTGAAGCTGTGTCCCCATAGCACCGTCAATGATAAGCGGTCTATTTTTTATAGTTTTTAAGATATACTCTTTTGTTGTCATGAAAATTCTTCTTCATATGTAAATTAGGTAAATTTTATCAAAAATGAGCATAAAAGAGGCTTTTACCCATTTTCATTGGTAAAATACCAAATGATTATAATAATTATAACAATAGATTAAAAAATATTTTGATATAATTTGTCAAAATAGTGTCAAAGGAGTGGACATGAGTGAGAGCAGCGTTGGTATAAAGTTACCGACTCCATGGAGGTATAAGAGATATTTTTTCTTTACTTTTTTAACAGTTACGGCTTTGGTTTTGCCGTGGATACAGATAGATGGGAGCCACTTTTTTCTACTAAGTTTTGATAAACTTAAGCTTCATCTTGGATTTGTGCAGTTTGATATGCAAGAGCTTTACCTTATGCCATTTTTACTTATGATACTTTTTTTAGGTATTTTCGGAATGACTGTTATGGGTGGACGCGTTTTTTGCGGCTGGATTTGCCCTCAGACTATTTTTCGCGTTATTTATCGTGACTTGATAGAAACAAAACTTTTAGGCTTAAGAAAAAGAATCAAAAACAAACAGCAAGAGCCAGATATGAGTCTTTCTGAAAATAGAATTAAAAAAGGTGTTGCCGTTACTTTATGGATTCTGCTTTCACTTATAGCAAGCTCAAATTTGATGTGGTATTTTGTTCCGCCTGAAGATTTTTTCAGCTATTTGGCAAATCCTCTTGAGCATATGATTCTATTTGGAACAATCTTTTTCTTGGCACTTTTTCTTATTTACGACATAGTATTTTTGCAAGAAGATTACTGTATATATGTTTGTCCTTACTCAAGAGTCCAGTCGGTTTTATATGATGAAAATACCGTTATGGCACTTTATAATACAAATAGAGGCGGACATATTTATGATGAACATAAAGTAAAGACATTTACAAAACAAAAGGATCTTCAAGCAGTCGAGCCGCATGCAGAGTGTACGGCATGTGAGAGTTGTGTAACCGTTTGTCCGACGCACATTGACATCCGAAAAGGGCTTCAGCTTGAGTGTATCAACTGCTTGGAGTGTGTGGATGCATGTACGGTGGTTATGGGCAAACTAGGCAAACCTTCGCTTGTTACATGGTCAAGTGAATATGAGATTATTGATAAAAAAGGGAAAACACAATATTTTCGCCCTAAAATAGTTGCATATATGATTTTGCTTGTAGGTTTAGCAATAGGAATAGTTATGATGGGAAGCAAAAAAGAGCATATGCTTTTAAACATCAACAAAGAAAACCGTCTTTATTCTGTCTCTAAAAGTGCGGATGGCAAAGTAATCGTTGATAATGCTTATGAGTTTTTAGTTCAAAATACACAAAATGATAAGATGGATTTTTACTTTGAAGTTATCATGCCAAAAGATTTAAAAGGAAGAATTGAGATTACTAAACCAACTGAACCTTTTGACGTTACGCCGGATGTAAAAAAGAAAAAAATTGTAGTGCTTAGAACGTATGATATGCTGGCAAACGACCCGAGACACGACACGATTATACCGATTACGATTCGTGCATACGCAGTTGGACATGAGGATAAAATCGTAGTTTTCAGAGAGTCTACTTTCACATATCCAAGAGCCGATGTGATTGAGAAGGCAAAATAAAATAGGGCAAAGTCCCTATTTTTGAATTATTGATCCGGTGATTGTGCCGTTGTGTTGAAGGTATAAGAAATCACTTTTCCTCTTCTATCGAACTTTACTACCAAATCTTTTGTATCTGCAATTTTAAATTAAGTTGCATAACAGCTATGCTTTGGCTTAGCCCATTGACGAGGTTAAAACCTCGCTTCCTAGATGATATGTAAATAAAGCGCTCAAAGACTAAAACTTGATGAAGTATCAACGATTGCTTCCGAGGTAACATGTAGACGGGAAGCAAGGATTTATCCTTGCCTAGCGCTTAACTTTAATAAGTTTATTTAACTATATTAAGTAGCCGGCAATATGCCTGCTTAGTCATCAAAAGTAGTTATACAAAAGCGGCAAACGCCAACATGCGAGTTTTACTTAAAATAATTTACGAATGGTTGAGGTAGAGAGGGGAAACCCCTCATCTATTTAATTTGGAGTTTTAAATCTGGGTATTTTTCGTGAAAAACACGTTCACTCTCATCAGAAAGTTTTGTTCCATCGATAATATCTTTATTCCCCTGTTCAATCTCATGTTTACCTGTCATAATATCTTGCTCTCCTGACTTAATCAGTTCTTCACCATGCTTGACTAATTTCTCACCTGATTTTTTTAATGCTAAACCCTTGTCCCAATTTTTAGCTATCTCTTTTTGGTCCAACCCCATTGCTTTTTCATCTGCTGCATGCATACGCATAAAATCACCAGTAGTAGGCTCTTTTGCAGTACATCCCACAAAAACCGCCATTGCAACAACTATAGCACTTGTCATTTTTAATCTATTCATAACTACCCCTTGTATTTATTATCTTTCACAGATTTCAGTCTATCAAAATAGATGTATATATACATTACATGTTATAACTAATCAACTTTCTTTATATCTTATTAATAAATGGAATCATTATATTGGTAGTAGAAATGACTCTTGTGAATATTCAAATCTTTCGAGCTTAAGTCTAATTGCACAAAAAAACAGTGGATGAAAAAGCAATGAGGTCAGATCTCAAAAGAGTAAGTAAGGAAGCAAGGTTTTAACCTTGCCACTCACAGCAAGACGAGGTTAAAACCTCGTTTCCGAGAGAGTAGAAAAACGGAAGCGAAGATTTGTCTTCGCCCCTTGTGTTTAGCTTTTGGGTAAATTTGTTTATTGTTTACACTAAGATACCACTTAAAACGGAAGCAAGGTTTTAACCTTGCCACTCACAGCAAGACGGGGATAAATCCCCGTTTCCTTGCCACCTTAACCGCAGCTTGGGCATTTTCCGTTATCATCTAACTTTGCTACATCCATTTGTTTTCTAGATTTTAATACACATCATCATGAGTTCCAATATCTACAGGTATGATCTCATTATCTCGTATAATGAAGTCTATTATGACTCTGTAATTCATGTTAATTGAAACTGAATGAAAATCACAAAGCTTACCTTGCAGTTTGTGAAGTCTTAATGATGGATGATAGGGATTTGTTTCTAAAATCTCTATAGTTTTTGCATATCTATCAAATATATCTGGATGATTTTTGAGGAACTTTTTTAGTTTTTTAAGATATGAGTCGGTTATAAGTAGCTTATAACTCATTCGTCAACTCAGCAAGGTGTTCTTTTGCGGTTTGGGATTTATATTTACCTTCTTTGACTTCTTGCATAGTTTGCAAATATGCTAAATCAAGCTCATTCGCTCTTAGTTCTTTGTATCTTTCAATATCAAGTACGATAAACTTATTTTTGCCTCTGACATTGATAACCAACTCATCAAATTTACTTAATAAGTCTGTAAACAGAGATACGCCTTTGGTTTTGACATCATTTGCACTTATTATCATAATCATATCCTTAATAGTACTTTTAATAGCATTATATCAAAAATATAAACATAAAAATGCGGCTAACATTAATTTATCTGGAACGTTACCACTCGGGAGAGTGGGAACGAAAAAAATTAATATAAGCATAGCTAAAAGTGATTGAATAGCATAACTGTCTAAACATAAAATGGTGTCTGGCACCCTTTTTATGGCACCCTTTTTACCCTTTTTACACCCTTTTTAAATAACCCTATTTTTCTCTTCCCACTCACATGAAAAGAGAAACTGTATCAAGCGAAATTTTCGCACCTATTTATTTAGCAATATTATTTCAAAAAAACCACTTACTTAATGTAGCAAATTTACTTTGAATTTGCATTGGCTACGGCTTGTGCAATAGCACCTGATGTTTTAAAAGGTGGCTGTAAAATAGCATTATGTTCCATTAAAGACATGCTTTGTATGTGAAATTCTTGATCAGTATTAATTTTTAGCTTAAACCATAGCGGACAATCTCCTACCATACACACACTCTGATTGCTATTGCCGTTAAACTTTAAAATAATCTGTTTTGACGAGCCATCACTTTTAAAATCTTCTACCTCTACATTTTTATAAGTAGCACTAGGCCAAGCAAGTTGATATATACCGTAAGCAATTGCTTCCGCAAAATCTTTTACAGGATTTGCAAATAGACCAGTTACGCTAAAACTTACAAATAAAACTATAACCAAAAATTTCTTTTTCATCCCAAACGCCTCTTTTACGGCACTGACTAATTAGGTATTCTATTTGCTTATCGAAGGTATGGAATGTAGAAAATGTGGATCACGCCATATCGTGAAAG
>MICC01000105.1 GCA_001829715.1 Sulfurimonas sp. RIFOXYB12_FULL_35_9
AGATGGTAATGTTATAGAGTATTTTATTATAAGAAACGATATCACTCTGATAATCGAACAAAAAATAGAGATAGAAAAAATCGCATATACCGACCTACTCACTGGGTATGCAAACAGGTTTCAACTCAATTTGGATATAGAAAATGCAGAGTCTCCATACATTGCGATTTTCAACTTGGACAATTTTAGACAGATTAATGATTTTTACGGGCATGAATTTGGAAATCTTGTCATAATTTCTGTTGCAAATAAGATTTATGAACTTATATCCCAAGAGAAAGGGTTTAAATTTTATAGACTTCAAGGAGATGAGTTTGCGATTTTAGCAGATAAATTTTTTAAAGAACTCTTTACTCTTCTAGTAAAAAAAATTATAGACAGCATAAAAGAAAAATTCAGTATACAAAATAAAGAGCTTCTCATCTCATGTAGCGGCGGCATCTCATTTGAGGATAAAGAGCATCTTCTATCCGCCGCCAACATGGCACTGAGCACGGCAAGAAGCAAAAATATAGATTTTCTACTCTATAACGAATCAAAATCTCTCAATAAAGTCTATGAAGATAATATGCACTGGGCAAAAAAACTCTCCGATGCTATTAAAAACAACGATATCATAGCCTTTTATCAGCCTATCGTAAACAACTCAAATCTAGTGTATGAAAAATATGAGTGTTTAGTGCGGATGAGAGACGGCGAGGAAATCATCTCTCCGTTCTTTTTCTTAGAAGTTGCAAAAAAGACAAGACAATATTTTGATATCACAAAAGCTGTTATTGTACAAGCATTTGAGATGTTTCAAAACAGAGATGCCGAGTTCTCTATAAATTTATCTATTAACGATATTCTTGAAGCAGATGTAACAGAATTCATCTTAAGTATGTTGGAAAAATATAATATTGGTTCAAAGGTTGTATTTGAAATACTAGAGTCTGAGTATATCGTCAACTTTGAAGGAGTGATTCGTTTTATAGATGATGTTAAAAAATATAACTGCAAGATTGCAATAGATGATTTTGGTACTGGTTATAGCAACTTTGAGTATCTTATAAAACTTAAAGCAGACTATTTAAAAATAGACGGTTCACTTATAAAAAATATCCATAATGATGAAAATGCATATCTTGTTGTCTCTACTATTGTGGAATTTTCTAAAAAACTCGGAATGAAAACAATAGCGGAGTTTGTTGAATACGAAGAGATTTTCAATATTGTTAAAGAACTCGGCATAGAGTATTCACAAGGCTACTACTTCTGTGCCCCTAAGGAAGATTTAGAGTAAAAATATTGTAATGACGATACACAAAAACACTATTTCTTTATCTTCAAATATATGCACAAAAGAGGAAGATAAAAAAAAAGTTCTGTAGATTTGGCATACGGCTAGATTCCGTATGCCATTTTTATTATAGTTTTGAGATATATTCCGAGAGAATTTTTATATCTTCATCACTTAATTTAGATGTTTGTCCAGCCATTAAGCCTTTCATGTCTCTACCGTAAGTTCCGGCTTTATATCCATGGAGTGCATCTGCAATTTTTTTGACATCCCAACCTTTTATGATTTGAGATTTACCAAGAGCCGCTTTGGAAGCATCCAGACCATGACACCCTGCACAAGTCTGATATAGTGTGCTTGCACTAGTTTGCGTTGAAACTGCCTGCTTTACATCTTCTACCTTTGTAGCAACTTCCTTTTTTACCTCTTCGACTTTTGCACTAACATCAGATTTAATTTCCTGAGCTTTTTGCACAGTCTCAGACTTTGCCTCTTTTACACTTTGAGTCACACTCTCTTTTGTCTGGGTTGCGACCTCTTTAGCTTCTTGCTTACTTTCACTACTACACCCTACTAAAAATAACGCCAGCACTGCTGAAATTAAAATTTTCACACTGTCCCCTTTTGTGTTATTGGACTATTATACTCCAAATTAAAAATTTATTGTTGAAAGATTTAGTAAAGTACCAAGTTAAAGTCCTTGCCATATCTAACTTTTTGAGAAACAATTTTATAGAATTGCCATATTTTTCAGAAGCTAGAAAGATAAGAGAGCATTAAAAAGCATAGGTTGCAGAGAGTGTAAGTATATCGTTTGTATAACGGTAGTTTTTTGACTCTCTAAGTTCATACTGCGTTTTGAGAGTTAAAGCCTTGCCTGATTTAGCTTTATAGATAAAATTTATCACATCAATATCACTTTGTGGCATGATTTTTTCATCCAAATCAATTATTGCATATCCTGCGATTAAAGTTTGATTTTTTAGTCCCATTTTTTGTAAATCATATTTAAAATTTATCTTTCCCATTTTACTTTTGCCAATCGCTGAGAGAGAGTTATCTTGTGCAAACATATATGGTATAGCAACATATTCAGGATATCCGCCCCAATTTCCAAAGGCGGTAATTGTTTTGGCATCACCTGTAAAAAAGTTATATGCGAGTGAAGTACTTAAGCCAATATTTTTGCTCTCAAGAGAGAGTTTCGTTCCAAAGAGTTCATAGCTGCCATTGATATTAAGAGTATGAAGAAAATCTTTAAATTTACCTACCTCTCTCACGGCATACCCTTGTGCTTCCAAAGTTGCCATCAAGTCTGAGTTTATCTCATAAGGATATGCTAAATCGATATAAAATTCATCCATGACATCTTTGCAGTAGTAGTTCCACGCTTGAAACTTAAACTTGTCTTCATATACAAACCCGCTCATCCAAACACCATGTTTTCCCGATATTTTTGATATATCAAGAGTATCTCCACTGTTTGCGTCTATCGTTTGTAAATCACGCATGGCTAAGGAGGTATAAGTTTGTGCCGACATACTCTCGAAATGCTTAAAACTGACCAGCCCATCAAGTCCGGACATTTTTGTGATGTAAGATAAAGTAATCGTAACATGTGAGATATCTTTGTTTGTAAAAGTATAAGCCTCAAAAAGATTTGGGATAATCCTATAATCGTAAGTCGATACGATTGGCGTATCTATCTCTTGTCGTCCTGCTGTAAAAGCAGAGTTGTTGTTTTTGTACTCCAAAGAGGCTTCACCGAGAATGGAGTAAGGTCTTTTGTCTACATCAAACATGTAAGCATCTACTTTTTTTGGATTCGAGTCTCTCATGCCTAAATCGCTTGTTATGTAGTAGGCAACTTTAACTTTTAGCCCATACCAATCTCCTGATTCTATGCCGACTTTTCCACCAACTCCAAAGGTTGATTGGTCAAGTTTTGGAGCTGCTCTATCATCATGTACATACATTGTTTTTACATATCCGATGGGTGTAGTTTTTTGGAGGGCATCTAAAAATAAATCTCCACAATAGAGAGAAGAGAATGGTGTTAAAAGGAGTACGGCATAATGTACATTGATATTTTTAAATATTTTAAATACATTCATTATGCTCTCTTGTTTTTTATTATCGTTTTTGCTTGATATTATACACAACCGTACAAGCTATATATCTTCTCTGGCTTGTTCTTTTTCAGAGCTATTTTTTTTGTCATTTACTACGGGCGTAAATATTTTTTAGAAGTTAAAAAGGTACTTTCACCGCATGCAGTGAAAGTACGAAGAATACTAAAGAAATTTATAATGAAAAATTCCAGTCTTCTTTACTTTGATAAATCCCACTAAGCTCAACAGAGTCTATAAAACCTTCAACTGCCTGTTCAAACGTCATACCTGCATTTATGGCATCAACCCAGTAAGCTTTTCCGATTTCATCCGAAGAGCGACCTAAGAGTGCTTCGTAAAACTGTT
>MICC01000106.1 GCA_001829715.1 Sulfurimonas sp. RIFOXYB12_FULL_35_9
CTTTCGAACAGCCTATAATACTTCTCTTTAGGAATACCGATTCCAGTATCTTTCACGGTAAATTCTAATTTATAGAAATCGTCTTCTTCTAGTCCTAAATTTTTAACGTTTACTTGTATTTCGCCTTTTTCGGTAAACTTTATGCCATTACTTACCAGATTAATCATGATTTGTCTGAGTCTGGTAATATCGCCTTCTATTTCCAATGGCACGGTTGGTTCGATGAAATAGAGTAAATCAAGCCCTTTATTATTGGCGTTGACAGACAGTAAATCATAGGTTTCTTCAATGACATTGTTAATGTAGAATGGTTTGTTTTCTAACTCAATTTTACCAGATTCAATTTTAGAAAAATCAAGAATATCATTAATAATCGTAATGAGGGCTTCGCCACTGATACGAATCGTTTCTACATAATCAATTTGTTCTTCACTGAGTTCGGTATTGGTCAGTAAACTTGCCATTCCAATTACGCCATTCATGGGTGTCCGAATTTCATGACTCATATTGGCAAGAAAATCAGACTTTGCTTTATTTTGGTCGTCAGCAATTCTTCTTTTTTCTGCTAATTCTGTATTCAGTTCATACAATTGTTCATTTGCCAAATGCTGAAAAGTAACATCTGTAAATACCCATAAACGTCCTTTAATATTCTCAGAAATCGTTGGCACACAGGATACACTCAACACCGAAGTAATAGGATTTCCAAAAATCCATTTCCAATGATGAATCTTTTGCCCCGGAGTTTTAAACAGCCTTATTCCTTCCTGAATAATTTCTTCTTTGTTGGCAGCAGTATTCCTTAATTGCTGCATCGCCTCAGCAATGGCAACAGGATGATTTCTTTCTTTAGGAATATCCAGAATCTCAGCCGCTTGGCTATTTACCCAGCCACCTTTTCCAACATCATCAACAAATACAATTCCTTGAGGAATGGTTTCAAGAATAGCATTGAAACGAGTAGTGAGTTCTTCAATTAAAAAGTAATTTTGAATAATAAAGGCAGTCTCTTTCAGTCCGATTAAAGCATATTCTAAAAACTTTAATAGTTCCTCAGATTTTAGGTCTTTATCAATCAATAATATCACAGCACCTACAAAACCTGATTCATTCAAGGGAATAAACACGATTTCCTCTCCCTCTTCTTTCGGAAAAGCGTTATCAGTATCAAAAACAATTTGATTTTTTTCTAATAGCGTTAATACCAATGTTGCATTACTAAAACTATTCAGAAAATGTTCGGAAGTATTAGCATGTTTTCTAAGGGTAAGCTTATCTTCCATTCTTACAAAAGCAGCGGCTTTTGCGTGAGCATGTTGTTTGATAAGATTTGTTGTACGAGTATAAATAACTTGGAAATCTTTTTCTTTTTTAATGGGATAAAGACCTATTAAAAAGTTAACTGCCTCGTAAGTCCAGTCGATGTGTTTTTGCTTATCCAAAATGATTAAATAAAGTTTTTTACTGAATTGATAATCTCATCTGGTGCACTCATGTGGGGGAAATGACCATAAGCATTTACGACTTCTAGCTTACTGTTAGCAACGTGTTTATGCAGATATTGTGCTACGTCTAAAGGTACGGCAATATCTTCCTTCGCTTGGATAAGTAAAGTGGGCTTATCCAATTTTGTTAATTCGTTTCGATAATCCGACTGAAAAATTACTCTTGCAACCGACTGTGCAATGTCTGGTCTGATGGCATTCAACGTACTAGCAAAGTTTTCTGCTAAATGTGGGTTTTCGGGGTTTGCCATTGCAGCGGCAGAAAAACCACTAACCCATGCAAAATAATTATTCGCCATGGTATCGAATAAAGCATCTAAATCTTGTTGCTCAAAACCACCAAAGTAGTCAACATCATTTAGATACCTCGGCGAAGCACCCACTAATATCAATTTCGAGAAAAATTCTGGTCTTTGGATGGCGGTCAATAAACCAATCATTCCACTAACCGAATGCCCAATCATAATGGCATCTTTCACATCATAGTCAATACAAATATCAATAAGGTCATCAACATAAGCCTTTAGGCTATCGTATTTATTAGGACTAAAAGCTTCTGGGTCTGAAGCTCCGCCCCCAACATTATCAAAAAGTATTATTCTGTAATTATCCAGAAAAGCTTCTGATACTTTCGTCCAAGCATTTTGGTCAGTTCCAAATCCATGAGCGAATATAATCGTTGGACCATCTAGTTTACCAACTAGTTTTACATTGTTTTTTTTTGCGGAATTCATCATTAACAAAGTAGGAATAATTAGGATTTAGGAAACGACAGATTTTGTCGAAATACTTATAAACGATTGTTTAAAAGAAATTAGTGAAAGTCTTTTTTATGAATTTGCAAAAGATGATGTTGCAAAAATTTTACGAAAATGCAGAAACTATAAATTTATAATCGAATATGATTTGTTTGATGAACTTTATGGTTTTGTCGTCGATACAACTCAAAATCATATTGAAAAGTCAATTGAAAAAAACTCAAAATTTATTAATAACGATATGGGAAATATCGAACTTATCAATAAAATAATTTCAAGAATTGTCAATAATTTTAAAAATCTTTTTGACAAAAGATACAAAAATTCTATTACCGTTTATAAAAATAGTCTCCTTCTTGACAACCTTATGCATTTTGACGATGCACTCTCAATTTTAATAGCTGAAGAAGAGGCAAAGGACGAATTAATCACTGCAAAACATTTGAGATTAAAAGCAAATGCAATTCGAGAAGCAGCGAATAAGCTTATTGTAGAGTTGACAAATAGGGCAAACGAACTGCAGGAGAGCTATCAACACTATGATATAAATAAAATAATGTGTTCTACAAAATGTAGTACTAAATGTACCACTGGATAAAGTCCGAAATAACGAAAGTATCAAAAAAATGTAAGACAAAAAAGCCGACATTTAAGCATACCGTTTTAACTTGCCTTGCTCTTTATAAGAGCTATGGAAGCCGCTTTAGCGGTAAAAATAAATTCTGTCGAAATATGAATATACAAAAGAAAAAGAGGAGATACAAATGGAAAAAAAATTAACTATGCGGGTACCCAAAGAGTTAGAGGATACTCTAAACAAAATATGCGCAGCAAACAATACTTCTAAGAGCGAATATGTAAGAAATATTATAGTCGAACACTTCAACGAATCAAAAAAAAAAAAGGAAAAGATTATAAAACGGCTTGAAAAAATGGAACAGAACATGAATGAAAATCTTGACAGAAGTAATGAACGGATAATTAAAATTCTCACGCGGATTTTGTTATACGCTTTAACAAACTTTCATCTGTTAAAATTAAAAATCAGAAATGATTTTAGCGAAAATGTGACACAAGAAGCAAAAGACAAAAAAATCTCTGTTTATGTTTCGGAAGCAAAAAAATTAACAAATAATCATGAAGTAGATTCGCTGCAACCAAAAAATAATAAAACATTTTTTGACAATGTAATAGAGAAATAAAATGCAAAAAATATTTTCAAATCTTGCGAATATTTTAAATTTTAAATTTATTGCAACGGTATTTTTTATACTTGTGCTTCATATAATTTACATCGTAACACCACTTGCTTTTGGAATTTTTAGTGAAGACTTTGCAACGATGCTCTACCAGATTCCGATTATCGGAAAAGGATTATTTTATATATATTTTTGGCTCTTCAATGACATGATGATTAATTATATTTTTGAGGGATTGATTTTTGGAAATGTCATAGCTTTTCTAATTTTTGAGAGAATCAAATTGCAAATTGCACTAAAAAACAATCAGCAACTTATAACTATTTATCAAAGCACTATTTCGCAAAAAGAGAAACAAAATCTTTTATTAAAAGCGGAACTAAAAGATATAAAAGAAGAGTTGGAAAATTATTATGATGTGTCAGATGCAGACGAAAAAACGGAAATTCAAGATGATTTACCGGAAATCGAAACTTGCAGCATAAACTAAGGTGTAATGATGAATCAAGAAGAATTATTACTTTGGAATGTCCGAGAAAAGCAAAGAAAAAAAAGAAACTCTGATGATGAAGTTGATGAAGATTTAGTTTTTGAAAATGTTCCAAAATTTAAACAAGCACATGCCAGTGTCGTTAACACGAGCATAGATTTAAGTACAGATACTAATAGTGATAATAATTACAAATTAAGCAGTAGTTTATCGGGGAGTACTTCCTCGAGTACAAACACTAGCTCGCAGTCATCTACTCAAAATGCATCTTTTAAAAATATATCAACTGCTGATGTGGCTGCATCAACTCCTGCAGCTGCAAAAGTACAAACTTCATCAGATAGCACAACAATATCAAGTTCTGCTGCAGCTTCTAGTTCTTCATCGTTTGCTGCATCACCTGTTATCGCAAATTTTGCAATAGTAAAAATGACCGGAGCGGATAACTTCTTCAAGTCAGCATACACAGTCGGTAAGGGAGCTTCTATAAGAGCGACTAAAGCTATAGACTACATTATGAGAGACGGTGCTTTTAAAGATGAATCTAGCGAAGTTACAGCACTAAGAGCGCAGAAACATATCGACTACATGTCCAGGGATGAAGTAAAAGGCTCAGGTGGCATTTTATACGATAGAAGCGGAAATGAAATTTCTGATTTTCAGGCAAAATCGACGATGCAAGATATCACTGGTGAGCGCAGGCTGGTTTTTTCTCCAAACTCTCATATAAAAATGACAAATGAGGAATTTTCAAAAGTAATAACTAAAACGGTTAACACATTTTCTCAAGATTTTCATAAAAACTTTGATTATACATTTGCCATACATAGAAATACGGACAATCCACACGCACATATAATTCTCACGACTAAAGATGTTGGCGGTGAGGGTGTAAAGATGTTCAAAGATGAGCTTTTTGAACTTAAGATGAGATTTTACGAAAACACAAAACAGCTTGCCGGAGATAAATCAGATAGATACGAAATTTCTTACAAAGACAAATCTTACTTTAGTGAAGCAAAACAGATAGCAGGCTTTACAGGCGATATGCCTACAAGCAAATTTGCAAATCAAAATATATACCTAATAAAAAAAATTGCGTCTGCTTATAAATTGCCTATAAATGAAAAGACTTTGAACTCAGCAGATAAAATCAAAGGCTTTTTCGAAGAACACGCAGATAAATACAATGAATTTATGACAAATGCGAAGAACAGATATGCTGATACTTTTACAAAATATTATAAAGATTCTATAGCTCTTTCGCAAAAATATGATTTAGGCGAAGTTCCAAAAGATGTAGAACAATTTAAAACATTTATTGATAATAATCAAAAACTCTTTTTGGCAGATAAAATAGCTACCGATAAAGGGCTTGAACTCTCTTCAAAACATCTCAAGGATGATACTACCATAAACAAGTGGTTTACGCAGAACAAAGAAAAAATCAAAGAGTGGAATAGTGAAAATGAGCCTAGAATTTCAAAAGAGCTTTATAGTAGGTTTGAACACTTAAATACAAGAGTAGATAAACCTTTTGAGATACCGCAAAAAAGGATAGACGGTATTACACTAAACAATCACTACAAGCTTGATAAAATGATTTTTGCAAACGATACAAGAAAAGCTCTTGTTGATGTTGTAGAATCTCGAATCAAGTACTTTCAAAAAGCAGCTAAGTCACATGAGATATCCAAAGAAGAGAAAAAAACAAATATAGAGCGGCTTGACGGCTTGAGAGAGAAAATAAAAGCTTATGATGATATTACGGAATCATCTTTAAAAAAATATGGAATTGATACAAAATATTTTTCTACTGATGAAAAAAAGATAGAGTTAGACGGCATCAAGCTTGAGCAAGGAGCTAATGAACAAAAGTTTGACACTCTTTTAACAAACGCTATCCAAAGTCCTGAGTTTACTCCGGAACAAAAAGATAAGATAGAGAGAATTAGCCATGTAGTAGATAAAGACAAACAAGTAGCAGTTAGTGCACTTGAAAACGCAGGCTTTAAAAGAGAGGATTTGCAAAAAGAGTTTAGCATTGAAAAGATAGAAACTAAACAGCAAATTATCAACTTCAAAAAAACTGATGAATTTAGAGGATTTGGCAATATAAACCTAAATGAATGGAAGCAAGAAAATTTAGATAATTACAAACTAGCTAAACCACAAGTAAGCGATAAACAGATGAACTTTGCTCAAAAAATAGCAGATAAACTATATAAAGATCTTGATTTTAGCAAAATGAATACGCTTGAAGTCGGAAAGTATATAAGTGATAATGGTACTGCCTTCAACTCCGCAAATCTAAATCCGACAGAGCACCTGCTTAGTATTGACACATCAAAACTCTCAAGTGAGCAGCAAGAGAATTATTTTAGAGATTTAACAAGAGCAGAGATGTTTGCCGCTTATAAAAAAGATATAGACACTCTTGAGCTGCTTGACCAAAAGCATGAAAAAGAGTTCCCTCAAGAGAGCTTAGTTGAAAAACAGATAAAGATAGATCTATACGCCGCTGCATTAGATATAAAAAGCAAAGACTACCTTGAGGTAATGGTAAAGGAGCATACTCATTTACAGTTTGAAGAAAACATACAAAAGTTTGGATTGGATACTCCTTTAGGTATGGCAAACGAACTAAAAAGCCAAGGACTAAGCTACCAAGATGAAAAATATAGAGCTATGGCTGATTTGATAATAGAAAAGCAATTTGATAAGCTCATGGAGAAACACGATGGCACAAATGATAAAGAATTAGAAAATAGAAACTCAAGGATGATAGGTTTTGTTGATAGCTTCAAAGAGCAATTAGAACAAACAAGAGAGTACGAAGTTAAAATTGATGAGATAGAGAATGCAGTTGCCCAAAATGATGTGTTTAGAGCTATGAATTTAGTAGAACAAGGTGTTGAAGAGCATGATATGCGTAGCATAGAATTAAAAATAAATGCTGCAATCGAAGCACGATTTGAGAGCATAGAACTAGATCTGCAAAAAGAATTGATATTAGAAAGTAAGTTTTTTAAAGAAGAGCTAGAAACTGCGACTGAAACAAAAATAGAAACTTTAATAGAAACTTTAATAGAAAATGGGAATTTTAGAACAGCGGCGATTGAGCTTAAAAACAGTAATTTAGATACTGATACTCAAGAGAGATTAGAAATGAAGCTTGAGATTTTTAAAACATTACAACTCAAAGATGATGAGCCACTTTTTGATGAGTTTAAAATGCAAACTCAAAAAGATGAACAACAAAGTGAAGAAAACCAAAAAGTTAAAGATGCGGCTCTGCAAGAAAAAGCATTGGAAGATATAAGTATTGAAAAAGAGCAGCTAAGAAGCTCTGGTATGGGAATGTAGAATTTTGAATTTTGAATTATACAAAGGAGTAAACATGAAAAAATGGTTTTTATTATTTGTCTTATTGCCTGGAAGTTTATTTGGTGCAGATCCATCCATTTATACATGGGGTTATGGCGAATTATTTTATAAAGTGCTTCAAGGCGTAACGATTTTGTCTCAGGATGATTATATTTTCAAATCAGCCGTTGCCGTCGGTGGGCTTTTACTGATGATAAAAAATACTGCAAGCGGTGCGGGTAGTTCCGATATGGCGGTTGCGATGGGTAAATATCTGTTCACAATTACCATTATTATGGGGCTTTTCTCATCCTCCACAAAGCGATACATCGTGGAGGATGAAGTAACCGGACAAACTTTCGTAGTCAACAATGTTCCGATAGGAATCGGCGAAACTTTCTCCTTGTTTACAAATCTTGAAAGAAACTTGGCACATGGATTTCAAACTGCGTTCGCCACTCCGCATTCGCTTGACTATACTGAAGTCGGGTTAGGCTTCACGATGTCGGCACCGTTAAATGTAAAATCGCTTGTAGCTGCAGACGGCTACACTACGAGAAGCTTTAATGAATACATCAACAACTGCGTCCTCTCGGCAATAAGCATGAATGAAATGGCATCAGATGTGATAAGTTTCAGCACTTTTTTGAAGGCAGATTTGCGTGTGACAGGCTACCTTACACCTTATTATAGTGCTGCAAATCCAAACGGAGCAGATATGCAATGCCACGAAGCCTGGGATTTAATGGTTGATACTGATGTCAGACAAAAAATTGATATATTAGAGCCTCTTTTGGCTAAAGAAATGGGAATAAGTCAAGATAAATACCAAAGCGGAATGGCAGCAACATCACAACTTATGTTTGGAATTTCTAAAAATTCAAAAGATTATTTGATGCAACAAACTCTCATCAACATGACAAAAGATGGCATCAAGGCAATCGCACTTGTGACTGGTGGAGATGCGCAGGCATTAGCATATGCAAATGCGGCAGCGGAAGCAAATCAGCAACAAACCTTGACGGCTATGGGGCAAATGGCTCAAAAAAACCTGCCGCTTTACAAGGCAATTTTAACGGTTCTTGTACTTGGTATTTTTATACTACTTGTTTTATTATCCGTGATATACGGCGATTTAGGACATATTAAAATGGGCTTTACCCTGCTTTTTACTATGGTGCTTTGGACTCCGCTTGCCATCATACTAAATGCTATGACTTTTATTGTGATAGAGTCTCAATTGATTTGGCCGCAACTTGACGGCGGTATCACTTTTTTCAGAACCCACACGATGCACAAGGATTTAGCACTTTTAATAGCTTTAATCGGATATGTTGGCACGATGATTCCTGTTTTGGCATATTCAATCGCTAAAAAATCCGAAAACGGATTTGTCAGCTTCTTTAGCGGTGCTGGAGCGGTTGCAAGTAGTGCTGCATCGTCTGCCGCTGCGCAAACTGCAAGCGGAAACATAAGCGTAGGGAACAGTTCTCTCGGGAAGTTTAGTGCGACGGACATGCATGGTACACACGACTATCTCGGAAACGATTCTTGGAGAGGCTCGCATGTTGCCAAAGACGGTTCCATGAGAACAAAAATAACAAATGCTCAAGGAATTGGAACACAGACATCTGACTCCGCAGGATTAGGTCAAATTACTGCCGATGCTAAAGGTGAGAAAATCACTTCGGTAAAAGATTCCACAATTGCTGCAGGTCTCGTAAACGATATCTCTGCAAGCACAGGTACAACTCGTCAAGAACTTGCGCAAAATAGCAACGCATTTAATTCAAGCTTTGCTCACAGCTTGACGAAGGGATCAAGTGCAGGCGGCATGAATATTGATACAAATACATTCTCAGATACAAATACATGGGGGTATGGAACTGGAGAGGCTCTTACTAAAGTAACGCAAGAAAGTATCACAAACTCATTAAAAGAGATGTCAAGCAATGGGCATAAATTTAACTTTTCAAGTGATAGTAGCGCAAGCGCAGGCGGCAATGTAAATCTTACAGTCGGATCACCAGATGGAGTTTCTCTCCTCACGGGATTATCGGCAAAAGGCAGCGTGAATACAGGCTACACAGTAACGGGTAAGACAGCTGATGGAAAAGATTTTAGCACTGTCATAAGCGGTGATGATGCTAAAACATTCGGCGATACTTTTTCAAAAAATCTTACTAACTCTATCAACGAGAGCGAAAATCTATCTATCGGACTTGCGAAACAAGCTCAAAAAACAGGTGGATTTAACGATTCTGATACTCTTGCAAAAGCTGATAACTATGTGAGATCGTGGAACGATTCCGAATCAATTACCAAGCTTCATAATATTACATCACGCCAAGGTCTAGCAGTAACACATGATTTACTTCCTGATGCCCTAAATAGCTATATCGATAACAGCCCTGAACTCTCAAAAATCAAAGAAACAGATTTATTAGGTGCGGGTAAGATTGCAGTAGAACAAATGCGAGATAGAAGGCATGCTGACGAAACAACAAGAGCTTTTGAAGCAGCTAGCGGCAATAATCTTAATTTAGACATGCATGAAGTGCAAAAAGCTCAAGATGTTATCGGCAAATCTGAAAACAAATTCAAGCTACAAAAAGAGCAATATAAAACTGAATCAACGGATGTTGAAAAAAGAGTTGAAGCCATAGTTCCGGATGTTATTAAAAACACAAGCAATGTACCAAAAAACAACTCTGATATGGCAAATATCAACGACGGTATAACAAAGAGATATCATCAAGCGCATGAAGAAAAACAAGCAGATGCAAGCGGCGATATGCAGCACTTCACGCAACGAAATAAAGTAGATACAAAAGATGAAATCGATGACGGCAAAGATAGGATACAAGCGAATTTTTATCATGCGAAGGATGAAGTCGGAGTTTGGGGTACACTCAAACAAAATCCGATTCTTGATAGCACTGCAAAAGCTATAGGACTTGAGGGCGAGTTTGATAAAATGATTAATAAAATTGAAAATAAAGATTATGAGAAAATCGAGGCAACGCACGATAAAGCACAAAAAGATGGGCTTGTAGGTACAAAGATACCGGCAAGCTCCGCAGCTGATACTAGAATCAATACTGAAAAGCTTGACCAGTTTTCGACTCAAGAATTAAAAGATTTGCAAACTTGGGAAAAAATGCATCCAAAACGTGATGAAATGAACGATACAGCAGAAAAGCAACTATCACAAGTTATACAACATAGAGAAAAACAACCACAACCAATAGCGCAGAGTGAAGTTGCTCAAGCTCCAATACAGAATGATGATGCAAGAAGAGAAAAACAAGTTTTGCAGGATAAAGTTCAAAAAGCAGAAAAAAGTGTCAAAACAATTTCTGAGGCAGTTGCAGAGATGAAGCAAAATGAACAATAAAATTTCCCGCGGGAAAAAAGTTATTTAAAAATTTATTGTTGAAGTATTGATGATGAGAGTTTTTAGGGGGCAAGGGGTAAAAACCCCTTGGCGTTACCTAAGTAACGGTGCAAAAACGCACATAAGCAAGATTGCGATCAAAAGCTTATCCATAAAGAACCCCCGTTTATAAATTCTTTGGAGGGCAAAAAAAAAGCTCAAGGGGTAATTAATCCCTTGAGCTGTTGCCACTCCATCGAATTTATAAACAAATTTTTGATCGCAAATAAAATTATAATGATTTAATTTTAATAAGTCAATGTGATTTTCAGATGACAAAAATTATGAATAAGAGAAAAGGACAACACAACATGAAAAATATATTAAGGGCGCCTACTTGGGTTTTTGTAATGAGCGGCATTTTTTTGCTTGTCGTCGAGGTGTTTATCGTTATTCCGGCAAATAATCCTCTTTTAATTTCGACAGTCGGAACACTGGCGATTGGGTTAATGATTGCAGGCTCAATTTTAAATATTTCAAGATGTAATCGGGCAATCAAGGAACTAAAAGAGAAACGAACAGGAATCAGTAAAAAAGGTCATCTTATCTAAAAATAGAAATTTGAATTAGATAAATAAACGTTTAAAGGTTTTACATATGGAAAAAGAATTTATTAGTGAAAGGCAAGCAGCTCTGCTGCTTGAAGTTAATCCACACACAATGAAAACATGGAGAGAAAAAGGTAAGCTAGATGGGATGTTTATTGAAAAAAAATATCCCAATATATCAAGAGTTATTTATGATAAATTAAAACTACTTAATTGGGTAAAAACTTTTAGATAAATGCCTTATTCTTAAAGCGTTATTCTTTATTTTTTAATTTCAAAATAGGGAGCTTAAAACTCAACCAGTTAATAGAATCTTCAAAAGCATCTATCGCCAAATCTATATCTTTTAAAATGCAGTAAGCATCCCAATCATTCAATGATTCAATAAGCTTGAAAGTTGTAGCTTTGTCTTTTTCTTGTAAAGAGTTTTTTAAAAACTCTGCGATTCCAAGATCATACTCTTCAAGCGCTTTTTGTAGTACTTGTTTAGAATTTTCCATTTGTATATTATTCAAATCAGTATTCTTCTGTATTTTTTTCAAAAGCTGTTGCATAAATCTATAACTAGCAACAGTATCATACCTATTCCAAAATAAATATTTTGCAAAAGGAATTGACTTATCATAGCTTCTAAGCTTTTGTTTCACAGAGCTTTCAATTATGAATTCAACAAGAGTATTTTGTAAGGCATCAGGATTTAACACCACAGCTTTTTCTACAAGCATATTTATATTTCTAGGAATAGAATTTGAATTGCTTATTGCGATATCAAACATGTCACCATTACCAGTGAGAAGCCATTTTAGATTGATGTCAAATTTATTAGTAATAGATGTTAATAGTTCATCATCAAACCTTTGTTTACCGGCTTCACAGTCTCTAATTTTATAATCTTTGACGCCAATCTGAGATGCAAATTTAGCAACACTTAAACCAATGGCTACTCTAAATTCCTTAAGTCTATCACCAATCATTATACATTAATCCTAAAAGAATATTAAAAAACAGGAAGTTTCTTGACTTATTATTAAGAAATATCCTACAATACAAATACAAAAATTTATAAAAACGCAAATCCAACCAACAAGGAGATAAGAAATGCTTCCATCAAGTGTGGATTTTAACCAAAACAAGCTAATTTTAAGCTTGATAAAAAACAAGTTTTCAAATGAGGAAAAGCCTCTTTCATCGATAGTCGAGGACTTTGCTCATGACACATCATCCTCAAGAACCTCGCTCTGCGAAGCATTTCGCCTCTTCGGAAACGCCAAATACACATGGTTTAGTGGTGGAGAGAATGACATAAGAGCACTTTGTCAGGGCATTTTGACGGGCTATCAAAGTGCTAATGCACGCCATTTTAAGAATGCAGTTTTAGCTAAAACTAGGTTTTTTATTGAGAATAACGACAAAAAAAGCTTTTTTGATTTATGCCAAAGTATTTACCGCAGCGCACAACAAAACGCCCCTACAATCTACAATACTGATAACGAATTTCAATTTGAAGATAAAGAAGATTTTTACGAATTTGAAGAAGAAAACGAATCTTCTCTGAGCCTGTCTTTTAGTAATTTGTACAACTTCTATGTGGAAGTCACGCCTTTTGAAGATGAAAACAAAGTACGGGTAGGCAATAGATATAAAAAAAAGACTAAAAAAACTTTGAAAAGCCCTCAACTGTACCTATTTGAAGGAATCGCAGGACTCAAACAATATCATCTAACATAAACCTTATTTCTTCAGAAGGAATCAACAAATGAATCAACAAAATTATAATACAAACATAGAAAAAAGCATTTTAAGCTCGATACTTTTTGAGCCGCAAGCACTGCAAGATATTTCAAAAATATTACATGTAGAAGATTTTTATCTTCCGATGCATCAGCTCATCTACGATGCAATGCTTAAACTAAACAAACAAGATCTGCCGATAGATGAAGAGTTTATAAAGCGTAAGTTTCCTAAAGTAGATGATGATACCATGTTGCAGATTTTAGCTGCCAATGCTATTTCGCAAGCAAATCTTTTCTCATATGTCAAAGAGCTTAAAAAAGACAGTATCGCAAGGCAAACACATCTTACTTCTCTTGAGCTGCAGCAAAAGTTTGATGTAAAACTCATTGACAAACTAAATACACTCAAAGATGAGCTTGAGAGCGTTGATGGATTTGCTAAGCTTAAAAGTATAGACGACAAAGCTTGTAATGATATTTTTGATAAATTTGATATAGTTTTTGATGAAATTGAAAATGTCAAATTTGAGTATCTAATGGATAATTTTCTAGTTAAAAATGAAATAACAATGATTTCAGCTCGCCCAGGAACAGGTAAAAGTCTATTAAGTGTTGCAGCTGCAAATATGATGTTAATGCAAAAAAATATAGAACAGGTCTATTACATAGACGGGGATAACAGTAAATCTACTTTGAAAGACAGAAATATCCATCATCTAAAAAAACAGCACGGCACAAAGTTTAGATACTTTGTAGGACTTGGCAAAAGTGAACTTTGGCAGATCATAAATGCTTTAAAAAAAAAAGATTTAACAGATTCTCTAATTGTCTTTGACAGTATCAAAAACTTTATCTCCGGAGATAGAGATAAAAACAAAGATGTATCACCAGTGATGGAGATACTTAGAACATTGAGAAATAACGGTGCTACCGTGGTATTTCTTCATCATCAGAATAAAGCTCAAAAAGATTTTACAAGTGATTACGCAGGCTCTTCTGCATTTGAAGAGGACACATCAAATGCATTTACTCTCAAGCGAAATGATGACAAGAATGCTTTGATACTAAAACTGTTCAAAGCTAGAGCAGGCGATCTGCAAGAAATAGCATTTAGTTATAACGCTCATAATCATACTCTTACAAAACTAGATCTTAGCTATGCAAAACAGACTAAAGAGATGGACGAGATGATAGAAGAGACTGTAGAGTTCTTAAAATCATCACGCAATAAACCTATGTGGAGTGAGTTGTCAAAAAATCTTACAGATCTTGGATATGATAAAGAGAAAGCGGCAAAAGTTATCAAAAACAATGAGGGTAAATTATGGAAATTTGAAAGAGGCGATAGAAACAATCAAAAGCTATACTCTCTAATAGAAACTACCACCTCTACAAAATCACGAGCCGTAGAGACTATATACGAAGATATCGCAAATACTGCTCCGATAAGTCCGATAACTCCGAGAACCTCTAATATAGGGCTTTATGAGGGGTTGGATGTAATTTCCGATAAGTCGGATAACTCCGAGAACCGAAATGTATTAGTTGCTTCTCAAAATTTCCCACGGGAAAATTCAGGTGTTACAGTAACACAATCAATTTTGGCAAACAGTGGTTGGAAATTCTCTCTTAATCAAAATTACACTGGCCCGATAAGTGCATTTGAAAAAATACAAATGCCAATTTTGTGAGGAAATACAAAATGAAAAAATACATACAAACTAAAAATCTACCAACTATATTTGATTTAAGCACCGATTATTTTTGCCAAAGAATGGGAAAGGAATTTATAGAAAAAGTTCACTATTTTATTCCGCCGACCTCGTCAAAAACAAAAAAAGCCGTGCTGTGGGATATTGAAGCATTAGAAAATTGGATAAGAGGTAATCAAATTGATGATGAGCTTAAGTCTTTGCTAGATAGAAAATAGGCTAAAATTATGTCGTTAATTGTAGACGGTGTGAAATCTCCTAAGAAAGGAGATAAAAAAGTGATTGATTTAAAAGCCTCGATTTTGGATAGAGGCAGTAGAAAACATTGGTATATTAGATATCAACTGTTCTTTGAAGATGGGAGTGTTGAAACAAAAGAAGAAAGCACTAAAGTTTTAAAGACTGAGAAACCTTTAAAATACATGCAGACAAAATATCTGCCTGCTTGGATTTCTAAAAAACAGAATGAACTATCTTTGCAAAAATTTGAGAGCAAGAAGTTTTCATGTTTTTTTCAAAAATATTTAACTGAGCATGATGCAGATAAAGGTTTTTTAAACAGATTACCAATTTATCGCAAAGTTGTTCAGTATTTTGGAGATTTTGAAGTCTCTAAAATCAATAGGTAGCTGGTAAAAGACTTTTTATTCTCTCTAGGAGATATAAAAAACGACAGCAAAAAGAAGTATCTCACTTGTATTAAAGGCGTTTTAGATATTGCACTAGATAGTGAGCTGATTTCTAAAAATGTAGCAAAAGATATCATATTTTCAAAAGAAGCTAAAGAAGCTATAAATCCATTTTCGACTGATGAAATATCACTGGTCTTAAAAAATGCAGATAATATGCTTATGAACTATCTCGGTATAGCTTTTTATACAGGTATGCGAAGCGGAGAGATATTAGGACTTATGCACGGCGATATTTTATCAGATAAAATATCAATTAAGCGTTCTATTTCAAGAGGAAATATAACTTCGCCCAAAACAATAGGGAGCATAAGAGATATTCCGATGTTTGAGAGTGTTAAACCTTTTCTGCGAGAACAGATAAAACAAAGTTCTAAGTCTTTATATCTATTTAACCAAAACGGTACAAATATAGATGATGTTTCTTTTTTTAGATATCGCTGGAGAGAGTTATTAAAAATTTGCAATATACCTTATAGAACTATCTATAACACTAGACACACTTTTATAACGGCAATGTTAAACAGGGGTAAGTTTAGAATTATGGACATTGCTGCAATCGTAGGACATACATCACCACAAATGATTATGACTAGATATGCAGGATTTATTAAAGAAAATCATCTAAAGATTGATACTAATTTAGAAATCTTTAGTGACAGTTTCGGTGACAGTTTAAAATTTAAGATTGATTAAAAAGGTTCCAAAAGTGCCTTCTGGTGGTGGACGAGGAGGGATTTGAACCCTCGGTACAGTTACCCATACGCATCCTTAGCAGGGATGTGGTTTCAGCCGCTCACCCACTCGTCCGTTTGAAGACCGAGATTATAATCATATATACATAATATACAGCTTAAAAAAGGTTTTGAGCTGTATATTATTTTAAATTTGTTCTAATATTTTTTGAACTACTTCGGCAGGATTTTTAGAGTTGTAGATAGGACGACCTACAACTATGAAGTCTACATGCGCACTCTTTGCAAATGCTACGTCTGCAACTCTTTGCTGATCACCTGCATCTTCGCCAAAAGGGCGGATTCCTGGAGTAAGAGACATAAAGCTTTTATCTGTTATATTTTTTATAGATGCGCTCTCGTAAGCTGAACAGACAACACCGTCAAGTCCGCTCTCATGTGCATCTTTCGCAAATTGATCTGCTTTTTGCGCTATAGAGCTTCCATATACATTATTAAACTCATCTTCATTAAAAGATGTAAGAGCAGTAACAGCTAGAACGATTGGGCGGTTTTCATAGCATGAGAGCCTCTCCATAACCTCTTTCATAGCTCGTTTTCCTGCACTTGCATGAACATTAAACATGTCAACACCTAAACCCATTATAGATTCAGCGGCATCAGCCATAGTATTTGGTATGTCATAGAGTTTTAAGTCCAAAAATATCTTAAAATCTGGATTGATTTTTTTGATATCTTTTAAAAACTCTTCGCCGTCACGGATGTAAGAACGAAGACCGACTTTTAGCCATACGGGGTAATCTTTTATTTTATGAATCAGATCTAAGTTTTCTTCTTTTGTAGGTAAATCAAGGGCTACACAAAGTTGCATTGCTTCTCTTTTGAATTGTATTTTGAATGAAATTGTAGCATTTTTGGGAGGTAAATACAGAGTGGATATTTCCACTCTGTATTAAAGTTCTATAATTTACAAGATTGAACAGTAGAAGCAATGGCTGCAACAATGCTCGGATCTTCAAGTGTTGATATATCTTGAGTGATCTCTTCGCCTTTTGCGATTGAACGAAGAATTCTTCTCATGATTTTTCCTGAGCGAGTTTTCGGTAAGCCCGGAACAAATACTACATCATCACAAAGAGCGATGTTTCCTATCTCTTTTTGGATAACTTTGTTGATAGCTTTTACCTCTTCGACTTCATCTGCTACGCCGCTGTCTGATTTTAAAACGATGTAAGCAAAGATGCCTTCACCTTTGATTTCATGAGGTTTTCCTACAACTGCAACTTCTGCTACATTTGGATGTTTTTTGATAGCTGCTTCAACTTCAGCCGTACCCATTCTGTGCCCTGAAACATTGATGACATCATCCGTTCTTCCGGTGATAGTGATGTAACCCTCTTCATCGTA
>MICC01000107.1:0-7267 GCA_001829715.1 Sulfurimonas sp. RIFOXYB12_FULL_35_9
CTAGGAGTTTGAGAGGGATTTTCAAGACATTTTCATGCTGTGCCACTTCAATGTTTACTTCGGCTTGCTCGGTTATGTAAAACGTCTCAGGAGTAACATCAAAACCTATGTTTACCTCTCGCTCTAAAGTGACGGCGTTGCTCATTGCGACTACTCTCTGGAGTGTTCCTATGGTTTTTTCATTCGGCTTTGACCTTAGTTTTATGGTTGCCTTTTGCATGACCTTAACCTGATTTGCAAGCCTCTCGTCAATATTTGTTTTCACCCATAAAGTTTTTGGATCTACGATTTTAAAAATAGTAATCGAGGGCAATACATACGCTGCCTTTTCTGCCTCTTTTGAAGCTATATAGCCATCAATAGGAGAGTAGATTTTTAGTCTGCCCAGTTTGGTTTCAATCGCCTCTATGCTCTTTTTAAGTCGTAACTGCTCGGATGCGGCAGAAGCTATTTGTGATTTTGAAGCGTTGATTTGTGCGTTTATATTTTGCAGGTCACTTTTTGCTTTGTCATACTCCGCCTCTGAAGCAAATTTTTGCTCTCTTAGTTTTTCATAACGGTTATAAGTTGCCTGCAAAAGCGTCTTTTGAGCCTCTACGCTCTCTAAATTGCTTGCAGTCGCCTCCGCTTCATGGTGTGCTTTTTTAAGCGCCAACTTTGCTTCATCAAGGAGTATTGGAGTGTCAACCGGATCTATGCTCAAAAGGAGATCCCCTTTTTTAACCCACATTCCCTCGTCAAAATAGATCTCTTCTATCTTTCCGCCGGTTTGTGCCGTTATGGTGTAGATGTTTTTTGCATCCACATTTCCGATGCCGCGGATAGTGACATCAAGATCTCCCTTTGTCGGTTTTATAGTGGCAAATGTTGATTTTACAACATAAACTTTGTTGTAAAAAATAGCTCCGCCGATAGCGATAAAAAGTACAATTAGTGTGTATTTGATCCATGTCTTCATTTTTTTTCTCCTTGTAAATACTCTAAACGGTTTGTGATTTTATTTATGGCAAATTTTGCTTCAATTAACCCTAATTCTGCATATAGATGTGTAGAAGCTGCATCAAGAATCTCCACATAAGTTGCAAGCCCCTCTTTGTATCTTGCTTCAACTATCTCTTTCGTTGCTTTTGAAGAATTTATCAAAGACTCTTTTGCCCTTAGCGTATGTTTATATCTTTGAAGATCTATAAGCAGACCCTCAAGCTCTTCTTGAATAAGAAGTTTTTTAGAGTTGTACGACTCTTTTGCAATCTCTTTTGCGATATGTGCTTGTTGTGTTTGTGCATCTATTCTGCCGCCGCTGTAGAGAGGAACTTTAAATGTTACTCCGATGAGCGACATGTCATACTCATTAATGTTGTTTTGGTGCGAATATGATGCGACAGCATCTATCGAGCCGTAGTTTTGCGCTTTTGTGGCATCATATATAAAACTGTTTTTCTCTATCTCTTCAATAGAACTCTTTAGTGCAAAATTTTGTTCTATCGTATTTTTAAGAAGCAAGTCTTTGCTCTCTTTTGGTTGATTTTCCTGCAAAGAAAGGGTTTCTTCTAAAACCGTATCTGCACCTATCTCTTCTCCCATGTAAAGAGATAGTGTTTTAAATGCTTTATACAAATCTGCGTTTGAGATTGCAAGATTGTCTTCGGCAATATAGAGAGCACTTTGTATGCTTGAAGCATCAGCAGTTGTTTTTAGTCCCTGTTTTACAAGTTCTTCAGCTTGTTTGTAAAGCTCTTCTTTTAAATGAAGATCTTTTTTTCTTACCTCAATAGCTTTTGTCTGAACAACTGCCGTATTGTAGAGATTTTTTACATTGTAGATTAGAAGTGCTTTTGCATCATTTAACGAAAGATCTGCAATATTTTCATCTTTTTCATACGCTTTTATGGTTGAAGATGTTTTTGAAAAGTCATATATTTTTTGATTTAAAGTAGCATCAACCTGCCAGCTCTCTTCTTTTGTCGTATTAAATTGACCGTTTTGCTGCAGAGTAAAAGTGCTGAGCGGATTATACTGCGCACCGATATTTATCTGCGGCATATAGTCGGCTTTTGCAATCTTCAAAGAAGAGCCGCTTTTAGAGACGCCAAGTGACAATCTTTTGATATCAGGATGATTTTTTACTGCTTTGTCGATACACTCATTTAGTGTTAACTCTTTGGCATTTAGCAAAAAAAGACCCAGAGAGATAGAGAGAAATAAAATTTTTATCACAACTAAAATCCTTCTAAAATATGGGTAAACATTATAGCAAAAGTTTGTGAAACTATTGTGAAACAAATCAAGAATTCTAAAAATTATTATTTCAAGATGAAAAAGGTACAATTGAGCAAGAATAAATAAAAATGGATAAAAAATATATGGATCTTCCTAGTAAAACAAAACGGGATACTCTTGTACTAACTTCAATTATTTTAGTGTTGTCATGGGGTGTGTTGTACCTGTTTTTAGAGTATCAGTTTAAAAATGCGATTCAAGAGCAATTTCAAAGAATATCTAGTAGCACGGAGAGGCTTTTTGATATAAATTTGCGAAACAGCGCAAGATCTCTTGAGTATGTACTTGATCATTTAGTTGCTGAAAATAGTTTGCAAAAAGCCGTTGCAGAACAGAATTACGAACAGATAAAATCTGTAGTTATGCACTATTACAGTGATATAAAATCAATCCAAAGCGGAGTTGACATTCTCACTTTCCGTTCAAAAGAGGGTTTGACTCTTTTTCGCGCACATCAGATGGAATATTTTGGAGATTATCTCAATAAAAAAAGAACGTTAATCCTTGATACTGACAAATATCAACGTTCATTTAGCGGTTTTGAAGTAGGTAATCTTGAGATGACTTACCGTATCACAAAACCTATATTTTACAACAGCGTATATGTCGGAAATGTTGAACTTGGAATCTCTCCATCCGCACTCTTAAAAGATTTAAATACAGTTTTTAAGACGGATGCAGGTGTTGTTATAGACAAATCACTCATAGATATTATGTTAAATAAAAACGTAATTCCCATAAACGATAACTATCTTTTGATAGAAGATAATAAAAATTTAAAAAAATATTTTTCTCTCCAAGAGCATAGTAGCTCAGATTCCTACAAGGTGGATATGAATATTCCTCTAAAAAACCACCTCTCTGAAACCTTAGGATATTTGGTTGTCGGTTTTGACATGTCTTTGGTGGCTAAGAAAGATACGGAGTTTATGTATCGCCTCTTTTTTATTATTATGGCAATGATGTCTGTTTTGGGGATTATACATCATCTTGGATTTGAAAAAATGTTTAAATACTTTTCAAAACAGGTCTACACCGACCACTTAACAGGTCTACTAAACAGACATGCGCTAAATGACGCTATTAACTCAAAAGAGAGCAGAGTGCTTATATTGAGCAATATCAAGGAGTTCAGCCTTATCAATGAACTTTACGGCGTTGATGTCGGGAATGAGATTCTTATTCAAGTAGCTGATGCTTTTAGCGATTTTGCACAAAAAAATGCTCTTGATACATACCGAATCTCTTCAGATGAGTATGTTCTCTTAAAGAGAGAAGATATTTTTGATGAAGAGAGATATTTTGTATTGATTGAAGAGCTTCATAAAACAATAAATTCATTAAAAATATTTGTTCATGGAATAGATGAAAATATCGGTATTGAGATCTACTCAGGGATCGCGTTTGATCATTCACACTCGCTGGAAGATGCTCAAATGGCAATTAAAAAAGCGAAAAAGCAGTCTTTAACTTATGTTATGTACTCCCAGAATGTAGATACTAAAGAGCAGTCTCAAATAGTTATGAAGGTTAAGAGAACTATTCGTCATGCACTTGAACATAAAAATGTAGTTCCGTTTTTTCAATCTATTTCGGATAGAGACGGCAAGATTTTAAAGTATGAGGCTTTAGTCAGAATTATTGAGTTTGATGAAGGAGAGAAGAGAGTCTTATATCCGTCTGAGTTTTTAGATATATCCATAAACAGCGGATTGTATATAAAAATAGCACAAGAGATGTTGGAGAAAAGTTTGGCTTTTTTTATAAACAGAGATGAGAAAATTTCTCTAAATTTCCTGCCGAATGATTTTTTCAATCCATCTATTATGAATGCGCTTATGGGTGCAATCGAGAAGTTTGATTCACCACAAAAGATTGTAGTTGAGATTACAGAGCAAGAGGGTATAGAAAATTTTGACAGACTAGCAAAGGTCGTTAAAAAATTAAGAGCGATGGGTGTTTTGATTGCGATAGACGATTTTGGAAGCGGCTATGCAAACTATGCTCACATACTAGAACTAAAACCAGACTACATAAAGATTGACGGTTCACTTATACAAAATATATTGAGTGATAACGACTCAAAAATTTTGGTTCAAAGCATCGTAAGATTTGCACATGAGCTAAATATTACGACGGTTGCGGAGTATGTAGAAAACGAAGAGATATTTGAACTGCTAAAGGAGTACGGTGTGGACGAGTTCCAAGGTTACTACTTTGGTCGTCCGACGGATTTGATAAACTCTTAATTTTTAAGCGTAGATATTTTTATTAAAATCTTCAAATGCTTTTAGTGTTTTTTCTAGAAGTGTTTTGGCATCTTCAAAAAGTGTTTTAGTAACTTCTTGCATATCTTGCATCTCTTTTTTAGGAGTTTGCATATTTTTTATAGATCTGTCAAACATATCCACAATACTAGACTTTGTAAAGTTTTTCGTATCTTCGTCTTTTTGCTTCATAGGAGCAAATTCACTTGCTATATCTCTTGCTATTTTATTTATAGGAGATTTTGGGGCATCTTCTTTTAGTTCTTTTAAAAAAGAGTCTATGTAAGGCTGAGCCGTTTTCATAAATGCTTCTATCTCTTTTTTATCTTGAGCGTCTATACCGTTTGAGTCCATGGAGAAGTTAAATTCTTGCATCGATGAAAATGAAAAATCACCCTTAGCGCCGCTCTTGTTTTGCTCTAGGCTTAAAGAGAGTGCGCTTTTGTTTGAAAAATCCATACTTATAGTATCACCGCTTGAAGTACGCATATATATACTTAGATCATGAGATCTATAAGCGTCAAGCTGATATGAACTGTTTATCATAACAATATGCCTTTTTTAAAACTTTATATTTGAAGCTAAATCGGTAAAATTTGGATTTAATGTATTATGGGTTGTATTTTTATTTAAGTTTATCTTTCAACTCAAACTTCTCTTTTATTGAGAGTGCTTTTTCATAAGATTCTTTTGAAGATTCAACTATCTCGTCAAATGCAAAACCTTTTATGATTATTTCGTATAAATGTGGTTTATTTTTTCTCCAATTTCTAATAGTTTTTACATCGATATCCAAAAATCCTGCCATATCTCGCTGAGTCATTATTTTTACCTTTTTTAAGCAAAAATTACAAAACTTCCCTTGATGTTACAACAAGCCCAAATAACCCTCCTTTTTTAAAAAACAAGAGAAAATATCCCTCTCTTTTAATTTTATATAGGTATCATTTACTTTTTTAAAAGTAAAAAGAGGGAAATTATGTCTTTAAAAATAATCCAACACATGCAAGAGTTACTAAAAAAGAGTGAAAAATTTTGCGATAAGGATGGAAATATTTTTGTGCTTAATGTACTTCAAGCAATAGAAGATATTGATACAGATTTAGTGAAATTGCTTCTGCGTGATACAAAAGCAAAAGAGCAGTTTTTTACAAAAGTAGAAGATATTTATGTGCTAAACCAAAACAAGCTTATAGAGTTTTTTACCATGAACGAGTTTTCCAAAAACTCATATACGAGCTACACAAACAAAATCGGGCTTATCAGAAAAGACAACTTTATCAAAAAGTTTGACGATGTTGTGCTTGCATGGCCTCATAAAGACTGCATCTTAGAGGGCGGACAGAGCAAGGATGATGATAAAAAAAATGAAGTTTTTTATAACGAGATATTAAGCCGTGAAGAGATAGACAGACTTTTTGAGCCAAAAGCACTTACAAATATAAAAAAGTTTTCGCTTAAAGCCCCGACTAAAGTCACGGTTACATCCGGAAGTGAGGCTTTAGCCTCGCCCCTTGCAGTAGAGCAATCCACGCCAACGGAGATAACCGAAAACGACAACCTAATCATAAAAGGAAACAATCTTATAGCACTTCATAGTTTAAAGAAAAAATATGCAGGGAAAGTAAAACTCATCTACATCGACCCGCCCTACAATACTGGAAATGACAGTTTCAAATACAACGACAGATTTAACCATTCAACTTGGCTCACTTTTATGAAAAATAGGCTTGAAGTTGCAAAAACTTTACTATCTTCTAATGGCGTAATTTTTATACAATGTGATGATAATGAACAGGCATATTTAAAAGTTCTTATGGATGAAGTGTTTTTTTCAGAAAACTATCTCAGTACAATAGTTGTTCAAGCTAAAACAAGTTCTGGTGCAAGCGGAGGTGGAGAAGATAAAAAATTAAAAAAACACGCTGAATACTTAACTTTTTATTGTAAAGATATTACAAATTATAGTCCAAAAAAAATTTATAGTGAAGTGCAGTTAAACCACTTGATTGAGGATAAACAAAGACTTGGAAAAAAATATGAATATGATATGATTTTGTTAAATGAAGGGGCAAAAATACATTATACTAAAATACTAGCTGGGAGCGGTGAAGAAATTATAGTTTACAAACACACTAATTACGAAATAAGAACTATCAAGCAAATTGCAAAAGAAGAAAAATGTGACGAGAAGGATGTTTATGTTAAATATTTTGAAAAAATCTATAGAACGCAAGATGCACAATCATCAATAAGACACAAAGTTGTTAGTGCAACAAATAAAGATGGTGCATTCTATTCAATTGAATATTATCCAAAAAGCGGAAAGAATAAAGGCTCTCTAACTACAAATTTTTATCATAAAAATGAACTTGTAAATCACTTGAAAAACTCAGCATACAAAAACAGTAAAGGGCAAGTTGTCAAATTACGAGAAGTTGGTTCTATATGGGCAGATATAGGGTGGGATGGGATAGCTAATGAAGGTGGTGTGAAACTAAAAGCAGGTAAAAAACCTGAAAAATTAATTGAAAGAATTTTAAATTTAGTTACAAATGAAGGCGAAATTATTCTTGACTATCATCTAGGAAGCGGTACAACATGTGCAGTTGCTCATAAAATGAACCGCCGTTATATCGGTATTGAGCAGATGGACTACATCGAAGATATCGCAGTTGAGAGGATGAAAAAAGTTATAGAGGGCGAACAAGGCGGTATAA
>MICC01000107.1:7296-17016 GCA_001829715.1 Sulfurimonas sp. RIFOXYB12_FULL_35_9
AGTTTCATCTATGCCGAACTCAAACAAATCGATACTTTCAAAGATGCCGAAATAGGCAAACTCAACTCCAACATGTACTATCTACCGTTTGCAGAGATAGAAGATAAAGAGTACGGCACGTCAAAAGAAGAGATAACACTCAACAAAAAGTTTTATGCCAAAACTAGCACAAGTAGCCTTGAAAATGAGTAATTTACTTTATCAAGAGATTGAAGCAAAAATAGAAGGTAGAGAAGAGGAAGGAAACTATATAAGTATCCCCTCTTCTATAACCGAAAATATAAAACAGCCTTTACGAGAGTATCAAACAAAAGCTTTGGAAAATTTTATCTATTTTATGGATATAAATAAAAAATATAAAGACACACCAAACAAACACCTTCTTTTCCATATGGCAACGGGGAGTGGCAAAACGAACATCATCGCCTCATCAATTTTGTATCTTTACGAGAATGGTTATAGAGATTTTATATTTTTTGTAAACACAAACAACATCATCACAAAAACAAAAGCAAATCTTGTAAACAAATACTCATCAAAGTATCTTTTCAAAGAAAAAATTCTCATAAACAATCAAGAAGTAGCAATAAATCTCATAGACGATACATTTGACAGCTCAAAAAGCGATGATATAAATATCCTCTTTACGACCATAAACAAACTGCATAGCGATTTGGAGACTACCGTAAAAGAGAACTCCATCACATACGCCGACTTTAAAGATAAGAGGCTTGTACTCATAGCCGATGAAGCGCACCACTTAAACGCAAATACTAAAACCGAAAAAGAGACGGAGCAAAACTGGGAGCAGACGACAAAAAATCTTTTAAACACCAACAAAGAGAATATTTTGCTCGAATTTACCGCTACGCAGGATTTGGAAGACAAAAAGATAGGCGCAAAATACAGAGATAAAATTATCACAGACTATCCGCTCGTAAAGTTTAAAGAGGATAGATACTCCAAAGATATAAAACTCATAAGCGATAACTTAGATGATAAAAAACGGATTTTATCGGCGGTGATGGTAAGCGAATATAGACGACTCATCGCTCAAAGAGAGCTAAATCTGAGTATAAAACCAGTCATCATGTTTAAAACCGTAAAAAATACCGAAAATATCGATGCGGTGTTTGATATGTTTGTAAAACTTATAGAGGAGTTGAGTGTAAAAGATATTGATAAGATTTTTAAAATTTCAGAGATAAAAGCCATAAAAGAGTTAGAAAAAATAGTGAGTGATAAAAAAGGTTTTGTGCAAAATATCAAATACGGTTTTGAAAAATCAAACTGCTTGGTTATCCACTCAAAAGTAAAAGATAAAGATGAAAAACTAGCATATCTCAACTCTCTTGAAGATTCAAAAAATAAAATAAGAGCCATTTTTGCTGTAGATATTTTAAATGAGGGTTGGGATGTTTTAAATCTCTTTGATATCGTCAAACTTGATGAGATGCAAAAAAATACAAAAAGTACCATTAGCGAAGCGCAGCTTATCGGGCGAGGGGCGAGATACTTTCCTTTTGCATATAAAGATGAAGATAGATATAAAAGAAAGTTTGACAAAGATTTTGAGAATCCTTTGAGAGTTTTGGAGGAAATGCACTTTTACAGCGTAAATCAGAGTGACTACATAGCCTCTCTTACAAAAGAGCTTAGAAAAATCGGGCTTTTTGATGATGCAGATGATGAGAGTAAAACCGTTGAGCTAAAGTTAAAACAGAGCTTTTTAGAAGATGAGCTTTACAAAAACGGTGTAGTTTTTGTAAACAAAAAAGTACCGCAAGACAAAGGCATAATAAAAGGCATTAGTGACTATGTCAGTAACTCTTATAAAACACAAAAAAGATATATAGATAACACAACACATGAGTTAAAAGTGTTTGATGAGGAGATAAAAGAGGCAAATCATAGCAAAATAGCAAAATTTAAAATCAAAGAGATCGATAAAAATCTGGTGCGTGTAGCGATAAATAAAAAGCCGTTTTTTTACTTTGAGAGCCTAAAGAGGTATTTTGTAAATCTCAAAAGTATAAGTGAGTTTATCGCAAGCGATGACTATTTAGGGTGTGTAGAGTTTGCTTTTCACACCACAAAAGAGTTTGAGCTTAGTGATGAAGTCAAGATAAAATATATACTTGAACTTTTAGACGATATTGAAAACAAGATAGTAAAAAATGCAAAAGAGCATATCGGCAGCCGTGAATTTTACCCTGTTCGAATAAGTGCGAAAATACCGCCTAAAAAAACCGTAAAATTAAAAGACAGCAACAGCCGCATTGATGTTTTAGATGATTGGTATGTTTTTGAATCACACGGCGGAACAAGCGAGGAGAGACATTTTACAGATTTTATACTCACAGTGTTCCATAAGTTAAAAACAAAATACAAAGTCGTAAAACTTATACGCAACGAAAAAGCATTTGAGATTTACAGTTTTGACAAACTGCGTGACGGGGCGAAATTTGAGCCTGACTTTGTACTGCTTTTAAAAGATAAAAATGATTGTATGCACCAGATTTTTTGTGAGCCAAAGGGTGACTGGACAAAAGATGCAAAAGATGGATTTGAAAACTCTTCAGAGAAGTGGAAAAATGAGTTTTTAGAAGATATCACAAAGTTTACGGCTCAAAATAGTTTAGTGCTAGAAGATGGCAACGAACACGGGCTTAAACTTTATGAAAATGCGTGCTACAAACTTTTTGGACTTCCTTTTTATAACTATGCAAACGAAAGTGAATTTAGAGAGAGGTTTACAGAGTTGGTTTTGTAAGCAAGAGCATTAGCCTTTTATCCCATCCGCTCTTGGAACAAGTAAAAATCCAAAAAACAGTTTTATATATATCATAAACGGCAGTGTCCAAGCGATAGATGAGTACATGTATAGCTGTTGTGCATACTCCTCGTAAAACGGAATCAAGCCTCTCATAAGCGTAGCGGCTACGATAAGTGCGATCATACTATGCGTATATATATTTGATGTAAGATGTCGTCCCGTGTGTATCCAACCGATAATAATCATGACCATAAGATAAGCAAGAGAGTATCCGCCGCTTGTGGTAAAGTGTCTAAAGTGGCTTATATTTGCAATCTCACCGCCTAAAATAGCCAATCCCATAAGTGCATATCCAGCCGCTAACATAACGAAAATCAAACTTAGATAGATAACATAGGGCTGATTTAGTATTACTTTGTCTTTTAAAATGTAATCACCCGTAATTGCCAAAATCGCTGCACCTGATGCAAGTCCAAGCCATCCAAGAGCCGAATTTAGCGGATAGAAAAATTCAACCGCACTAAAAACCACTACACAAAAAACGGCAAGATTTGTCAGAGGAGGGCGGGCAATGTAGACATCGTCTATCCCTTTATCTTCCATAAGCTCATTTACGGCTTCCATATTTACACGTCTAAGTGCTAAGAGAATCAACACTACATGTGCTCCCAGTGCGACTTTTAGGATATCCATGGCAGGTGTAGTCGCATGCCCTGCAACTGATGCGAAAAACCACGCTTCTATGATAAAGAGAGCTAAAAGTGTGTAGCCTAAAGAGGCATGTCTTTGGAGTTTGTCCAAAACTGCATTTTTTGCAAACCAGATAATCCATCCAAGCATAGAGAGGTTGAAAAATGCTGCAAGATAGACGCCCGTGATATCTATAAACCAGAAGCTTACCCTTCCTGCGATCCAGAGAATTACCACATACTTAAGTCTCTTTCCTACAAGAGGAACCGTTCCGGGAAATAGCTCAGGCAGACCTGTCGATAAAAACGCCAGTGCGCCTGCCGTTAAAATCCCAAAAAGCATCTCATAGACATGCCAGAGAACGATATTATCTAAAAAAGGTATGGGAAGCACTCCGCTCCAGAGAAGCCCCCATAGGAGCATCGAGAGTATCATGTATGGAGCAAGAAGCAGAAATATAGGTCTAAAGCCGTAAGCTAAATGGGGCGGAATATTTTTCTCATCCGGATAGTATAGATAGTGGTTTGTCGCATGTAAAACTTGTGGTTTTTCTTCTGTTTTGCTCATTATTTTAGCTCCAGCTCAAATGTACTTATTATCTCTTCATCTTGCAAGATCTCTGCACTTTTGCCGTAAACATATCTGTCATCTCTCTCATTTTGTCTAAGATCAAATCTGAATTTTTTTACTATATGCCCCGGATCGGCTTTGAGCAGAAGCATCTCATCGCTGAGGCGAATCGCCTCCATCAAGTCATGCGTGATAAAAAGGATGCTTATCTCTTTCTTTGAAATCATATCTATAATAATGCTCTGAAGCTCTTTTTTTAGTCCGATATCAAGGGCGGAAAACGGCTCATCCAAAAAGAGCAGAGAGGGTTTAACCACCAAAGCTCTTGCAAAAGAGACTCTCTGTTTCATCCCGCCGCTTAAATCTTTTGGAAATTTTTCAAAATCTTCTTCGTCAAGCCCAAATCTAAGGGCTATCTCTTGTGATTTTTTTACCGCTTCGCTCTTCTTTTCACCCTTTGCGATGAGTGCCAGAGAGATATTGTCGATAACATTCTTCCATGGAAGCAGACGTGCTTCTTGAAAAGCGAACGCACTGCTCTTAAATGTGTTTATAACGCTCCCCTCTTCAACATCAAGAAGATTGGCGCAAAGATGCAGAAGCGTTGTTTTACCGCCTCCGCTTGGACCTACGATAGATAGAACTTCGCCTTTGTTTAGTGTAAAATTTATATCTCTTAAAATCTCACTAAAGCCGAAATGATGGTTCAATTTTTTAACTTCTAATCTCTCCATAGTTCAACCTCTCTCTTAATCGGCTCTAAAATAATGTACTCAATGAACATAAGCGAACCTATCATGATAACGACAATTGAGAGTGCCGTAGGCGTGTCAAGCTGGCTTCTTGCCGTTGCCAGTGTTGCGCCGATGCCGTCACTTGTAGCTAAAAGCTCTGCCATGATAACTATCTTCCATGCCATTCCAAGAGCGCTTACCCATGCAGGAAAAACATAAGAGAAGATATGTGGAAAGTAGACATCAAGAAATTTCATGTGCCACGGAAAGTTAAAACTCTGTGCCATCTCTTTTAAATCCCCATCAAGAGTGCGTGTCCCTTGCAACGCTCCGACAAAGATAATCGGAAATGAGGCTACGATAACCGTAAAGATGACCGTCTCGTCACCCATCCCAAACCATATCATCGCCAAAACTATCCAAGCGATAGGCGGCATACCTACAAGAATGGTCACGATAGGGCGGCTCATCATGGAAGCGGTCGCAAAAAATCCTGCCAAAAGACCAAGAGCCGTACCAAAAAGAAGTGAAATGCTAAAGCCAATTGAGGAGCGGTAGAGTGTTATTTTTATCTCATTTATAACATTATCGTCATGTAGCATCAAGTTTAGTGTTTTGAAAGTTTCAAGAGGAGAGGGGAGGACTAAATCTCCGTAGATCTGATTGCCCATATCCCAAATAGCGATAAAGAGAAGGATGGAGGCAACCGCTCCCCATCCGCTCCATAGATATGCAGGAAAATCTTTAAGAATTTTTAGTGCAAATTTCATATATTAGAGTCCATAGTAAAAACTATCTTTTGGAAGTTTATCGCCTATGCTTTTAGGATCTTCCTCTTTTAAAACATTAAAGAAAAACTCTAACTCTTTTTTTGCATCTTTTGCCTGTACGTTTTTGAGTCTTACATGTTCTATAGAGTCGCTTACACCCTCTTGATTGAGCATACTTAGAGTTTTTACAACCAGTTTTGCAGCCTCTTTAGGATTTGCTTTATACCAAAGAAGAGATTTTGCATACTCTTCTTGAAATCTTTTTATAACGTTTTCATCTTTTACATGTCCCATAACCGCCATACCGGCTTGTGGAATATCTCCGTTTGTTTTAAATGCTTTTGCCCACTCATCTTGAAGATCTACGCTTCTGTAAAGGTCAGGTGCTACGATGCTAATCGGAAAAGATTTTGTTTTGCGAAGAGCCATAGAGATAGCAGGTTCAGCTAAAAGTGCATGGTCTACTCTTCTCATAATGAGCATCTGCATAGCATCTACCGGACTTGCCACATAGACAAAATCAAAATCTTTTTTAGGGTCTAAACCCTCTTTTCTTAGGAGTTGATTTAGGACAATATCGGGCATATCTGAACGAAAAGGAATGGCAATTTTTTTGCCTTTAAAATCTTTAAGACTCTTTAGTGCGCTATCACGACTGACCATGCCAAGAATCCCCCATACAGAGACGTTTATGAGTTTTATATCTACGCCTTTGTTGTTTAAGATGGCAGCGGTATTTGTAGGAACTGCTAAAAAGTCTACATCGCCCTTGATTGTCATGGCACGAAGTTCATCTGGGTTTTTCCAGACTCTAAACTCAACTTTGTTTGCCACATCTTTAAGTGCATTTGTCTCTATCATGTGCAAAATCGGATGTGAAACAGAAGCGAATGGACCCGCAATAACTATTTTGTCCAATTTTTCAGCTCCGCTAAGAGCGGCTGAAAAAAACAGGAGTGTAAAAAAACTATATATTAAACTTCTCATCTTATGTTCTTCCTTGTCGTAAAAGTTAATCTTCTAATAGTATCAATGTTGATATTAATTATCATTGATTTTAATCAAGTTCTTAGAATATATATCCCACTCTAAAGACAAATCTCTCTTTTTCAAGCGGTTGATACTCTTTTAAATCATAATTTGCCAAAAATGAGATTCCGGCTCCGAAGTGGATTTTTGGTTTGCCAAATGGTAAAAACTCGATTTGTGGTGTAATATATCCTGCATTTCCGCTGAATGCTTTAAAGGGAAGCATAGATCTGAGCATCGCATTTGTGTCGCTGCCCATATCTGTTGAAGTGTTGTAGATAAAATTATACTCGACTCCTATGTTTATCTGATTTGTAATCGCCTTTGTCGTTGAGAGATCAAAGCTTAGCTCATTGCCGAAGTCGTAACTATTGTCTGCTTTTGGTCTGTATGTGTACATGCTGTGTGCATCAATCTCCCAGCTATCATCTACCATGTAAGAGAGCCCCATTCCAAGTTTATACTCAAACTCTCCACTCCCCATCTGTGTAGGCATTGGAGTATCTATGCCCGTTGCAAAAGCAGGTGCTTTTTTAAACCCGTTATCTGTAGATCCGGTTGGGAGTTTTACTCCGCCATCAAGAGAGAATTGAAATCCATACTCGCTCATCGGCAAGATAACATGTCTAGCGACTAGAATCACATCACCGACTCCTCTGTTATCTATCGCTACGTCATTAGTTGCGAGTTTAGCGGTCGCTTCTATGTTTTTATATGGAACTATCAATCCTACAGTCGTTGTTTTACTTAGCCCATAGTTTAACTTCAGCAGAGTTACGTTTGCAGTTGCATCTAAGTTTTCTCTGTTTTGCACTTCGCTTGAGCCGTTAAACATATTTTCTCTCTCAAACTGTATATGTTTAAGCGTCATTTTTACTTTGCCCTCAGGCAAAACCATGGCACCGCCTTTTGAATTCATAGCCGGAATTACATCGGCACTAAGCAAGATGGGAGTTATTAAAAGTGAAGAGATTACTAAATTTTTCATATTTTTCCTTTTATATACAATGATATTCATTCTCATTTGGAAGTGTAGTTAAAGGTAACTTAATTGAAGATAAATATGATACTCATTTTCAAATTCAAAAAATTCAAAAATTTAATAACTTTAAGATAAAATTTCGCCATGAATTTAGAACAATATAAAAAAGCGGTAGAGCTTTTAAACCTCTACTCATATCACTACTATGTGCAGGATAACCCTATAACGACTGATGAGGTGTACGACAAGCTTTACCATGAAGTTTTGGAGTATGAAGAGAACCATGAAGATGATATTTTAAAAGAATCTCCGACACAAAGGGTGGGAGATGTCATATCTGATGGCTTTTCTAAAGCTTCTCATCTTAGCCGCATGTGGAGTTTAGAAGATGTTTTTGATGCCGATGGTTTGCAAAAATGGCTTACTAAAACGTATAAACTCGATAGCAATATCTCATTTTACTGTGAGCCGAAATATGACGGTGCATCGCTAAACTTGATATACGAAAACGGCGAGCTAACTCAAGCGATAACAAGAGGCGATGGAGAAGTAGGCGAGCTTATAACTCAAAATGTAAAGACAATTCGCTCAATTCCGCTCACAATCGCACATAAAGATAAGATTGAAATTCGCGGTGAAGTCGTCATCTACAAAGATGAGTTTGAGAGGATTAATGAAGCAAGGTTAAAATCAGGCGAAGCGGTTTTTGCAAATCCAAGAAACGCTGCAGCAGGGAGTTTAAGACAGCTTGACTCAAAAATAACTGCTTCAAGAAATTTGGTGTTTTTGCCATACGGAGTCGGAGAAAATTCGCTTGAACATAAGCTTTTAAGTCAAAGAATGGAGTATATCTACTCTTTGGGTTTTAAAAAGCCGCCTCTTAGTGCTACATGTAGAGATTTTGATGAGATAGAAGCCGTATACCAAGAGATGAATAAGAAGCGTGAGAGTTACGCCATGATGCTTGATGGAATGGTTATCAAAGTAAACGAAATAGCCGCTCAGATAGATATGGGTTACACCGTTAAAAATCCTCGTTTTTCAGTTGCATATAAATTTCCTGCCGTTGAGAAGATAACGACTTTAAAAGAGATAATTCTCCAAGTAGGAAGAAGCGGAGTCGTTACTCCCGTGGCAATCGTAAAGCCGACAAATATCGATGGTGTCGTAGTTGAGCGTGCAACTCTGCACAACTTTGACGAGATACAGAGAAAAGATATCCGCATAAACGATAAAGTTATTATTCTTAGAAGCGGTGATGTTATACCAAAAATCATAAAGGTTTTAACACATGAGAGAAAAGGGAATGAAGTCGAATATGAGAGACCGAAAAACTGCCCTGTTTGCGGCAGTGAACTACTGGATGAAGGCGTTCTTTTAAAGTGTCAAAACCTAAAGTGCGAGGCGAGAGTTATAAACTCTATCATCTATTTTGCTTCAAAACCATGTCTAAATATTGACGGTTTGGGGAGCAAGATAGTTGAAGCACTTTTTAATGCAGGAGTGATACAAAGTGTTCTTGATTTGTTTGATTTAACCTTAGAAAAGCTCTTGGCATTGGATGGTTTTAAAGAGAAAAAATCTCGAAATCTTCTTAACTCACTCCAAAATGCAAAAGGGTGTGACTACTGGCGTTTTATAAACTCTTTGGGGATTGAACATATAGGAGAGGTTGCATCAAAAACACTGAGTGAGCGTTTTGGAAGCGGTTTTATAGATGCCGCAAAAGATGAAATGGTCGCATGTGATGGTGTGGGCGAAGAGATGGCGGAGTCCGTTTTGGAGTTTGTAAGAGTAAACAGAGAAACGATTTTAAAACTGCAAACCATCTTAAAACCGCTTGAACCAAAAAAGAGAGAAGAGGCAAAAGAGAATCCGTTTAAGGCAAAAAGTGTTGTTTTAACCGGAAGCATGAGCCAAAGCAGAGATGAGATAAAAGAGATGTTGGAAGAGCTGGGTGCAAAAGTTGTAAGTTCCGTTTCAAAAAAGACGGATTTTGTTATTTACGGCGAAGATGCCGGAAGCAAATATGATAAAGCCATGAGTTTGGGCGTAGCATGTTTAAGTGAGAAAGAGATGAGGGATAAAATTGAGCAGGTTGGATAACTATTTAGTCGAAAAAGGGCTATGTGAAAGTAGAAATAAAGCACAGGCAGTTGTAAAAGAGGG
>MICC01000108.1:0-171 GCA_001829715.1 Sulfurimonas sp. RIFOXYB12_FULL_35_9
CCCCAAAACCCCAAAACCCCAAAACCCCAAAACCCCAAAACCCCAAAACCCCAAAACCCCTTCAGTCAAATACTCACACATGTTATTCGCTATATTCACATAACATCACATGCATAAATGTTACTTAATAAACTTATCAACGATCCAATTACTGAAAGGAATCGAGCACGT
>MICC01000108.1:270-1052 GCA_001829715.1 Sulfurimonas sp. RIFOXYB12_FULL_35_9
CGCACGTATACCCGGTTTGCTCCATTCTGTGAAGCCTTCTGTTTTTAATTCATGAACCAGATTTGTAGCCAGATTCACGAAATATTTTTTCCTGTATTTTTTAATTTCATCAACTGCGAGATTTCTGAATCCGAATGAATTCCCAAGAAACAATACTGCTTCCCATCCAACAATGGTAGCCAGCTCTCCGAAACTAAAATTTGTCATTCCTTTATAATTTTCTCGCCAGAAAGCAGGTATTGCTGTAGGTCCTATTTTTATAATCCCATCTACGGTAATTGTGAAATGAACTCCCAGAAATGGATTTTTCAGATTTGGTACCGGATAAATATTTGTTTTGATTGGTTTATCGGGTAAGGTATATTTCAGATATATTCCTTTAAATGGGATGATTGTATAGTTCTCCGCAAAGCCGAAATCCTGTGCAATATGGTCGGCATACAAACCTGCCGCATTGATAATATGATTGGCATACAGCGCTCTTCCTTTGGATGTTTTAATAATATTTAATGAGGTCTTTGCAGAATAACTTTCTCCAAAAATGATTTTTATACCTTTTGCAATAAGTTCATTTTTCAGCGCGTTATTTACTTCGACAGGATCAACAGTTGCTGTATCGGGGGAGTATAGCGCGTGTTTGTGCGTTTTTGCATTTGGATCAATATCGCATAATTCCGCTGATGAAATTACTTTAACATCAACACCATTTTTTAATCCTCTTTTTTCGAGTTCAAATATTCCCTCCACTTCATTATCATTACACGCAACAACCACTTTCTGGC
>MICC01000109.1:0-147 GCA_001829715.1 Sulfurimonas sp. RIFOXYB12_FULL_35_9
ATCCGGCTGCCTAAACGATTTGACCTTTATTCCTCTCTCGGCCGGTTTTGTTAAAAATAGTAGATAAAGGGCAAGGCCTACGGAGAATATTACAAAAGAATAGGTGATCAGTGTACTCAAAAGTATTCGTGGCGAGGGGCTAGTTGG
>MICC01000109.1:153-295 GCA_001829715.1 Sulfurimonas sp. RIFOXYB12_FULL_35_9
TGTCATATGCAAATGATATGTTATCATAGATAGTGCTTTACCAGGCAACAATTTTTTTAATTTATTTGGAGATTTAAAAGATGTTAACACTTATTGATTTTTATGCTGATTGGTGTGGACCTTGCAAGATGATGTCACCGGT
>MICC01000109.1:331-58804 GCA_001829715.1 Sulfurimonas sp. RIFOXYB12_FULL_35_9
AGAATTTAAAAAAGCACTTAATGGTCAAGATACTTTTATCAATGATGATAACTATCTTGGTTACATTGTAATTCGTCCAATACCACAAACTTTTTTAGCAAAAGTTTGTCTTAAAACGTACTATTATAATGACAGACTAAAAAAATACACAATAATAAAAGATTATAGTGTATCTTTATTTGGTATAAATCTAAAAGTTGAATCAGCGGCGTTTCAAGAACAAGATAAAATCTTATCGGCATGTGCGACTACTTCATTATGGTCTTTTTTTCATGCTCATCCACACAACACATTTAGCTTACCATCATCTAGTGCAATAACACGAAGCGCTTATCCAGAAGAAAATGGTCATCATAGGGAATTTCCTAATTCAGGTCTTTCAACAGATATGATATGTAGAAGTTTACGTGCATATGATTTTGCTCCAGAGTATTTTGAATTTTCAAGTAAACAATATGACATAATACCAAAAAGTGACAAGTTAAACCTTTTAAGAGAGTATATTTTTTCGTATTGTTCTAGTGGACTTCCATTAATTTTAGGCGTATCAGTAAAAGATAGTGTTACAGAGAAGGATAAAGGATTACATGCTGTTACAATTTTGGGATATGCACTTAGAAAAGAAGAAACATCAAGCCAGTTAGTTTCACATAGATTGGAAAAACTGTATGTTCATGATGATAGATTTGGTCCTTTTTTAAAAATTACTTTTGGGGATAATGCTTTTGATGTACATTTAGACTCAAATGATAATGTAACTACACACCATGAATTTGAAAATGAATTATATTTACCAGATACACTTATTGTCGGTCTTTATCATAAAGTCAGAATACCGTACGATAGAATAAAAAGTACATGTCTTGATCTGCAAAAATTGGTTAGTGATTATTTAGATAAAGAAAAAGAAAAAGTTACACAAGCAGAAATACTAAAAATGTTTAAATGGGATATTCAAATCAAGCAAAATAAAGATCTTAAAACATCTATATTTAGCAGCAGTATAGAGAATAAAGAAGCTTATTTAACACAATCTTGGCCAAAATATATATGGAGTGCTACTGCATTATTTAACAATGAACAAGTTTTTGAAATGATTTTTGATGCGACAGATATTGATCATGGTGATGTATTTTTAGAAATTATTCCAATTGATGATGAGTTAACAAAATACATAGTAGCTATGCTAAAAGTTTATAGTGACGATCACTTTAATAATAAAATAAAACAAGACTATAGTATTAGAAACCAAGATAACTATGTTTTGGGGGTTATTAAATATTTTAGAGATAAAGAATCTTATATAAGTACACTCAGTGAATTGTATGGTTATTTGAAAATACCTAATAAAATAAAAGATGAAGAATTAAAGTATGATGCAATAATAAATCAATGTTTAATTAGATTAAATAAAGAAAACGACTATTCTAATTTTCACTTTGAAATAGATAAAAACAATGAATTTCAATATATTTGGGTTATAGATAAAGAAGGTTTCTTGTGCATAGGAAAAGAGAATAATGATAGTCAAAAAGGACATCCAACTTTAACAGATGGTATGCCAGCCAGAATTGGTGGACAACTCAAATATAATGAAAAAGATAAGCTATGGGAGATTGATCCATTTTCTGGTAGATATTCAAGCGAATATACAAACGAAGAAAAAAGAAGTTTTATATATAATGTAATAAAATACAAATTTAATGTATATTTTCCAAAAGAAAAATTTATATGTAAAAAATATAATGACAGATAGCTAGTGTATAATATTTAATTAAAGTAAAATACGTGTTATCATACTTTAATTAAATATTCTCAAACTTTATTAAACACATTTAAAAAGAAAGCTTTTAACTATATTCTGTATAATCCCAATAAATGAATAATTTCAAGGACAATAATGTATTATCAAACTATTTTAGATATGACAATCCAGCAGAGAAAAAAATAGTAATGAAAATCTACTACTATGTACATACTGGGCATCGCACCGGACTTGATAGATTTAGAAGAGCATGTACCATTATCAGGGCATTAGGAGATGTTGATATCACTCTTCTGTGTTCTGATTTTCGTATAGCAAATGAGGCAAGACATTTTGGAGTTTCTAAAGCTGTAGGGATAGATCTGGTAAGAAATATTCCCAAAATAGCCGAACATGGAGATAAAATCATCTTTGATTCAGATGAAGCAAATCCTCTTATGCTAAGTGATATGAGAAAATATTTCTCAACTTTCATACGTGTAAGCGATGATATAAATGATGAAAAAGCAGAAGATGAGTTTTTAATTTCTCCTTATTTAAGCGGCGATGGTATTTGTAATACCGTTGTTTTCGATGATAAATATTTTATTCAAGAGGAAAAAACAATCAAACTATCCTACTTTTTCGGCGACGACGATTATGAGAAGGATTTGGAGAAAAATATAGAGTTTATAGAGGAATTAAACCCTCTTTTACAGCTAGGTTTTTACTACTTTTTTGATTATGAAGATATGTTAAAAGAGAGATTTAAAAGCCATCATGAGTTTGAAGAGTATGATAAAACTATTAAAAAATCTCAAATTCTTATAACCGCATCTCCTCAAGCAGTTTTTGAGTCTCTTGCTTCAGGTTGTAAACCCATATATATCCAAAGAGAAGATTACAAGACAAATTTTTTAGAATTGTTTAAGAAATTGAACATTCCGGTTGTAAAAAATGACGAATATTGTCAGCTTTTGACAACATTAAAAACGCTCGAAAACCACGAGTATTACAAAGTGGAACACAATAGTAAAAAATTAACAAAATTTATAAAAGAAAGCTTAAATTTATAATTACTTAAATATGTTTTAGTATATAATCAGCATTTAAATTTTACAAGAAAGAGAGCAAACATGCATAACAGTAGCCGTAGAGGTTTTATGGGCAAAGCATTTGGCGCCGTTGCAGGTGTCGGTGCAGTTGGTTCATTGGTTGCAATGAAAAAAACTTGGGATCCGCTTCCAAGTGTTAAAGCTGCCGGTTTTACCACCCTAGATATGTCAATATATAAAGAGGGTGAATTGGTAACAGAAAAATGGAGAGGAAAGCCAATCTTCGTTTTGAAAAAAACTGCAGAAATGGTTGCTAGCCAAACAGAGAGCCAAAAAGCTAGAGACATCGTAGTCGGTGATTCTCATTTTATGTTAGCTATCGGTTTATGTACACACTTAGGTTGTATCCCTGGATACAATGCTGCAGAAAAATCATTTTTATGTGCATGTCACGGCGGTATGTTTAACTGGGCAGGTGAAGTAACTAAAGTTCCGCCACCGCGTGCTTTTGACATTCCTCCATTTAAAATTGAGGGTAACAAAATAATTCTTGGCGAAGCCGGTCCAGAATACAAAGCTATGAAAGATAGCGGCATAACGCTTTAAGGAGGGATAATTATGGCACATTTTACAAAAGCAACAAGTGTTAAAGATTGGTTAAATCAACGTTTAGCAATTGAAAAAGTTGAAAAAGTTATGGCATCCGAGTATTGGATTCCAAAAAACATTAACTTCTTGTGGGCGATGGGTATGGTTTTAGCAATCACATTCGCACTACTTTTAGTTTCAGGAATCTTCTTGTTGATGTACTATCAACCAGATGTTAAAGACGCATTTTACAGCGTAAACTATACTATTATGAGAGATGTTGATTTTGGCTGGTTATGGAGACATGTTCACGGTGTAGCTGCATCTGTTGTTTTCTTGATTATCTATATCCACATGTTCACAGGTATCTACTACGGTTCTTATAAAAAAGGTCGTGAGATGATTTGGGTTTCTGGTATGCTTCTTTTCGTTACGTTCTCTGCTGAGGCGTTTAGCGGTTACATGCTTCCATGGGGACAAATGAGCTACTGGGCAGGTATGGTTATTACAAATATCTTCAGTCTTGGCGGTTTACATTTAGATGGTTTAGTTGAGTGGATTAGAGGGGATTATGTTCCTGCACAAGCTTTCTTAACTCGTTTCTTTATGTTACACGTACTTCTTTTACCATTAGCAATTATGGGACTTATCGGTCTTCACTTTGCAGCACTTCGTATCCCTCACGTTAACAACCAAGACGGTGAAGAGATTGATTTTAATGCTGAGAGTAAAAAATATTTAGCTGGTGATAAAGCCGGTTCAAAAGTTATTCGTTTTGCTAATGACTTTATGAGTAAAGATTTAATGGTTGTTGGAGTTTTCTTAATATTCTTTTTCTACCTAGTATTCTTTAACTATGGCTTTGCACTTGATCCTGTAAACTTTGACCCTGCTGATGGACTTAAAACTCCGGCACACATCTACCCTGAGTGGTATTTCCTATGGTCATATGAGATTCTTAGACCGTTCTCTGTAAATATCGGACTAATAGCGTTCGGTTTTGCACAAGTTATCTTTGTACTTTTACCGTGGTTAGACAGAAGTCCAAATGCGGTTCCGGCAAGTCGTCGTGGAGCGTTTAGTATTTGGTTCTGGGTACTTCTCATTGATATGATAGTATTAACAGCTATGGGTAAATTACCTCCTGAAGGTATGTTTAGTACTATCGGTTTAGTTGCTGCAATACTGTTTATAGCATTGTGGATAGCTCTGCCGTTTATAACTAAAAATGAAAAAAAAGTATAAGGAGAATAGGATGAAAAATAAAGAACCTTTGATATTGGTTGTTGTTGTTGCTTTTACTCTTCTAACATACTGGTTAGTTGAGCCATATGCACACTCTGTAATGCATAAACATGTGGAGAGCCAAAATTTTGCTTATGCAGATTTAGCTCCGTTTACAAAAACTGGTGATGCTGTAAATGGAAAAGCGTTGGTTACTGGTGCTGCAGCTTGTACGGGCTGTCACTCTATAACAAAAGATGGTATACCTGCTTCTGTAGATGCAGTTTCTGCTGCGCAAACTTATGGTGTAAACCCACCTGACTTGAGTAATGCGGGTGCTATTTATGATGCAAAATTCTTAGCTGACTTGATTAAGAATCCTGCACATGCACTAAAAGTTGAGCATAAATTTGATGCTTCAAAAGGTCAAGCACATCCAATGGTTGCATTTTATGGTGCAGGTGGAGACATAGAGCAAGAAGTGGCTGATATGGTTGCATACATACAAAAAATTGCTGTAAAACCAAGCGAAGTTACTCCTAAAATGGCATATGAAAATGCTTGTGGCAGATGTCATGCTGTTTCTTACGAAAAATGGACTCAAATCGGTGAAAAACCTTCATTTAAATTTGAAAAAGACTCTTTGGCATTTGATATTAAAGTGTTAGAGTACCAAGATTCTCTGACTAAATATATGGGTAAACTTCCTCCAGATCTTTCAATGTATATTCGTTCTCGCGGAGAGCATTATATAAGCACGTTTATGGAAAACCCACAAGCACACTTAGAAGGTACTGCGATGCCTAGAGTAGGTGTTACTGCAGATGCCGCTCATAAAGTTATCGAGTATCTAGAAGATGCTGGAGATACAAAAAGACATGAGAGAGAATCAGTCGGTAAAATGGTTTTAATCTACTCTGTTATTTTTGCAATCCTTGCTCTTCTATGGAAAAAACAAGTGTGGAGAGATTTACACTAATTTCCAAAAAGCCTGCCTCTTTAGAGGTTGGCTTTAACAACTTCCATCCTCCTTCCTCACTTCTTTATTTTAAGTATTCATTCTTTATTAATCTAAGCTCAGTAGCTGTTGTTTTATTTTTACTATACTCTGGTGTGGTCTTGTTACGGATAAGATTACGCAAGATGTCAGATTCGGGGAATATGAAGATATATTACAGCAAAGATATTTACTAAGAGTTTGACATCAAAAAAAAGCCCAAGCATTAAAGGTTATAAAATTTGAGGAATATTATTATGCAATTACAAGAAAGACAAGAGCAATTTTTCTAGATTACTTTTTCAAAGCAACTACTAAACTTCCGCAAATTAAATCATGAAGTGCTTTTTTATCTTTTCTATAAAAAGGAACAAACAACCCTAAAAGTGTTGTCGCAGTAAATAAAAACGCAACAAATCTAAAAATTGCTCTAAAAAAACTCAGATATTCTCCAGTCTTTGTATCCACTACTTTTATCTCGTATGCTTTTTTACCGGGAGTTTGTCCAAACTTACTTAATAGTATTGCATAAATGGTGCCATATAAAGCTACTCCGGCGAATGGCGCAAGTTGTGAAGACTGAAAATCCTCTTTTCCACTCATTGCAACATATGTAATAATATAAAGTATAGGCGCATATATCATAAACATATCAGTTATAAAAGCCTTTACTCTATAGCTATAGGGTGCATATGTAAGCTTTTGCGACTCTTTTGATTCTGCAGGTTTTCTATTTTTTTTTATGTTTCTAAATCTCATGACGGCATTATATCAAATTAGATTATGATTCCAAACCTTGCTATATCGGTTATTATTTTTATTAGTACAAAATCTATGACAGCTTTTTTTGTGCAATTAGACAGCTCATTTGGGACAATAAATAACAAATAGTAAACAAATTGTCAATAAAAGGCTTACTTTAAACTTAATTTAAAAATTAGGGTTGTAGAATGTGAGAACTTCTAATTTTCACATAATTCGAAGTGATATGTAAATGATAAAATTATCGCGTATATATCACTTCAATATGGGTGATTAAGAGACAAAAAACAGGAGAATTAAATGAGAAATATGGTAAAAATGTCAATAGTAGCAGCTTCACTAATTGCAACTTCAGCAATGGCTGCAGATAAAGGTATAGATATTACGACAACTGGTCAAGCAGTAGTTTACTATCAAACACTAGCAAATAACGGTGCAGGCGCTCCAGATCTTTTTGATCAAGCAACTGCTAAAGCAAATGCAGGTGTTCAATTAAATTTAGATGCAGATCTTAAAAATAACTTTACTTTTGGTTCACAAATCAACTATTTAGGAACTTTAGGATTAGAGAAAAATGTTGTTTCTGGAACTATGCAAAATACTAATGGTGGAATAACTGAAAACAACATTGCTGACGATATTTATTTAAGCCAAATATATGTTGCTAAAAAAATAGGTAACACAAATGTAAAGCTTGGTCGTCAAGAACTTCCTCAGTCACTTTCTCCATTTGCTTACTCAGAAGATTGGAATGTATTTAAAAATTCATTTGATGCAGTTCTTGCTGTAAATAGTGATATTCCAAACACTACTTTAGTTGGCGCTTATGTTGCTAAAGGAAACTACAACAATGTAGGTTCAAATATGTCTTCATATGGTGATATTAGCACAACTGCAGGTACTGTAAGTGATACTGCATACATGATTACTGCTCAAAATAAATCTATTCCTATGGCAACTGTTACTGCAACTTACTATTCTGTATCAAATGTAGCTGGATCTGTTGATGCAGATATCCTTTGGGGAGATGTAGCAATTGCTGGTAAAGATTTACCTATGGGATTAAACTTTGGTATCCAAGGTGGACAAATTGCTCCAGATCTTACAGGTGCAAAAGATACTAATGCTTTAGGTCTTCAAGCAGGTATTAAACCAATTAGTGCACTTACATTGACTGCGGCTTATACGACTGTTGATGATGGAACTGTTGGAGTAAAAAATACGGGTGGTATAAAAACTCCTCTATACACTCAAATGATTCTTAATCAAACTTCTCTATATTCAGACAATGACACTTACATGTTAAAAGCTGCTTATAGTCTTGGTACTGCAGGTACAATTATCGCTCAAGGTACAATGACTGATGACAACAGAAACATCGCTATTCCTAAAGATATGACTGATTTAGAGTTAGTTTACAAAGTAAAAGCTGGTGGCGTAGACTTCTTAGCTGCTTATGTTAATCAATCTTGGGATGCAGCAGCTGGTGCAGCTGATGGTCAAGATTTGATTCGTGTTGTTGCTCGTTATAACTTCTAATAAATATTTAACTTATAGTTTTATATTTGCTCTCACGCTTTTTGCGTGGGAGTTTTTGCTATAAAGCTTCTTCAAATCTTTTAAAATTAAACATTCATTTTCTTCTTCTTTGTCTATAAAATCAAATTTCTTTATGCTATAATCTTCACTCAAAACCAACATAAAGAGTAAAAATGAATAAGATAAAAATATTATTAACAGTAGCGCTAGCACTGCTTATATCAGGATGCGGGAGCAAAATGCCTTTTAAAGCGCAAGAGCCACTCGCAAATTCATCATTAGTATATATATATGCGATAGAGTCATACGGTGATGTAGAGAGTAACGCATACCAAAACTACACTATTAGAGTAAACGATAAACGAGTAGGCGAGAGACTAAGAGGCGGAGAATATATAGTACTAGACCTTAAGTCAACCCAAGTAAAACTATCTGCAACAAGAGCACAAATAGAGGAGAAGCCTTTAACTCTTGATCTAAAAGCAGGAGAGACATACTATCTTAAAATAACAGGTAACCTAGAAAAGGGTGCTTTTTCATTTAAGCATGTTTCAAAAGAGATAGCTGAAAAAGAGATAACAAAAACAGGAGTTGCCGGATCTATGATAGATGATATTGACAATACTCTAACAGAACTTGTAAGTAGTAACAAATCAGATACAAATCTAGAAGTTAAACCACAATCACAGATTCAAGCACCTGTTTCAAAAGTAGATGAGCTAGAAAAAGCGCATAAGCTAAAAGAAAAAGGGATTATCTCAGAAGAAGAGTTTAAAACTCTAAAATCTCAAATTATAACTAAGTAATTTATTATTAAAACGACTCATTTGTTGGTCGTTTTAGTGAGTAACATCAGATAATAAAATACAAAGCAGTGCTAAAAATAGTGTAAAACTGTATTTTAGCTTTCAAAGATATAATACACTCATATTTTAGATTCCCAGAGGATAAGATAAATGCTAATAGATAGCTATGACAGAGTAGTTGACTACCTTCGCATTTCTGTAACAGAGAGATGTAATTTCAGATGTCAATACTGTATGCCGGAAAAACCGTTTTCATGGGTACCAAAAGAGAATCTGCTTACATTTGAAGAGCTTTTTTTGTTTGTAAAAGTAGCCATCGACGAAGGAATCAAAAAGATTCGTATTACTGGTGGAGAGCCGCTTTTAAGAGAGGATTTGGATGTATTTATAAAGATGATCTATGATTATGCTCCAGATGTAGATATCGCTATGACTACAAATGCATATTTGCTCAAATCTACTGCACAGAAGCTTAAAAATGCGGGGCTTAAACGCTTAAATGTCAGCATTGATACTCTAAAACCTGAAGTGGCACTAAAAATAGCACAAAAAGATGTTTTGGCAAATGTTTTAGAAGGTGTTGAAGAGGCTAGAGCAGTTGGGCTTAAAGTAAAAGTAAATATGGTTCCTATGAAAAATATGAATGCAGATGAGATTATAGATGTCTTGGAATATTGTAAGAAGCGTGACATGTCGATACGGTTTATAGAGTATATGGAAAATCAATTTGCTTCTAAAGAGATAAGTGGGCTAAAGTCAAGTGAGCTTTTGGAAATCCTAAGAGAGCATTATAAGTTTGAGTCCGAGGGGTTTGACGGCTCTTCCCCTTCGCATTACTACCGTATGAGCGATGGATATAAGTTTGGAATTATTGAGCCATATGGTGATGACTTTTGTAAGCAGTGTAACCGCATCCGTTTGACGGCGGAGGGACAACTTATACCGTGTTTATATTTTGATGAAGCATTAAGTATATCAAAATCCATAAAAGATGGTGATATAGCTGCTGCTGCCGAAGTTTTAAGAGATGTTGTAAAAAATAAACCTGAAAAAAATCGCTGGGGTGGAGAAGATGGTGAAGTTTCATCTCGTGCTTTTTATGAGACGGGCGGTTGATGATATATTTAGTTGAACATTTTTACAGTATCCAAGGCGAAGGAAGATATACAGGCACGCCCTCACTATTTTTCCGTTTTGGCGGATGCAATATGAAGTGCGAGGGTTTTGGATGTCAGGAAGTGGCGTCTGATGGTGTAAAAGTTTTGGGGTGTGATACCGTATATGCAGTAAACAAAGAGCACTTCTCGCAAAATTGGATACCGATAAGTAACTCAAAAGAACTATTAAATATCTTAAACCTTTATGAATTGCCAAAAAAGGTAGACATAGTCTTAACCGGCGGAGAGCCGCTAATATATGCAAGTGAGCCTGTTTTTATAGAGTTTTTGGAAGCTTTACATGCAGATGGACATAAGATTACTTTTGAGACAAACGGCTCTTTACATGTAGATTTTAAAAAATATCCAATATATAAAAAGTCTATTTTTGCTCTATCCGTAAAGCTATCAAATTCAAATGAGCCTTTTGGCAAAAGAGTAAGAGGTGATGTTATAAACTCGATTGCCACAAACGCAAAAGAGGCGTTTTTTAAATTCTCAATCGATGCAGAGTCCATAAATTCAGGGCTTGAAGAAGAGATCTCAGAAATAACTTTACACTCTCCAAATACGCAGGTTTACTGTATGCCGCTTGGCGGAAATAAAAAAGAGGTAGAGGCTAATAGTGAGCCGCTTATAGAGTTTTGCAAAACAAAAGGGTACAATTTTAGTGATAGACTTCATATTAGAATTTGGGATCAGAACAAAGGTGTGTAATGATAATTAGAAAACTTTTTAAATTTGAAAATGCCCATGTTGTGAGAGGATGTTCCACAATAAGATGCAGAAGTTCTCTGCATGGACACTCATATAAGGTAGAACTTCTTTTTTCTTCCAACTTTTTAGATAACGGTCAAATGGTTTATGACTTTGGGTTAATGAAACAAAATATGAAAGCGCTCATCGATAGTTTTGATCACTCTATTGCTATTTGGAGTGGCGATGATAAAGAGTATATAGAAGATATGAAAAAGCACTCCGATAGATGGGCGCTTATTCCGGTTTCTCCCTCTGCAGAACAGTTTTCTCGTTTGATTTTTGTACTAATTGACAAGCTTTTATCTCTTACTGCGACACAAAACGGAGAGAAAGATGTAAAACTTCATAGTGTCATAGTACATGAAACTGAAACAGGTTATGCACAAGCCTTTAGGGAAGATGCATATTCTTTAAATATGGGTTTGATTGATTTAGATAAGATTATTTTTAGTGATGAGATTCAAAATGGCTGGCATGATAGCAAACTCTTTGAAAACCTAAAAAAAGGCGAGAAGTTTATTAATCCTCAGAGTGTTTAAAGAGCAGGGATACTCTCCCATTATGCTCTATTTACTAAATCAACGACTTTTTTAGAGTTAAAATTAAATCTTGTCGGAATTATTTTAACTAGGCTCTCTTTTTTTAAAATTTCGCAACTATCTTCTACAATTATATATGCGTTTGAAATAGCCAGCGGAGAAATCATTCCCGGTGCAAAATTTTTATGCGGTGTGAATTCTTTACCGTCAAAAAATCCAGGAATAAGAGATCTCCTGCCTGACTTTATTGGGTAGTCAACTGCCATTTTTGTCTGAATTGTACTTATATATTTAGCCGTGTCGCCGCTAAGCGCCAAGATAATACTTTTTCCGAAAAGCTCAAAATTAAGTGCGGCAGCCAGCGGATTTCCAGGAAGATTTAAAACTAATGTATCTTTTATACGACCAAAAGTTGTCGGTTTTCCCGGTTTAATCTCTATTTTGTCAAAAAATATTTCATAGCCGAAAGCTCCAAATGCCTCTTTTGTAAAGTCTGCATCCCCGACGCTTACACCGCCTGACGTAATAATGAGGTCACAATCAAGTGCACTTTTAATATGTTCATGGATCTCTTTTAGTGAGTCATTTGCCGTTCCGATAAAATCAACCTCGCATCCTAACTCATTAGCTCTCGCAAAAAAGGTCGGGCTGTTTGTATTGTAAAGTTGATATGATTCGACGCTTTCAAAATGCATCTTAAGCTCACTTCCGGATGCAAAAACAGCTACTTTGGGTTTCTTATAAACTTTGACATGACTTATACCCTGTGAGGTTAAAAGCGTGATGTGATGTGCATGTAGACTCTGACCTTTTTTCAGCAGGGTAGTTCCGCTTTTTATATCTTCACCGCATAATCGAATATGTCTGGCTTTTTTTAAATTCTCAGGAAGGATAATACCACCTTCGTATAAGCAGATATCTTCAATAGGAACTATGCAGTCGCAACCAAATGGAATTTTTGCTCCAGTCATTATTTTAATTGCAAATCCACCCTTTAACTCTTCGTTAGAGTTGTCTCCTGCAAAAATCGTGTGAGTTACCATTACCTCTTTGCCTGCATCATCAACTTTTACCGCATAACCGTCCATAGCAGAGTTGTCATAAGGAGGAAGATTATGAGACGCTACAATATCTTCTGCCAAAACATATCCTAAAACTTGTTCAATGGGTAATATTTTTAGTGATTTTGCTGTAGCGTTTTCATAAATATATTTGAGCGCCTCTTCTATTGTAACAGCCATGTTTCTTCTTTTATTGAATTTATTGTAAGATTTCACTATGAATGAAATGTATGATATGAGTATTGTAACACATAACTATGGTGTTATGTCGGTTTTGGGCGTGATTTTGATAAATATTTTTATGCTTTTTAGCATAAAGAGTCTAGCAAAATATACAAGGGCAATGTCACTTTTTACACCGATTGTAGGAACAGCTATAGGTATGGTTGTCTTTACCGGTGTAGTTATGATGGCGGCAAAACATCTTGATTTTACCGTGCAAAATATAGCTATGATAATTTTTGCCGTAATCCTGATTTATCTTGAAGTAAAACGCTCTAAAGGGCTTCAAAATCTTAACAAAAAAGATGACAATGCATTTAAGGAGTATGGATTTTATGCTCTTAAAATTTTTCTTATAGAGATTTTTGTAACACTTAGTATCTCTTTTTGGATGTGGTCTTGATATACATACTTGATGATGAGGCAGGTAAAGAGACGCTTCATGTAAGGGGAGAACTCCATAAATACCTTATAAAAGTACGCCGCCATAAAGAGGGTGATGAGGTAAATTTTAGAGCTAGAGAAAATATAGAAGTTTTATATACATATAAAATAGAGAGAGTTGAATCCAGAAGTGCAGAACTTTCGCTTATCTCTTCAAAAGTAGAAGTAATAAAGAGCAGCAAAAATCTTCATGTAGGCTGGTGCATGATTGACTCAAATTCCATAGAAAAGGTTTTGCCTTCTCTTTGCGAAATAGGGGTTGAAAAGATTTCGTTTATATCATGTGAGAGAAGCCAGAAAAACTTTAAACTCGATTTTAAGAGATTTGAGAGAATTATGGAAGCTTCTATGCAGCAGTGCGGAAGAAGCACATACATTGAGTTTGATACCTACAAAAATATTAAAGATTTTATAGATAAATTTCCAAATACGTTTGTATTTGATTTTTGTGATAATGCACTGCAAAACTATAGTGATATCAAAACCGTTTTAATAGGGTGCGAGGGAGGTTTTTCTTCTAAAGAGAGGGATGTACTTGCGCAGATAAAGAGATTTAGATTGGATACTCCGATGGTTTTACGCTCAGAGAGTGCTGTTTTAGCGGTATCAGGTAAAATACTACTTTAAGATAATATTAGGTAAAATTCCGCTTGTAAAAATCTGCCCCCATACGGATTTAAAAAATATATAGATATTCGCACAAGTGAACTAAGAGATTTTGTATTGCAAATTGCAATTTTTATCTCTTGACAAACTAGCCGAGTGTCAAAAGGCAAAAAGATGAAAAAAGATATTCACCCAAAATTAGTAGCGTGTACAGTAACTTGTTCATGTGGAAACAGTTTCGTAACAGAGAGTCAAAAAGATGAGATGAGAGTAGATATTTGTAATGAATGTCACCCATTTTTCACAGGTTCTGAGAGAATGGTAGATACTGCAGGAAGAATTGAAAAATTCAACCAACGCTATACAAAAAAATAGTCAAGACTTTTCTTGCTTACCCTTGTTCCAACTCCCATTGGAAACATCGGAGATATATCGCTAAGAGCTATTGAAGCTCTTAGCGGTGCCGATACACTTCTTTGTGAAGACACCCGTGTTACAAAAAAACTAATTCACATTCTAAAAGAGCGCTATAACACCTCTTTCAATCCTGAACAAAACTTTATCTCACTTCATTCGCATAATGAAAAAGAGTTCATAGAAAAACTTCAACCATCTTTTTTTGAACAAAATGTGCTCTATGTTAGTGATGCAGGCATGCCTGGAATCAGCGATCCGGGTCAGGCTTTGGTGAAGTATTGCCAAGACAATGGAGTCGTATATGATATTTTACCTGGTGCAAATGCGCTTTTAACTGCTTTTGTAGCTAGTGGTTTTGTTGAAACAAAGATGCTGTTCTGGGGATTTTTGCCGCATAAAGGTAAAGACAGGGAAGCTTCTCTTCAAGGTGCGCTCGGCAGCGGATTTACCACAATTTTGTATGAATCTCCGCATAGACTTGAAAAGCTTTTAAATGAGTTGTCGCATGAGGATACTTCTCGGAAAATATTTTTGGCAAAAGAGCTTACTAAGAAGTATCAAAAATATTATTTTGGAACAGCTGATGAGATTAAACATAAAGTAGATGCCAATCTTAGAGGTGAATGGGTTGTAGTTATAGAGGCAGCAAACGCGCAAAATAGCAGTGCAATAAGCCAAAATGACATTTTAGAACTTGATTTGCCGAAAAAAGTACAAGCAAAACTTATTTCTAAGATAACCGGTGAGAATACAAAAGCATGCTATGAGAGATTACTAAAGCTTTAAAATGTACTATATTTCAACTTTTTTTGGATAAAATGCCCACATGTTAATATACGCAAAACAACCAATCAATTATATTATTAATAACCATCCGCATAGGATGAAGACGCTTTATCTAGCAAAAGAGATAGATAAAAAAGAGTATTCACGTCTCATGAAAATGGGTTTTGAAATCAAGAGAATCCCGCCTGAGGCAGCTGGCGCGATGTGTAAGAATGCTTCACATCAAGGCATCTTGGCAGAAGTTGAGGAGTATAAACTTTATGATTATAAATCATTTTTAAATTATGAGTTCGTACTTGTTTTATCTGGGCTTACCGATGTAGGAAATATCGGCGCTATTGTTAGAAGCGCTTATGCACTGGGTGTGGATGCGATAATTGTATCTGGAGTTAAATCACTGCCTTTAGAAGCGGTCGTCAGAACAAGCACGGGTGCACTTTTTGATATGCCTTTTGCCATCGAGACAAATATTCATGATGTAATGAATGATTTAAAAATGTCCGGTTTTTGTACATATGGAGCAGACATGGGCGGCAAAGATATTCGTGATGTTAAGATAGCACGAAAAAGAGCCCTCTTTTTGGGAAGCGAGGGAGAAGGACTCAGTAGCAGAGTGACTTCAAAACTTGATGAGATAGTGAGCATAAAGATGTCGCATGAATTTGACTCTTTAAATGTTAGTGTTGCCGGAGCTATTTTAATGGATAGGATGAGAGTATGAGCGAAAATCTTGAAAAATTAAAAAATATAGGTGTTCAAAAAATTCATGAAACTACTCATATACCGAGAGTACATGTTGAGTCAATTTTAAATGAAAATTTTGAAGATATGAATAATGTTCAACTGTTGGGTTTTATATCTGTGCTTGAGAGAGAGTACCCTTTTGATTTTAGTGAGCTGAAAACTAAGGTTATAGAGCACTTTGAAAGTACTAGGCGATTAGTAAAAAAAGGAAACTCCGCTAATTTATTAATTGCATCTAAGAAAAAAAGAAATTTTACCCTTGTTTATGTAGTTCTTGGATTGGCTATTTTTGTTGCATTTGCAATTTTTAACATGCAGTCTAAAGAAAGTGAAATTACTAGAGTTGATAATAGTGCAATAGTAAGTGCTCAAAATAATATTTCAGTGGTATCAGATGATAAAAATCTCTCTAATATTGACAGTAATAATACAACGCAAAATGGACAAGTAGCGCAAGAGCCTACCCTATCTCAACAAGAGAGTATACAAAATCCTATCGAACCGGCTATGCAAAAAGATGCATCACAAAATCAGGTAGAACCTGTGGAAGAGGTGATAAATCATGAGACAGCTAAGGTAGTCGAAGTTGCGGCTGCTCAAGCAATAACAGATACGGTAGTTTCTCCATCTGTAGCAAAAGAGGTTAATGAAACTGAAGCGTCGGTTCAAACAGTACCTAAAGAGTCAGCTAAGGAATCATCTCTAAAGATTATCTCAAAAAGCAAAGTGTGGATGGGTTATATCGACTTAAGTAATCGCAGACAAAATCAAAAGACTTTCTCTGGAGAATTTACTTTGGATTCGTCAAAAAATTGGCTTATATCGCTTGGGCATGGATTGATAGATATTGAGATAAACGGAGTCATCTTAAACTCTAAAAAAGCTCAAAATGTAAGATTTTCATATATTGATTCAAAATTAAAAGAGATAGATATTGAGGAGTTTAAAAGCCTAAATAGAGGCAATGCATGGTAAGAATTTTCTTCTTCTTCCTCCTGCTTTTCTCATTTTCTTATGGAGATAAACTACAAAGCACGGCAGATGGAGATCTTTTAATTAAAAAAATAAAAAGTTTGATAAATCCAGCTACGTTTGCCAAAGACAGGGCATATATAGATACTATTTTTTCTCCGAAAGAGGACTACTTCACAAGTGATGGAAAAGTAAACTCTCTTAAAGTAATTAAAACTCTTAAGGAAAACGGTATTTTAAATCTTTTTTTTAAAAAGCCTCGCGATATTAATATAACTTTTAAAACTCAAGGTGAGCCTCAATTTTTTGTAAAAATCATGAGTGATTCCCTGCAAAACGTAGGCTACTATAGATATGTGACAAGCGAGTCTACTCTAAGCGAGTCAGAGTTTGTGTGGAAAATAAGCTTAACTTCTGAGTATGCGGCAGATCCACTTGTTCTTAGTCAGGAATTAAAAAAAAGCAATTGTGAGATAATTGATATAATAAGAGAAAATGAGACCGACTGGGCGTATGTTGTAGATATGAAAAATGCCAGACTTGATGTAAGCGTGCTTGAAAATGCACAAGAGCATAGGTTAAAAAGATCTCTTTACGCATATTGGGTTGATGTTTCAAAAATAGATAAGTTGCAGATATCAAGCTCTGCTAGAAATGACTGGTATCCATATATTGCCTATTATGATAAATTCTTAAGGCTTATAAGAGTTGAAAAAATAGATGAAAAAACAACGAATATATTGCTTCACAGCGGGCAGGGTACACATTATATAAAAATTTCTGATATTTATACTCTTAAAAATATAAAAGACGATCTGGTTTTAATGCCAACATCTAAAAAATCAGAGTAATTCTATTTTTTTTTTGATAGAATACCGCTAATTATTTAAGCAGGATTATTGATGTTTGACGAGATACAATTTGATAGAATGAAAAGATTGCCGAAGTATGTTTTTGCCGAGGTAAATGAGCTTAAAATGGCTGAACGTAGAGCTGGTGTGGATGTTATAGATTTCTCTATGGGAAATCCCGACGGAGACACTCCTGAGCATATTAGAGAGAAGCTTATCGAGTCTGCCCAAAAAACAAAAACACATGGATATTCTGTTTCAAAAGGTATCCCAAAACTTTTGATTGCAATTGCCGATTGGTACAAGAGAAGATATGACTGTGATTTAGATCCCTCAACAGAGTGTGTCGCTACAATGGGTTCTAAAGAAGGGTATGCTCATCTAGCTTACGCTATTACAAATCCGGGTGATGTGGCTATCGTTCCAGACCCAACCTACCCGATTCATGAGTACTCTTTCATTTTAGCAGGCGGAAATGTCGCTAAATTCGGAATCGAGTTTGATGAGGATTATAAACTTAATGAAGATAAATTTTTTGAAGATTTAGAGAGAGTTTTTAAAGAGAGTTCACCAAAACCGAAATACGTTCTGGTTAATTTCCCTCACAATCCTACAACTGCAACCGTAACTCAAGATTTTTATGTTCGTCTTGTTGCTATGGCAAAAGAGAAAAGATTTTATGTTATTAGCGATATCGCGTACGGCGATATAACTTTTGACGGATATGTAACACCGTCTATTATGAGTGTTCCGGGAGCAAAAGATGTTGCAGTTGAGAGTTTTACGCTCTCTAAAAGCTACAATATGGCAGGCTGGCGTGTCGGTTTCTTTGTAGGAAATAAAAAACTAATCGGGGCACTTCAAAAGATTAAATCATGGCTTGATTATGGAATGTTTACTCCAATTCAAGTTGCAGCAACGATTGCTCTTAACGGAGATCAGCAGTGCGTTCAAGATATTACGGATAAATACAACCACCGTCAAGAAGTTTTATTAGAAGCGTTTGATAGAGCCGGGTGGCATATAAGAAAAAATCAGGCAAGCATGTTCGTTTGGGCAAAACTGCCTGATTACTGTGCACATTTGGGTTCACTGGAATTCTCAAAAAGACTTCTCAAAGAGGCTGGTGTTGCAGTTGCTCCGGGAATTGGTTTTGGAGTATACGGAGATGAGTACGTACGTATAGCACTTATTGAAAATGACAACAGAATCCGTCAAGCGGCTAGAAATATTAAAGAGTTTTTAAAACAATTTCAAGACGAAAACAAATAACATGATTAAAGTCGGAATCATCGGTGTAGGTACTGTCGGAGCAAGTGTCGTAAATATTTTAAAAGACAATGCTGCTGTTATTTCTGCAAGAGCAGGTGTTGATATAGTAGCCAAGAGCGGTGTTGTAAAGAGTCTAAATAAAAAAAGAGATTTAGATATAAAGCTTAGCGATAATGTTGACGATGTTTTAAATGATAGTGAAATTGATATAGTTGTAGAGCTTATGGGCGGTGTTGATGAGGCATTTGAAGTCGTAAAACGCGCGCTTAGAAGCGGTAAAGCAGTCGTCACGGCAAATAAAGCACTCTTGGCATACCACCGTTATGAACTTCAAGAGATTGCTAAAGATATCGCTTTTGAGTATGAAGCAAGTGTGGCAGGCGGTATTCCTATCATAAATGCTCTTCGTGACGGTCTTTCAGCTAATCATATAGAGTCGATTATGGGCATCTTAAACGGTACATGTAACTACATGATGACTAAAATGACAAACGAAGGTGTCGCTTATGATGCTGTTTTGAAAGAGGCTCAGGAGCTTGGATATGCTGAAGCTGATCCTACTTTTGATGTCGGCGGATACGATGCGGCACACAAACTTCTTATCCTCTCAAGTATCGCCTATGGAATTGATGCAAAACCTGAGGATATTCTCATAGAGGGGATACAAAATATCTCTCAAGACGATATCACATTTGCAAAAGAGTTTGGATATGTTATAAAACTTTTGGGAATCGCCAAAAAAGATAAAAATGAGGTTGAGCTTAGAGTTCATGCGTCTTTAATCAAAAAAGAAGCAATGATAGCAAAAATCGACGGTGTCATGAACGGTATCAGCGTAGTAGGCGATAAAGTAGGCGAGACGCTTTACTACGGCGCAGGTGCAGGCGGAGATGCAACTGCAAGTGCGGTTGTTGCAAACATCATAGATATTGCAAGAAGCGGGAAAAGTAAGCCGATGTTAGGCTTTGACAAGCCTATGGAAGCCGGACTTACTCTAAAACCGATACAAAATATAGAGTCAAAATATTACCTTCGCACAAATGTTTCGGATAAGATTGGCGTATTGGCACGTATTACTAAAATTTTTGAAGAAAATAATATCTCAATAGAAACTATACTCCAACGCCCTTCATCAAACGGAAGCGTAAATCTGCTTATTTCTACTCATATCGCATTTGAGAGAGATATTCAAGCTCTTATCTCTTCACTTGAGAAGTTAGAATTCGTAAACTTTAAGCCCGTAATGATTAGGATAGTGTAAAAAGCATTGAGAATCTTAATCACCGGTGCAAGCAGCGGAATAGGGCGAGAACTTGCGAAGCTCTACGCTACAAAAGATAACGAACTTATATTGTTAGCCCGTAGAGAAGATAGACTTCAAGAATTACAATCGCAACTTTTAAAAGCAAAAAGCGTTGAAATAGTCGTAGCCGATGTCGGTGAGTTTGATACACTGCAAGAAAAAATAAGAGATATGGGTGCTGTTGATATGGTGATTCTCAATGCCGGCATATCTTTAGGGCACTCTTTAGAGATGACTCCTTTTAAAGATTTTAAAAAACTCTATGATGTAAATCTGCTCTCAAATCATGCTATTTTAGAAATTTTACTACCTCATTTTAAATCTCAAGGTAGCGGTAAAATAGTTTTTATCTCTTCTCTTGCTTCACTATTTTCCATGCCTAGTTCAAAAGCTTACAGCTCCTCTAAAAGAGCTTTAAATGCCTATGCCGAGGGAATAAGATATAAGTGTAAACCTTATGGAATAAAAGTTATAAATATACTTCCCGGATTTATAAAAAGCGAATTAACCGACAAAAACAGCTTTCACATGCCATTTTTGCTAAGCACAGAGGACGGGGCAAAAATAATCAAAAGAGCGATAGATAAAAATAAAAAATTCTATCCGTTTCCGAAAAGATTTTACTTTTTTATACTTCTTTTTAGGCTTTTTCCCGACTTTATAAAGCAGAAGATAATAAAATCGGCGTTATGACTTTTAAGAGACAAAAGTGTAAAATCACCCAATTTAAATACGCTTATCGGACAAAATAGAGTCCTATAGCATCAAAAATCAATAAATGGCAGATTTTATGGAAAACACAAAGACGATAGATAGCGTTTGTACTTATTGCGGTGTCGGTTGCGACATTGCCGCATATGTCAAAGATAATAAGATTATAAAGATTTTCGCTCATCCAGACGGTGTAGTTTCGCAAGGAAAACTTTGCGTTAAAGGGAAGTACGGATTTGATTTTGTAGACTCAAAAGAGAGACTTAGCATACCAAGAATTAAAAAAAGATTTTTAGAAAAGAATCCTGCCATAAAAGATGCAATAGCCTCATCTTTGGTTGAACTTGATGATGTTTGGTTTGAGTGTGATTTAGACTCTGCTACAACTGCCTCGGCGATGAAACTTCAGGATATTCATACTAGATTCGGTCGGAAAAGTATAGCCTCTATCGGAGGGGCAAGAACTTCATGTGAGAGCGTCTATCTTTTTCAAAAATTTACACGCCACACTCTCAACTCACCGCATGTAGACAACTGTGCGAGAGTCTGTCACTCTCCGTCTCTTAAAGGAATGCGAACGACTATCGGCGAAGGTGCGGCGACAAATCCGTATAACGACATCTACAACTGCGAATTTATGATTGTTATCGGATCTAACACTATAGAAGCGCATCCTATAATTGCAAACCGTATTGTTGAGGTAGCGGTAAAGCATGACAATATGGCTGTATTTGACGTAAGAGAAATCAAGCTTCATAAATTTGCAAAATATAAAGCTATTATGCCATATGAAGCGAATCTTCTGGTCTTAAATATGCTTGCATACGTCATTATAACCGAAGAGCTTTACAGCGATAGTTTTATAGCTGAGAGGACAAAAGGCTTTGATGAGTTTAAAGATAAAATTTTAAATGATCCATACGCTAATCCGAAATATTTTGAGAATATTGAAGGGTATGAGTATTTAGGAAAGATGATTCCAAAGATTGCCAGAGAGTATGCTCTTAAAAAGTCTATGATATTTTGGGGTCTGGGAATTACTGAACATATAGACGGCTCTTATGCTGTTATGGCTATAACTCATCTTGCTCTAATGACCGGAAATATCGGAAAAAGCGGGGCAGGGTTAATGCCGTTAAGAGGGCAGAATAATGTTCAGGGCGCATGTGATATGGGAATGCTTCCGTACTACGACCCAGACTACCAAACGCCTAAAGAGATTGGTTTGATGACGCCGCAACTTGTCGATAAGATGCTCTCAGGTGACATAAAAGCTGTTCTAAATATGGGTGAGGATTTGATGCATATCCATCCAAATATAAACAAGATAGAAAAAGCTCTGCAAAATCTAGATTTTTTGATGGTGCAGGAACTATTTATGACAGAGATAGCTCAAAGAGCGGATATTGTTATAGGGGTGAAATCTGCGTATGAGAAAACGGGCGTTTATATAAATGCAATGAGAAGACTGCATCTTTCTCAGCCGCTTGTAGAGTCTGATTTACCGGATGATTGGGAAGTTGTTCAGATGTTAGATAATAAAATGGGCGGCAACTATGCTTATAAAAATTCAAATCAGATCTGGGATGAGGTTCGTGAAGTAGCATACCGCCGTTTTAGCGGAGCATCATATATTAGGTTGGAAAGACACAGAAAAAGAGGGCTTCAATGGCCTGTTCATACCGAAGATACTCCGATACTTCATCAGCTTGATTTTAGAACGGATGACGGTTTGGGCGAGTTTCACTACCATCAGTACAAACTCCGTGGCATGGTTGAAGAGATTGTAAATAAAAGTTTGAGCGGTTACTATCTAACTACGGGCAGAACGATTGCTATGTATAACAACTCGGCTCAAACAAAGCAGACACCGAGTTTGATGGAGAAATATAGTGAAGATCTGCTTTTGGTAAATGAGGGCGATGCCTGCGATTTTACAAGCGAGAGGGTGATTTTAAAAAGCCAAAATGGGCAAACAGCCTCTTTGAGAGTAAAATTTACGGATAAAGTAGAGCCGAAAACCATTTTTACGACGTTTCATCATGCAGACTCTAAAATCAATGCACTTTTTGGAGACGAGAGAGATGAGCTGATTTTAACTCCTGCTTTTAAATCTATAAAAGTTGAAGTTATAAACGTTTAGATGAGCAGAGCAAAGGGAAATGCAGCCGAAGATAAAGCTTGCGAATTTCTTGTTAAAAAAAAATTTAGAGTCATAGAGCGAAATTTTTACTCCCGTTTTGGAGAGATAGACATTATCGCTCTTATGGATAATGTCATCCATTTTGTAGAGGTAAAGAGCGCACTTGATTATGAACTTGCCGTTCAAAATATCACAAAGAGCAAGCTTTCAAAGTTGATAAAAACCGGTGATATTTACCTGAAAAAAAACGCTCTGAACGTAAACTACATGTATGATGCCGTTATAGTGACACCGCAAAAAATTTGGCATTTGGAAAATATAACTATTTAGCAGTAAATATGGAGTTGAGGGCATAAAAAACACCCAACCCCATGCGGCTTTTTAGAGTAAAACTTTTTGCCATGTTGTACTATGAGAGAATGAAACTCTTGGTAGGTCCTAAGCAGCTCTTTTTCATCTTTTATGCACTCTTTTAGGGAGTTTTGCATAAGGGATTTTATTTCGCCGTATTTGGCTCTCTCCTCTACAAAACCTAACTCTACCAACAATCTTTTTGTATAAGCGTCTACTTTAAACTCCGGCTGGTTGTAGCCGTATAAAAGTATGGAATCAGCCGTTTCTTCACCGATACCTTTTACATGTAGCAATGCTTCTCTTGAGGGAGTTGCACCGTTTAAATTTTTGTAAAACTTTATAAACTCTAAAATATATTTTGCCTTTTGGTTGAAGTAGCCGGATGGTCTGATAGCCTCTTTTAGATCTTCTATCTTCATAAGTTCTATTGCATCTGCGTTTAGAGCATTTTTTTTATAGAGGTTGTTTAGTGATTTTTCTACCGAAATAAATGTCGTGTTTTGAGTAAGAATAGAGCCAAGACAAACCTCAAAGATTTCATTGCCATTTCTTGGAAAGTTGTATTCTAGTTTATGATAGCCGTAGCCGGTTATCGGCCACCAGCCCTGAGCACCGTACTCATCATATAGAAGTCTGTATATTTTGTAAATTTTGTTCATAGATAAGATAAAACCTTGACGCCTAAAAAAATTGCGCCTAAAAAAATGACGGAAGAGATAAAAACAAGAGCGGTTACGACTTTGGGCTTACAGTCATACAGTGATGCAAAGTTGACATTTGCTATTGCCAGAGGGACTAAAAGCTCTATAAAAATTATCCCTTTTATCATCGCATCTAACTCTATATTGCAGAGGACTAAAAAGGCGATGCTTGGCAAAAATATAAACTTCAGGCTCATAACCCATGTAGTTAAACTTCTGCTTATCTCATTTATCTTTGTGCCATAAAGGTATATTCCAAATAAAAATAGCTGCATGACTATGGAGGCATACGCACCCATCATAAGCATTTTCATTATCTCTTCGCTTGGTTTATAACCATTTATACTTAAAAATATGGCAACGCCTGCCGCCCAGAGAATAGGAAGTTTCACTATATTTTTTAGTGAAGCTTTAGCGTCAAAACTGCCTCTTGAGTAGTAGTAGACACCAACTGTGTAAACTATAAATACATTCATGAGGTTGATAATAGTAGTGTAGGGAATAGACTCTTCCCCAAAAATAGCTATGTTTAGAGGTATTCCTAAGTTTCCGGTGTTTCCGATGATTGCAGCTACTGTTGCGATAGAGTACTCTTTTTGATCAGAGAAAAGTTTTTTCGCTACAATCGCCGAGATTATTAAAACTAAAACAGATATAAAGAGATAAATTGACGGTGCAAAAAAGAGAGTGGCATCCACAGGACGAATCAAAAGTCCCCAAAATGTTAGAAAAATTTGTAGAAAATAGACATTTATAAGCGTAATGGTTTTATCGTCAATAGCCTCTTTAAAGCTCATTTTTGCAATAAAACCGATAACTATAAAGATGTAAATAGCCAAAATTGAAAATATTATTGAACTCATAAGTGGGATTATAACAGATAGTGTATAATTTAAAATCAAAAAAGGGGCGTTAAAGCATGCAAAATATAGAAGATATTAAAAAAAACATAAATGAAAATTTAGCCGTAATGCTCTATTTTTCAGCTCCTACATGCAATGTATGTCATGCACTAAAACCAAAATTAGTCGGTGCAATCGAAGATAATTTTAAAGAGTTTAAGATAGTGAACATCGATACATCAATAGAACAAGAAACAGCTGCTTACTTTAGCGTTTTTGCTATACCGACTGTTTTGATATTTTTAGACGGCAAAGAGTTTTTAAGAAAATCCAGACATATGAGTATAGATGAAATTATAAGAGAGATAAAAAGACCTTACGAAATTATGAATTCATAAAACATACTTCTATTCTATTGCTGTTAATTTATTAACGAAATCTAGAATAAATATGTTTCAATTTGTTACAAAATCAAAAAAAATCTAAATTTAATAATATTTAATAACGCTAAGATATATAAAATGATACTATTTAATAATTTATGTTAAAAGGAGTTAGTATGAAGTTGTTATCGTTATTGTTAGTCGGAGTTTCTCTCTCTTTTGGGTCTATAGATATAAATAAAGCGGATAAAAAAGAGCTTATGAATATTAACGGAGTAGGTGAAGCAAAAGCAAATGCTATTGTTGATTACAGAACAAAGCATAACTGCTTTAAAAATATTGAAGAGATAAAAGAAGTCAAAGGTTTTGGCGATAAGTTTTTAGAAAAAAATAAAGGTAAAATTATTGCCGGCGAGTGTAAGAAAAAGTAGTTTTTTATATCTGCATGTACAAGTTACATGTAGATATTTATTTCATAAAAGCAATAATTGATGCGGTTACAGCCACATTTAGAGATTCTACACCGCGGTTCATCGGTATTTTTAAACTATCGTTACACAATATTTGTACTTCAGGGCTGACTCCATCGCTCTCATTTCCTAAAACAAAGATGCTTTTGCCACATGGAGCTAAATCGTAAACATTGTTTTTAGCATGTGAAGAGAGAAGATAAATTTTTGTCTCATCTAACTCTTTTAAAACTTCATCAAGTGTATTACAGAAATAGATAGGAAGTTTAAAAAGTGTCCCTGCACTTGCTTTTATAACAAGCGGAGAGATTTTCGCACTGTTTTTTTTAGGAAGTATGATGCCGTCCACATTTCCAGCCGCACATGAACGGATAATCATTCCTAGATTTTGGGGGTTTTGAATGCCATCAAGCGCTATAAGTCTAAAACTTTTTAAATTTTTTATCTCATTTGCGTTTTGGTAGGAGTTTGAGATGATGTCAATCGCCACGCCTTGATCTTGTTTAGCATTTTTGCTTATTCTGCTGAGTGCATTTTTATCATGATAAGTTACTTCAACAGCTCTTTTTTTTGCAAGCGACAATATCGTATTTACGGCGCCGTCAGTTTTGTTTGAGGTTGATAGATGAAGCTTGTGAATATTGATAGTATCGTCTTGTAAAACTTCTATAACCACATTTCTGCCGTAAAGTGTAATTATTTTTTCGAAATATGCTTTTTTATTTAAATACTCTTGTGAATCTTGCAAAGTGGAGCCTTTTTTTTGTATGAGTGGAATTCTACACTATTTTTAGTATGCTAGTGAGTAAAAGAGTGATATACTCTAAAAAAGAGAAATAGGGGTTTTTTGTGGATAACAGGATTGAGGAAATTGCAGCACAGATAAAAAGTCTTGAAGATGAACTTATGGTAGAGTTAAGAAAAAAGCAGGATGAGTTTTTTTATACGCTTGAAGACAAAAAGGTGAGATTTCAAGAGAGCATTATAGAAGAGGGAAGAACCAGAATTGTAAGCTCTATCAAATATTTATCATCGTTTCCTGTTTTAGCAGTTTTTACGATACCATTTATCTGGTCGATGATGATACCTGCTTTGATGGTTGATATATTTGTCAGCATCTATCAGAGTGTCTGTTTTCCTATATACAAAATACCAAAGGTTAAAAGAAGTGATTATGTAGTCATAGACAGATACAATCTATTTTATCTAGATAGAGTTGAGAAGATAAATTGTTTGTATTGTGAGTATTTTAACGGCGTAATAGGGTATACGAGAGAGGTGGCGGCAAGAAGCGAGCAGTTTTGGTGTCCCATAAAACACTCAAAACCGCAATTAGATATGCACTCAAGATACGATAAATTTTTTGATTTTGGTGATTATGAAGCATATAGAAAAGAGCTAGAAAGCAGAAGATCTGACTTTAAAGATCTAGAAGATAGGGAAAATACGTAATATCTATTTTATCAATAAGGATGGCAGAGATATGAACCTGAAAATACAAATAAAAGCTGAAGAACTAAAAGACCCGGTTTGCGGGATGAATGTATCACTTGATTCTAAATATTCATACCGCTATAAAAATGAGGATTACCGATTTTGCTCTGAACATTGTCTTGTCAAATTTAAGGCTCATCCTGAAGATTATCTCAAAAAAGAGGGTTCTGATACTCTTAAAGAACCAATCTGCACTAATGAAAATCTCTGTTCCATAAACACAACATCCTACGTAAAAGAGGAAAATTCGACAAAATACACATGTCCTATGCATCCCGAAATAGTTCAAGATCACCCGGGAAGCTGTCCCAAGTGCGGAATGGCGCTTGAACCTGTTGTCGCAAAAGCGGCAGAAGAAAAAAATGAAGAGCTTACAGATATGAATCGGCGTTTTTGGGTCAGTACGGCTCTTTCTGTTCCGGTGTTCGCTTTAGCAATGGTTGCAGACTTAGTGCCTGCGTTATTGCCGAGTGCATTAAGTATGAAAATGATTCAATGGATAGAGTTTTTGCTTGCCACTCCTGTTGTATTTTGGGGCGGCTGGCCGTTTTTTGTGCGAGGTTACAAATCTCTGCAAACAATGAATTTAAACATGTTCACGCTGATTGCCATCGGTGTTTTTGTCGCTTGGGCTTACAGCGTGGTGGCAATGTTTATGCCGCATATCTTTCCGCCTATGATGCGGATGAGTGAGGGTTTGGTACATGTATATTTTGAGGCGGCGGCAGTTATAACGACGCTTGTTCTTCTTGGACAGGTTCTTGAGCTTCGAGCTCGCTCACAAACCAACGCAGCAATAAAACTCCTGCTCGGACTTGCTCCAAATACGGCACGAATAGTTAGAGGTGACGGGAGTGAAGAAGATATAGCACTAGAAAAGGTTCAAGTCGGAGATATTTTGCGTGTTCGTCCCGGAGAGAAAGTTCCTGTTGACGGAGTGGTTACCGAGGGTCAAAGCAGTGTAGATGAATCAATGGTTACAGGTGAGCCGATTGCGGTCAAAAAGTTTGCAGGCGAGAAACTTATAGGCGCTACGATTAACTCAAACGGCACTCTTCTTATGAGAACCCAAAAAATCGGTGCAGACACTCTGCTTTCACAAATTATAGATATGGTCTCAAAGGCACAACGTTCCCGAGCACCTATACAAAAACTGGCTGATGTCGTATCTTCTTATTTCGTTCCTGCTGTTCTTGGCATTAGCGTAATAACATTTTTTGTCTGGTGGATATGGGGAAGTGAACCTCGTTTGGCTTATGCTATTGTCAGTGCTGTTTCAGTACTTATTATCGCATGTCCGTGTGCACTCGGTCTTGCTACGCCCATCTCTATAATGGTAGCAACGGGACGAGGTGCTACAAGCGGGGTATTAATCAAAAATGCCGAAGTCTTAGAAATAATGGAAAAAGTTGATACTTTGGTAGTTGATAAAACAGGAACGCTAACGGAGGGAAAACCTAAGCTGGTAAATGTACATGTAGAAGAGGGGTTTAGCGAAAATGAACTCCTGCGTTTGATTGCAAGCTTGGAGAGATCGAGCGAGCATCCTTTGGCAGAAGCTATTGTAAAGGGTGCGAAAGAGAGAAACGTAGAGCTGGTTAAAGCGGACAACTTCAACTCTTTAAGCGGAATGGGAATTACGGGCGAAGTTGACGGACAGGCAGTTGCCGTGGGCAATCTAAAACTGCTGCAGAGTTTAAACATAAACGCATACGAGTTGTCAAAAAAGGCAGATATAGAGCGCGCTGATGGCAAAATTGTTATGCTGGCTGCAGTCGGTTTAAAGGCAGCCGGTTTCATTGCCGTTACCGATCCTATAAAAGAGAATACAGCCGAAGCAATTCATGATTTACATGTACAAGGCATAAGAGTCGTAATGCTAACGGGAGACAGCCGTGCCACGGCAGAAATTGTGGCAAGAAAACTCGGTATAGATGAGGTGCATGCAGAGGTGTTACCTGAGCAAAAAGCAGAGGTTATCAAAGAGCTTCAAGCACATGGGCACATTGTTGCCATGGCGGGTGACGGCATAAACGATGCTCCGGCACTCGCACTTGCACATGTCGGCATTGCCATGGGAACGGGAACCGATGTTGCGATGGAGAGTGCGGGTGTCACTTTGGTAAAAGGTGATTTGCGAGGCATAGTCAGAGCAAGAGTTCTAAGCAGGGCAACAATGCGAAATATCAGACAAAATCTCTTTTTCGCTTTCTTTTACAATTCGGCAGGGATTCCGATTGCTGCGGGATTGCTGTATCCGTTCTTTGGAATATTGCTCTCTCCTATGATTGCCGCGGCGGCAATGAGTTTCAGCTCTGTTTCCGTAATTACCAATTCGCTTAGACTTAGAGGAATAAAGCTATAAGCACTTTACATGTCATTAGTTCACGATATCGTAGATAATTTCTGTTTTGTTTTTTACAACTCTAATCTCGCTAACGCTTAAGCCCTCTATCTCCAAAGCCATAAACTCCTTCATCGAGTTTATGCCCTTTTGTGCAACTGCTCTTAAAACCAAACCTCTGTAAGCTTTTGCCCAGTGACTCACCGTTTTTTTGTCTTTTAAAAATTTCAGAGTAGTGTATGGTTTTTTAAGCTCGTAAAACTTGTCATAATATCCTGCACGAAGATCTAAAATGTCAGAATCGCCAAGATACAAATCAAGCTGATATGAAAATCTGTCTCTGTAAAACTTGTCGGGAACAAACTCTCCGATGTTATTTCCCTGTTTTACTTTGTAGTTTGCTATTGTGTCGCCGCCTAAAATCGGACCGTAGAGGTTTGAGAAAATTATTGTGTTTGCTTTTAGGTACTCTTTTGTTTTTTCATCAAGTGAATTAAAACCAAGATAATCATATGCAACTCCGTCATATCTCTCTATGGCACACATGAGCGGTGAATCGAAAACATCATTTATATAAGGTAAGCAGTCGCTAAATTTTTTAAATCCAAAAAGATTTTTTATGCTCTCTTTATCTCTTTTCTTTAGGATATTATTATATTCACTAAGAATGCTTTCTCTTGCATCATTAGAACCAAAAAGCTCTTTTTTTGTCTCCATTCCACCATTTTTTTTATTCTCTGATGGAGAAAATAGTATTTTTAACATCTCAATATAACCTTTATTTTATGAAAATATGGGAGGATAATAGCCAATTTTACAAGAAAATTCAATTTCTGTAGTTTTTTAGGCAAAATCTCTTGACATTGAAAATATATTGCACTATAATTCTGGCTCAAATTCGATGCCGGCATAGCTCAGTTGGCTAGAGCAGCTGATTTGTAATCAGCAGGCCCGGGGTTCAAATCCTCGTGCCGGCACCATTGAATTCGAGAATATTAGAAACAGTGTTAGACCAGACAAAACATTAATTTGTACAATGGTGAGTTAGTCAAGTGGCCAACGACGGCGGACTGTAAATCCGCTCCCTACGGGTTCGGTGGTTCGAATCCACCACTCACCACCATTTCAATGGCACATGCGGGCGTAGCTCAGTCGGCTAGAGCGTCAGCCTTCCAAGCTGAGGGTCGAGGGTTCGAGTCCCTTCACCCGCTCCATTGAAAATCATTCTGGAAGCTGAAGTACAATTTCAACCTACTTCTCTTAATATTTATATATTATCTCCAATTATATATAAATTCACACTAAAAAAATCTGATATTATTAAATAAAAAATTATGCAATTATTGCTTGTTGTTTTTTCTATATTTTTATTCTGCTCTCGTGGCTCAGGGGTAGAGCACTTCCTTGGTAAGGAAGAGGTCGGCGGTTCAAATCCGCTCGTGAGCTCCATATATAATATATAGTAAAATTTAAGCAATAATTGAATAATTTTTGGGTACAATTCCATTTCTATTCACAAATTAAGTCGGAGGACACTATGGCAAAAGAAAAATTTGCGCGTAATAAACCACACTGTAACATTGGTACTATCGGTCACGTTGACCATGGTAAAACTACGTTAACAGCGGCAATTACGGCAGTATTGGCAGTAACAAACGGTGCAAAAATGATGGATTACGATCAAATCGATAATGCTCCAGAAGAGCGTGAGCGTGGTATTACAATTGCTACATCACACGTAGAATACGAAACAAACAATCGTCACTATGCACACGTAGACTGTCCAGGTCACGCGGATTATGTTAAAAACATGATTACTGGTGCTGCACAAATGGACGGTGCTATTTTAGTTGTTTCAGCAGCTGATGGTCCGATGCCACAAACTCGTGAGCATATTCTTCTTTCTAAGCAAGTTGGTGTTCCTTACATCGTTGTTTTCATGAACAAAGAAGATATGGTTGATGATGAAGAACTTTTAGAGTTAGTTGAAATGGAAATCCGTGAACTACTTGACATGTACGACTTCCCAGGTGATGATACTCCAATCATAGCTGGATCTGCAAAAGAAGCATTAGAAGAAGCAAAAACTGGTACTCTTGGACCGTGGTCTGCGAAAATTCAAAAGCTTATGGCTGCGGTAGATGAGTATATTCCTCAACCGACTCGTGAAACTGACAAAGATTTCCTAATGCCTGTTGAAGATGTTTTCTCAATTTCTGGTCGTGGAACTGTTGTAACTGGTCGTATCGAGCGTGGTACAGTTAAAATTGGTGATGCAATTGAAATCGTAGGTATCCGTGATACTCAAAAAACTACTGTTACTGGTATTGAGATGTTTCGTAAAGAAATGGATCAAGGTTTGGCAGGAGATAACTGTGGTATTCTCGTTCGTGGTATCGGTAAAGATGATGTTGAGCGTGGTCAAGTTCTTTGTAAGCCGGGTACAATTAATCCTCACACTAAATTTACAGCTGAGATTTATGTACTAAGCAAAGAAGAGGGTGGTCGTCATACTCCATTCTTCACAAATTACCGTCCACAATTCTATGTTCGTACAACAGACGTTACTGGTGCAATTTACTTACCTGAAGGTACAGAAATGGTTATGCCTGGTGATAACGTAAGTATAACTGTTGAACTAATTCACCCAATCGCTATGGAAAAAGGTACTAAGTTCGCTATCCGTGAGGGTGGACGTACTGTTGGTGCCGGTGTTGTAGCTGAGATTATTGCATAATTCGCTTTGGCGAATTTGCATTAATCCTTTAATAAGGTTAATAACATGAGAGAAGCAATACATTTAGGATGTGAAAAGTGTACTCGTCGTAACTATCACACAACTAAAAATAAAAAAACTCACACTGAAAAATTTTCAGTAAAAAAATATTGTAAATTTTGTCGTGAGCATACTGCTCACAAAGAGATGAAATTATAATATAGTTGCAATTGAGCTTAAGTCTTTTGACTTGGCTTTGTTGTTTAAATATTTAGGCGTGTAGCTCCAATGGTTAGAGCATCGGATTCCAAATCCGAGTGATGGGAGTTCGAGTCTCTCCACGCCTGCCACATTGATTATCGTAAAGCTTTAGGGCTTTATTCATAATTAATGGTGATTAGGGAAGTTAAATGAATTTAGGTACACATATTAGAAATGCAAAACTGGAACTAAGTAAAGTTATTTTTCCTACAAAAGGTCAAGTTAAACAAGCTTATATCTCAGTTGTAATTGTTGTAACTGTTATAGCGGCTTTTTTAGCTTTGGTTGACTTGGTAATGTCGTCAATCATGTCAGCAATTTTAGGATAAGGAGTAGTGATGGAAAATAAAAATCATAATCATCAGTGGTACTCCATTCAAACATATGGAAATGAAAAAACTGTTCGTTTAGCAATTTTAAATATGATAGAAGAGATGGGATTACAAGAAGTAATAACAGACGTAATCGTTCCTACAGAAGATGTTATTGAGGTAAAAGACGGTAAGAAAAAAATATCTGAGAGATCTCTTTATTCAGGTTATGTATTTGCTAGAATAGATCTCAATACAGAGGTTCAGCATCTTATACAGTCTGTTCCAAAAGTTTCTGGATTTATCGGTGAAGCGAATAAGCCTACACCTTTAAGTGAACATGACATTAATGTTATTTTAGATCGTGTTCAAAATCGTGCAGCACCTAAGCCAAAAGTATTTTTTGACAACGGTGAAACTGTTCGTATAACTGAAGGTCCGTTTGCAAACTTTACTGCTACGGTAGATGAGTATGATTTAGAGCATGGTACTCTAAAACTTAATGTATCAATTTTTGGAAGAGCAACTCCGGTTGATATCTCTTATACTCAAGTTGAAAAAATAATTTAAATCAAAAAAAAGGAAAAAACATGGCAAAAAAAATTATGGGCTATATCAAGCTACAAATCGAAGCCGGCAAAGCTACACCAGCACCACCGGTAGGACCAGCTTTAGGACAACGTGGTGTTAACATCATGGAGTTTACTAAATCATTCAATGAAAAAACAAAAGATAAAATGGGGTTTAAAGTTCCTGTTGTAATCACTGTTTATACTGATAAAAGCTTTACTTTCGTTGTAAAACAGCCACCGGCTTCCGCATTATTAATGCATGCTGCAGGACTTAAAGGTGGTTCAAGTAATCCACTTAAAAACAAAGTTGCAAAGATTACTCGTGCACAGTTAATGGAAGTTGTAGATAGAAAAATTGAAGATTTAAATACTTCTGATAAAGAGGCAGCTGCTAAAACTATAGCAGGTTCAGCTCGTTCAATCGGTATCGAAATCGTAGACTAATATCTAACCCACATATCATCGACCACAATGATATAAAATTTTGTGGCAGAATTACATAGGAGAATTTGAATATGAGCAAAAGATATAAGCAATTAGCAGAAAAAATTGATGCAACAAAAGCATATAGTGTTGAAGAAGCATCAGTTTTAGTAAAAAATTTAGTTAGTGCAAAGTTTGATGAAACTGTTGAAATCGCACTAAACTTAAATGTAGATCCAAGACATGCAGATCAGATGATTCGCGGTGCAATCGTACTTCCACATGGAACTGGTAAAACTGTTCGTGTTGCAGTTTTCGCAAAAGGCGTTAAAGCTGATGAAGCTAAAGCGGCAGGTGCTGATATAGTAGGTACTGATGATTTAGTACAACAAATCAAAGATGGTATTTTCAACTTTGATATAGTTGTTGCTGCACCTGACTGTATGGGTCTTGTTGGTCAAATAGGTCGTATTCTAGGACCAAAAGGTATGATGCCTAACCCTAAAACAGGTACGGTAACTCCAGATGTTGCAACTGCTGTTAAAAATGTTAAGGGTGGTCAGGTGAATTTCCGTGTTGATAAAAAAGGAAATATTCATGCAGGTATCGGTAAGGCAAGTTTTGATGTAGATAAAATAGCTGAAAATATGATTTCTTTTGTTAAAGCTATCAACAAGCATAAACCTGCAACAGCTAAAGGTCGTTATATTAAAAATAGCGCACTTAGCTTAACAATGAGTCCTGCTATTAAGCTTGACATCATGCAATTATTAGAGATGAAATAATTTAGTGATTTTTAGTGCTTTACTCGTAAAGCACTATTAAGTTACTACTTTGGTAACTGCATTTTATGGACTGAAGATAATAGGTGCGAAAGCTTAATTTCCTATTTGAAGTGTTGTCTGGAAAGGAGATATTCTATGACAAAAACACAAAAAGCTGAGATTATTGAAGTACTTTCAAATGAATTTAAAAATGCTCAGACTGTAATCTTCTGTGATTACAAAGGTTTGAGCGTTTCTAAACTTGAAGGTTTAAGAAATGTTGCTCGTGTTAAAGATACAAAAGTTCAAGTTGTTAAAAATACTTTAGCTACTATAGCACTTAAAAATGCTGGACTTGAAGGTATCGAAATTAAAGATACTAATATTTTAGTATGGAGCGAAGATTCTATCGCTGCTTCTAAAGTTGTTTCTGATTTCGCTAAAGATAATGATATGCTTGTTATTAAACAAGCATACATTGATCGTGAGCCTGCTGATGCTGCTAAAGTTGAAGCGTTTGCTAAACTTCCTGGTCGTGAAGAACTACTTGGAATGCTTGCATCTGTTTGGATGGGGCCGGTCAGAAACTTTACTATTGGTTTGGACGCATTAAGACAAAAAAGAGAAGAAGCGTAATAGCTTTTAACATATAAAATGAGAAATCATTTGATAAAATTCATAATGGAGAAAAATTATGGCAATAACTAAACAAGACGTATTAGAGTTTATCTCAGGACTTTCTGTATTAGAACTTTCTGAATTAGTAAAAGAATTTGAAGAAAAATTCGGTGTTTCTGCACAGCCCGTAGCTGTTGCTGGTGGCGCTGTAGCTGCTGCTGCTGTTGAAGAGCAGACAGAATTCAATGTTGTTATCCTTGATGCAGGCGACAAAAAAATCAACGTAATTAAAGTTGTTCGTGCTCTTACAGGTTTAGGTCTAAAAGAAGCTAAAGATGCAACAGAAAACGTACCTTCAACAATCAAAGAGGGTGTAGATAAAGAGACTGCAATGAATGCTAAAAAAGAGCTTGAAGAAGCTGGTGCAAAAGTAGAAGTTAAATAATTTCTGCTTTCGAATTGTGACACGAAAAACTGTTTTCGTGCACTTTTCGTTTTTTTTGGGCGCTTTTAGGAGTAGATATTAATCTTCTCCTAAAAGTGCCCTTATGTCGTTTATAAGCACTGTGAAAAAAGCTCTGACTTTTGAGCTAAAAATCATCTAGGGACGCCTAGATACGATAACCCTAATCTGAATGATTAGGTTCTTAATAACAACTCACCGAGGTAGCCAATGTTAAACACTTTATATTCCGGAAATCGTCTTCGTATAGACTTCTCTAAAACTCCTCAACAGATAGAAGTACCTAACTTACTACAACTACAGCAAAGCTCATATAACAAATTTTTGATGCTTGAAGAGAAAGATAGATCACAAAGCGGTGTAGAGACTGTATTTCAATCAGTTTTTCCAATTCATGATACTCAAAACAGATTGACTGTAGAGTATATCGGCAGTGAAGTAGGCAAGCCAAAATATACTGTCAGAGAGTGTATGGAGCGCGGACTTACTTATGCAGTAAGCTTAAGAATGAAAACTCGTCTGATTCTTTGGGATAGAGATGAAAATACAAAAGAAAAATTAGGTGTAAAGGATATTAAAGAGCAGAGTATATTTGTTCGTGATATTCCGCTTATGACTGATAGAACTTCATTTATTATCAATGGAGTTGAGAGAGTTGTAGTAAATCAGCTTCACCGCTCACCGGGTGTAATATTTAAAGAAGAAGAGTCAACTACTTCGGGAAATAAACTTATATATACCGGTCAGATTATTCCAGATCGTGGTTCTTGGCTATACTTTGAGTATGATCCAAAAGATATTTTATATATGAGAATCAATAAACGCCGTAAAGTTCCTGTAACTATTATGTTCCGTGCTCTTGGTTACTCAAAGCAAGATATTTTAAAAATGTTTTATCCGATTCAAAATATCAGCATAATTGATAATAAGTTTTTAATGCCGTTTAATCCAAATGATTACTCTGCTAGATTAACATATGATCTTGTTGATAAAGAGGGTAGAGTACTTTTAGCATCAGGGAAAAGACTCTCTCCTAAAAAAGCGCAAAAATTTATTGAAGATGGTCTAAATGAAGTTGAATACCCGCTTGAAGTCCTTATAGATCGCTATTTGGCTAAAGCTATTGTAGATCCTCAAACAGGTGAAATACTTTTTGATGCAATGACTCGTATTGATGAGACAAAACTTAAAAAGATGGCTGAGATAGGCATTACCGGATTTAACATAGCAAATGATTTGGCTGACGGTGTGGATGGCTCAATAATCAATGCATTTAACGCAGATGTCGACTCGCTTAAGTTATTAAAGCAGACTGAAGATATTGAAGATGAGAATGACCTTTCAGCTATTCGTATCTATAAGGTTATGAGACCGGGTGAGCCTGTAACTAAAGAAGCGGCGAAAATTTTCGTAAATCAGCTTTTCTTTGATCCTGAGAGATATGATTTGACAAAAGTCGGTCGTATGAAAATGAATCATAAGCTTGGACTTAATATTCCTGAATATGTTACTGTTTTAACTCATGAAGATGTTATTGAATCTGTAAAATATGTAATTAAAGTTAAAAACGGACAAGGGCATATTGATGATAGAGATCACTTGGGTAATCGTCGTATCCGCTCTATCGGTGAGCTTTTAGGTAACGAGTTACATAATGGTCTTATTAAAATGCAAAAAGCGATTCGTGACAAACTCTCAACTATGAGCGGTCCGATGAACGAGCTAATGCCTCATGATTTAATCAACTCAAAAATGATTACTTCAACGATTATGGAGTTCTTCTCAGGCGGACAGCTTTCACAGTTTATGGATCAAACAAATCCGCTATCTGAAGTTACTCACAAACGTCGTCTTTCTGCTCTTGGAGAGGGTGGCCTTGTTAAAGAACGTGCAGGATTTGAAGTGCGTGACGTTCACCCGACTCACTACGGTAGAATTTGTCCGATTGAGACTCCTGAGGGTCAAAATATCGGTCTTATCAATACGCTTGCTACTTACTCAAAAGTAAATGAGCATGGATTTATTGAAGCTCCGTATAAAGTTATGAAAGACGGGAAAGTTCTTAATGAGATTGTTTATCTTACGGCAACTCAAGAAGAGGGCAAAAAAATTGCAGCTGCTTCAAATAAACTTGATGATAACGGTCAATTTATAGACAAGTTAGTTGTCACAAGAATGGATGGTGAAATACTACATCGTCCTGCCGTTGATTGTGAATATGCAGATTTATCTTCTCACATGGTTGTCGGTGTTGCCGCTTCACTGATTCCGTTTTTGGAACATGATGATGCGAACCGTGCACTAATGGGTTCGAACATGCAGCGTCAAGCAGTGCCTCTTATAAAACCTGATGCTCCTATGGTCGGAACAGGTGTCGAGAAGCTCGTTGCTCGTGATTCTTGGGAGTGTGTAAAAGCTAAGAGATCAGGGATTGTTGAAAAAGTAGACGGAAAACATATCTATGTTATGGGTGAAGATGATGGAGAGATATATATAGATTACTATCCGTTGCAAAAAAACCTTAGAACGAACCAAAATACTTCTTTTGCACAAAAGCCTATCGTAAAAGTAGGGCAGAGAGTTGAAGCTAATCAAGTCATTGCTGATGGACCGAACATGGATCAGGGTGAACTTGCTCTCGGTATCAATGCGATGGTTGCTTTTATGCCTTGGAACGGTTATAACTTTGAGGATGCTATCGTAATTTCAGAGAGATTGATTCGTAAAGATGCGTTTACGTCGGTACATATCTATGAAAAAGAGGCTGAAGCAAGAGAGTTAAAACATGGCGTTGAAGAGATTACTCGTGATATTCCAAATGTTAGAGATGATGAACTCTCTCACTTAGATGACAGCGGTATCGTTAAAATTGGTACAAACATAAAAGGCGGAATGATTCTTGTAGGTAAAGTATCTCCAAAAGGCGAGGTAAAACCTACTCCTGAAGAGAGACTTCTTCGTGCAATTTTTGGAGAAAAAGCAGGACATGTTATAAACAAATCTCTTTATTGTCCGCCAAGCATGGAAGGTGTAGTAGTTGATGTTAAAATCTTTACAAAAAAAGGTTATGACAAGGATGCTCGTGCACTTGAACTTGAAAAAGAGGAGCGTGACTATTTAGAGCGTGAGCACTATGACAGACTTCTTATGATAGACAAAGAAGAGATGCTTCGCGTTACTAGGCTTCTTACAAAAGAACCTCTAATAGCTGATATTAAAATCGGCAACACAAGCTACAAAGCAGGTGATTTGATAGATGCAAAAGATCTAGTTGAAGTAAACCGTTTTGCTATGAATGCGATTATAAAATCATTTAGCGAAGAGATTCAATCTGAGTACAATAAGACTAAAAACTATTTCCAAAAAGAGAAGAGACTTTTCCGTGATGAGCATGAAGAGAAACTAAATATTTTAGAAAAAGATGACATTCTGCCAAACGGTGTTGTTAAGTATGTAAAAGTATATATTGCTACAAAACGCCAACTAAAAGTCGGTGACAAAATGGCAGGACGCCACGGAAATAAAGGTATCGTTTCTATAATCGTTCCTGAGGTAGATATGCCGTATATGGAAGATGGAAGAGGAGTAGATGTTTGTCTAAATCCGCTAGGGGTTCCTTCCCGTATGAATATAGGGCAAATTTTAGAGATGCACTTGGGTATGGCAGGTCGTGAGCTTGGACATCAAATTACAAAAGAGTTTGAGTCTAAGCAAAAAGATTTTATCCAAAATATTCGTGCTAAAATGATTGAAATTTCTGATGTTGCTCGCATGATGAATGCAAAAGAAGTAATCGGTAAAATGAGTGATGATGAATTGCTGCACTATGCTCGTGACTGGTCAAGAGGTGTTAAATTTGCATCACCGATTTTTGAGGGCGTAAATGCTAAAGAGTTTGAAAAACTTTTTGAGCTGGCTAAAATGGATACAGACGGTAAAACTGTACTCTATAACGGTTTAACTGGCGAGAAGATTAAAGAACGTGTAAATGTCGGTTACATGTATATTCTTAAGCTTCACCACTTAGTTGATGAGAAAATCCATGCTCGTTCAACTGGACCATACTCTCTTGTTACACAACAACCAGTCGGCGGTAAAGCACTCTTCGGTGGACAAAGATTTGGAGAGATGGAAGTTTGGGCATTAGAGGCGTACGGTGCTTCAGCGGTTCTTAAAGAGATGTTAACTATCAAATCTGATGATGTTGATGGACGTGTGCGTGCATACAAAGCGATTACAAAAGGTGAGTTGGTGCCGGAATCCGGAATTCCTGAGACACTATTTGTATTAACTAAAGAGTTACAAGCATTAGCTCTTGATATAGAAATATTTGACGAGGTAGAAGACAATGAGTAAATTAGTACCTATTGAAGTAACTGAAGAGAAAAGACCGACGGATATAAAGCAACTGCAGTTCCGTTTAGCATCTCCTGAAAAGGTTTTGTCTTGGAGTCACGGTGAAGTAAAAAAACCTGAGACTATCAACTATCGTACGCTTAAACCTGAGCGTGACGGTCTATTTTGTGCAAAGATTTTTGGTCCTGTAAGAGATTATGAGTGTCTTTGCGGCAAATATAAAAAGATGCGTTACAAAGGTGTTATATGTGAGAAGTGTGGCGTTGAAGTAACTAGCACAAAAGTTCGTCGTAACCGTATGGGTCACATCGAGCTTGTAACTCCTGTTGCACACATCTGGTATGTTAGTTCATTACCTTCAAGAATCGGTACTCTACTCGGTATCAAGATGAAAGATCTTGAACGCGTGCTTTATTATGAGGCATACATAGTTGAGAGCGGCGGTGAGGCATATTATGATGCTGAAGCAAAAACTCCTGTTTTAAAATATGATGTTTTAAATGAAGAACAGTATCGTACTTTAGTTCAAAGATTCGGCGAACTTGGCTTTAAAGCTCGTATGGGTGGAGAAGTTGTTCGTGATTTGCTTGATTCTATTGATTTGGTTGATCTATTTACTCAACTTAAAGAAGATATTGAATTGACAAAAAGTGAAGCAAAAACTAAAACTATTGCTAAGAGGCTTAAAGTTATAGAATCTTTCTTAAATTCAGGAAATAATCCTGCATGGATGATGCTTACGGTTCTTCCTGTTCTTCCACCTGATTTAAGACCTCTTGTTTCGCTTGATGGCGGTAAATTTGCGGTTTCAGACGTGAATGATCTTTATCGTCGTGTTATCAACCGTAACCAAAGACTTAAACGTCTTGTAGAACTTGAAGCACCGGAAATCATTGTTAGAAATGAGAAAAGAATGCTTCAAGAGTCTGTTGATGCACTTTTTGATAACGGTCGTCGCGCTAATGCAGTAAAAGGTGCTAACAAGCGTCCTCTTAAATCTTTAAGTGAGATTATCAAAGGTAAGCAGGGACGTTTCAGACAAAACTTACTCGGTAAGCGTGTTGACTTCTCAGGACGTTCGGTTATCGTTGTAGGACCATCTTTATCAATGGATCAATGTGGATTACCGAAGAAAATGGCACTTGAGCTATTTAAGCCGCATTTGATTGCAAAACTTGAAGATAAAGGTTATGCGACAACGGTTAAAGCTGCTAAGAAAATGATAGAAGACAAAACAAACGAGGTTTGGGAATGTCTTGCTGAGATTGTTGACGGTTATCCGATTTTACTAAACCGTGCTCCGACACTTCACAAGCTCTCTATTCAAGCATTCCATCCTAAGTTAATTGATGGAAAAGCTATTCAGCTTCACCCATTAGTTTGTGCTGCATTTAATGCCGACTTCGACGGTGACCAGATGGCTGTTCACATCCCTTTAAGTTCAGCTGCAATTGCAGAGGCTAAAGTTTTGATGCTTGCATCTATGAATATTCTTCTTCCTGCATCAGGTAAAGCGATAGCTACACCTTCACAGGATATGGTTCTTGGAATCTACTATATAACTTTAGAGAAAAACGGCGTAAAAGGCTCAAATAAACTTTTTGCAAATGTTGATGAAGTAAGAATTGCTATTGAGCATGATGCACTAGATATTCATGCAAAAGTTAGAACAAGAGACGATGGCAGAATTATTCATACAACAGCAGGGCGTATGCTTCTAAAAGCTGTTTTACCTAATTTTGTTCCGGCAGAACTTTGGAATAGAGTTATGAAGAAAAAAGCTATCAATGAACTTGTAGATTATGTTCAAAAACATGGCGGTATCGGTATAACTGCAGGATTCCTAGACAGACTTAAAGACTTAGGTTTTAAACATGCGACTGAGTCTGGAGTATCTATCTCTATTGATGATATAAAAATTCCAGAAGGAAAAGAAGCTAAAATCGCTGAATCTAAAAATAGAGTATTTGAGATTCAAAAACAGTATGAAGCCGGTCTTTTAACAGAACAAGAGAGATACAATAAAATTATTGATGTTTGGACGGATACAAACAATACCCTTGCTACTCAGATGATGGATCTGGTTCAAACAGATAAATCAGGCTTTAACTCTATCCATATGATGGCTGACTCAGGAGCTCGTGGCTCGGCGGCTCAAATTCGTCAGTTAGCTGGTATGCGTGGTCTTATGGCTAAGCCAAGTGGTGAAATTATTGAAACGCCGATTATCTCTAACTTTAAAGAAGGTCTTAACGTAATTGAGTACTTTATTTCAACTCACGGTGCTAGAAAAGGTCTTGCCGATACTGCTCTTAAAACAGCAAATGCAGGATATTTGACTCGTAAACTAGTAGATGTGGCTCAAAATGTTAAAATCGTTGAGCATGACTGCCATACGCATGAAGGTATTGAAATCTCAGATATTTCTGATCAAAATACCCTAATCGAATCTTTAGAAGATAGATTAAACGGTAGAGTTTTAGCTGATGACGTTATAGACCCAATCAGTAATGAGATTCTTTTTGCCGAGGGAACTCTAATTGATGAAGTAAGTGCAAAAGTAATTGCAGAAGCCGGAATAAAAACAGCTTATATCAGAACGCCGACTACATGTAAAAGTGAAAATGGTATCTGTGCTCTATGTTACGGTGTGAATCTTGCTAACGGTCAGGTTGTTCGTAGAGGTGAAGCAGTAGGTATCATCGCAGCTCAATCAATCGGTGAGCCGGGTACACAGCTTACGCTTAGAACATTCCACGTCGGTGGAACTGCAAGTTCGACTGCACAAGAGAGACAAGTTGTTGCGGAGAAAGAGGGCTTTATCCGTTACTATAACCTTAAAACGTATGCTTCAAAAGAGGGTAAAAATATCGTAGCAAATCGTAGAAATGCTGCAGTTTTATTGGTTGAGCCAAAAATTAAAGCTCCATTCACCGGTAGATTTGAGGTTCAAACAGTTCATGATGAAGTCATAGTCAGTGTTATCTCAAAAACTGAGACGGTTCGTTACTCTCTTCGTAAAAACGAAATTGCCAAACCAAATGAATTGGCAGGTGTAGGCGGACAGATTGAGGGTAAATATTACTTCCCGTATGAAAACGGTTCAGAAGTTAAAGAGTTTGAATCTATCGTTGAGACAATTAAAGACGGATGGAATGTTCCAAGCCGTATCCCTTATGCGTCTGAAGTGTTAGTTGCAAATGGTGCACCTGTAACTCAAAAAATTCTTGCAAAAGAGGATGGAGTTGTTAAATACTTCTTGCTAAGAGGCGACTATTTAGAGAGATTTGAGGGTATAAAAGCCGGTTATGAAGTTGTAGAAAAAGGACTCTTCGCAACAGTTGTTGATGCTAACAATCGTGAAGCAGTGCGTCACTATATCGCACGTGGTTCTGTAATAGTTGTAGAAGACGATGCTGTTGTAGACCCAAAAACTCTTATAGCTAAGCCTAAAACAGATGAATCAACGGTAATCGCAGAGTGGGATCCATACTCAAATCCGGTTATCTCTGAGACAAACGGTGTAGTTAAATTTGAAGATATTATTATCGGAACGACAGCTACTGAGCAGTATGACGAGTTGACGGGTAAAACACGTTTAATGATTAATGACCATATTGCTACTGAATATAAACCGACAATCGTGCTTGCAAGCGAAGATGGTGAGCTTTTAAGATACCAAGTCCAAGCAAAAACTTCTATCTATGTAGAAGACGGAGCAAGAGTAAAAGTTGCGGATATTATTGCAAAAACGCCAAAAGCACTTCAAAAGTCAAGCGATATTACCGGAGGTCTTCCTCGTGTAAGTGAACTCTTTGAAGGTCGTCGTCCAAAAGCGACTGCTCTTATCTCTGAGATAGACGGAACTGTAAGTTTTGGTAAACTTCTTCGTGGAAAAATTAGAATTTTAGTTACGTCTGAGAGCGGAATTATTAAAGAGTATTTTGTTGATAAATCTCATACTCCGGTTGTAAATACAGGCGATTTCGTTCATGCCGGTGAGAGATTGACTTCAGGGATTATCTCTTCACATGAGCTACTTCGTATTATGGGTGTTAAAGCACTATATAATTATCTAGTGAGTGAAGTACAACAAGTTTATCGCTCTCAAGGTGTTAATATTGCCGATAAGCACATCGAAGTTATTTTTACTCAAATGCTTAGACAGGTAAAAATTGTCAAATCAGGCGATACTAAGTTTATTGAAGGAGATTTAATCTCTAAAACTAAGTTCGCACAAGAGAATGAGAAAATAATTAAACTTGGCGGGCGTCCGTCAATTGCTGAACCATTCCTAGTAGGTATTACAAGAGCGGCTGTTTCAGCTGACAGTATTATCTCTGCGGCATCATTCCAAGATACTACAAAAGTATTGACGGAAGCTGCGGTAAGTGCAAAAGTCGATGATCTAAACGATCTTAAAGAGAATGTTATCATCGGTCGTACGATACCGGTTGGAACAGGTATTTATAAAAATCAAGAGATTGTCTTTGGTACAGACTAATTCAAATTTCTTCAATTTAAATTAATAGAGAGCTTCTTTTAAGAAGTCTCTCTCCTGTTGTTGTGTTTCTTCTATTATTTCACATACAAAATCTCGTATATTAAACTTCACTTAAATTAAGCATTTTTTTATTATATTTTTATTATAATCACGCGTCTATAACTCCCTTAAAATAGTGAGTTAAATTCTACTGGAAAAATTAAGTAAAGGAATTGTATGCCTACAATTAATCAATTGATTAGAAAAGAGCGTCAAAAAGTGGTTAAAAAATCAAAATCACCTGCTCTAGTATCATGTCCACAGCGTCGTGGTGTTTGTACTCGTGTTTACACAACAACACCAAAAAAACCTAACTCGGCTTTGAGAAAAGTTGCGAAGGTTCGTTTAACTTCAGGTTTCGAAGTTATTTCTTATATCATGGGAGAAGGTCACAACCTTCAAGAGCACTCAATCGTTTTAGTTCGTGGTGGTCGTATTAAAGATTTACCGGGTGTTAAATACCATATCGTTCGTGGTGCATTAGATACTGCGGGTGTTGCAAATCGTAAAGTTTCTCGTTCTAAATACGGAACTAAGAAAGCTAAAGCTAAAAAGTAACTTCTAAAATAGAAGTATAAAAAAGATATTCAAGCACACACAGGATATCTCTTTGGTGAGATATTTTGAGTAAATTTGAAAAAAATTGAAGTAAGGAAATTACAAATGAGAAGAAGAAAAGCTCCCGTTCGTGAAATTATGCCGGATCCTGTTTATGGAAGCAAAATTTTAACGAAATTTATTAATAAAATTATGTTTGATGGTAAAAAAAGCACAGCTGAAAAAATCATCTATAGTGCATTAGATATCATTAGTTCTCGCGGAGAGAAGGTAGGTATTGATACATTCAATAATGCTATTGAAAATATTAAACCGATTATTGAAGTTAAGAGTCGCCGTGTCGGTGGTGCTACTTATCAAGTTCCAGTAGAAGTACGCCCAGTGCGTCAACTTTCTCTAGCTATTAGATGGTTAGTTGATGCTTCTCGTAAAAGAAATGAGAGAACAATGGCTGAGAGATTAGCAAATGAATTAATGGATGCTTCATCTGATAAAGGTAACGCATTTAAGAAAAAAGAAGATACTTACCGTATGGCTGAAGCAAATAAAGCATTTGCTCACTATCGCTGGTAATAGGAATATATTATGGCAAGATCACATAAATTAGAAGATGTAAGAAACATCGGTATTGCTGCTCACATTGATGCAGGTAAAACGACAACAACAGAGAGAATCCTTTTCTATACGGGTCGTGAACATAAAATCGGTGAGGTTCATGATGGCGCTGCTACTATGGACTGGATGGAGCAAGAGCAAGAACGTGGTATTACAATTACTTCAGCTGCAACTACTTGTGAGTGGGCTGGTAAACAGATTAATATCATCGATACTCCGGGTCACGTTGACTTTACAATCGAAGTTGAGAGATCTATGCGTGTTCTTGACGGTGCTGTTTCAGTATTCTGTGCTGTTGGCGGTGTTCAACCTCAGTCAGAGACAGTTTGGAGACAAAGAAATCGTTACGGCGTGCCATCAATCGTTTTTGTTAACAAAATGGACAGAACGGGTGCAAATTTCTATCAAGTAGAAGAGCAGATTCGTACACGTTTAAAAGGTAATCCGGTTCCAATTCAATTACCAATCGGTCAAGAAGAGAGTTTTGCAGGTATCGTAGATCTTGTTACGATGAAAGCAATCGTTTGGGATAAAGATGCTGAGATGGGTTCTAACTACCACGTAGAAGAAATCCCTGCTGATTTAGTAGATAAAGCTGCAGAATATCGTGAAAAGATGATTGAGTCTATTTCAGGTGTTGACGGTAATGAACACTTAGCTGAGAAATACTTAGAGGGTGAAGAGTTAACTGCAGATGAAATTATCGCTGGAATCAAATATGCAACAATAAATATGCATATCGTTCCAATGACTGCAGGAACAGCGTTTAAAAATAAGGGTGTTCAAACTCTTCTTGATGCTGTTGTTGCATATCTTCCATCTCCGGTTGAGTGTGCTCCTATTAAGGGTACAATGATGGATGATGAAGATATTGAAGTTGTTGTTCCATCTACTGATGATGGTAAATTTGCATCTTTGGCATTTAAAATCATGACAGATCCATTTGTTGGAACATTGACATTTATCCGTGTTTATCGTGGTTCACTAGAGGCTGGTTCATTTGTTCACAACTCTACAAAAGATAAAAAAGAGCGTATCGGTCGTATTGTAAAGATGCATGCTATTAAGCGTGAAGAGGTAAAAGAGATTTATGCCGGTGAAATCGGTGCAGTTGTTGGTCTTAAATATACAACTACTGGAGATACTCTTTGTGATCCTGATGATACGGTTGTTTTAGAGCGTATGGTTTTCCCTGAACCTGTTATTTCTGTTGCTGTTGAGCCAAAAACTAAAGCAGATCAAGAGAAAATGGGTCTAGCTCTAGGTAAACTTGCTGCTGAAGATCCATCTTTTAGAGTTCATACTGATGATGAGACAGGTCAAACTATTATCTCAGGAATGGGAGAGTTACATCTTGAAATCTTAGTTGACCGTATGAAAAGAGAGTTTAAGGTAGAAGCTGAAGTTGGTGCGCCACAAGTTTCTTATCGTGAAACTATCAGAAAAGAAGTTGAACAAGAGTACAAATACGCAAAACAATCTGGCGGACGTGGTGCATTTGGTCACGTTTATCTTAGAATCAAGCCGGGTAATGCCGGTAGTGGATTTGTATTCCACAATGAAATCAAAGGTGGGGTAATTCCAAAAGAGTATATTCCTGCAGTTGAAAAAGGTTGTGCAGAGACTATGAGCAATGGTGTTCTTGCCGGTTATCCAATGGAAGACATGGACATCACTCTTTATGACGGTTCATACCATGAGGTTGACTCGAATGAGATGGCATTTAAACTTGCTGCTTCAATGGGCTTTAAAGAGGGTTGTAGAAAAGCAAACCCTGCAATCTTAGAACCGATTATGAAAGTTGAAGTTGAAGTTCCTGAAGATTACATGGGCGATGTTATCGGTGACCTTAACCGTCGTCGTGGACAAATCAATGCAATGGGTGATAGAAGCGGAAACAAAATTGTTGATGCATTCGTTCCACTTGCTGAGATGTTCGGTTATTCAACAGATCTTCGTTCTGCTACTCAAGGACGTGCAACGTACTCTATGGAATTCGATCACTATGAAGAAGTTCCAAGAAATGTATCTGAAGAGATCATCAAAAAGAGAAACGGCTAGTCCAATTCTTAAACAGCACTTTTTAAAAGAAGTGCTGTTTATACTCTACCAAAATAGGTAAAAATCCTCCAATTTCCTTACTGTTAATTTTGTTTATTTCTATTTTTTAGATGAAGCAGATATTTAACTATCAATCTTACTAAACCAACAGCTATATATACTGTAGAAGTCCATAGCAATGGATGAAGATAGTTCCCTTTGTCTGACATTAAACTTATTCTCTCTAGTGGAGAATGGAGTAGGTCCGCATGTTGTAAAACGGCTAATACAAGCAGTATAAGCGTAAAGTAAATGATTTCTGTTTTGATTATTTTAAGCATAGCAAGATTATATCTATAATAATTAAAAAAATAAAAAAATTACTCATAAAATCGAAAAAAATAGTGCCACTATCTCATTTTGCAACACAATACTAAATCCAGTTCGGCTCTTCATATATTTCAGGTCTTCCACCTAGTGTTTGATATGGTTTATATTGGGATTTATATGAAAGAGATGGGCAATCTTTAACATAATAACCGAGATAAATCCATTTTTTTTGAGATTTTTTTGCAAAGAGTATTTGGTTATAAAGTGATAGCCTGCCGAGGGAATATTTGGCAAAATCCGGATCATAGTAGAAGTATATAGATGATATACCCTCTTCTAAAATATCTATAAGATCTACCCCAATAAGTATACTTTCGAAAAAATAGAGAATCTCATATCCGAAATCGTTATGTGCGTCTACAAAAGAGTTGTAGTAGTTTTGAGGCGTTGTGCTGTTATGCTCCCAACTCTTTTTGTCTTTCATGTATAGATGATATTTTTCAAAAAGTTCTAGATGCTCTTTGCTTATGGTAGGTTTTTGAATGTAACTTTTAATATTTGATGCTTTTTTTAGAACTCTCTTTTGTGATGAAGAGAATTCAAAATTATCTACGTCTATTTTTATGCTTTTGCACTCATCACATGCAGCACATATCGGTCTGAAGTACATTTTACCAAATCTTCTGTATCCATGTTCTATAAGCTCTTGGCAGTATGAAACTGAACACTCCTCAATGACTTTGTAGTGTGTTATCTGATCTCTTGAAGGCAAATAAGAGCATTTGCTCTCAAGATTAAACTCTTTAATTATATTCATTTTAAAAATTTTGGATAATCTTTGGAGAACTAGGCTCTGTTTTGAGAGATAAGTACATCTTCAATCATTCTATCGATGTCACCGTCAAGTATTGCGCTAATGTTAGAGTATGCTTCGTTGCTTCTTGTATCTTTTATCTGTTGATAAGGCTGCATTACATAAGAACGGATTTGATGTCCCCAGCCTATCTCACTCTTTGCAATTCCAGCAGTCTGAGCTTTTTGAGCCTCAAGCTCTAATTCATAAAGTCTTGATTTTAACATCTTCATTGCCGTTGCTTTGTTTTTGTGCTGGCTTCTGTCATTTTGACACTGAACAACTACATTTGTTTTGATGTGTGTTATGCGGATTGCCGATTCTGTCTTGTTTACATGTTGTCCGCCTGCACCGCTTGAACGGTATGTGTCTATGCGAATATCTTTATCTTCTATCTCAATATTTATATCGTCATCAACTTCTGGAGATACCATAACGGAGCTAAAAGATGTGTGTCTTTTAGCGTTAGAGTCAAAGGGGGAGATGCGAACAAGTCTATGAATCCCGTTTTCCACTTTTAGGTATCCGTAGGCATTTTCACCTTTAATAAGAAGGGAAACATCTTTAATGCCTGCTTCATCGCCTGCTTGATAATCCAGTACTTCAACGCTCCATCCGCGTCTCTCTGCAAATCTTTTATACATTCTAAGAAGAATAGAAGCCCAATCTTGGGACTCAGTACCGCCTGCTCCGGGATGAATGGATAAAATAGCGTTATTTGCATCCATCTCTTCGCTTAGCAGTACTTCTATCTCCATGCTTCTGATGAGATTTTCAAGCTCTTCTGCCCCATCAAAACACTCTTTTATAGCATCTTCATCACTCTCTTCTTTTGCCATTTCATAGAGCTCTTTTGCATCTTCAAGAGCATTTTTTGCAAGATCGTATTTTTTAAGTTTACGTTCGCACTGCGTTTTCTCTTTTTGGATAACCGCACTATTTGCAGCATCATTCCAAAACTCTTGCGAGCTCTCTAATGCAGTAATTTCTTCAAGGCGTGCGTGAAGTTTGTCAGGTTCGACAACACCTGTAATGTTGCTCATTTTTTTTGAAATATTTTTTAAAAGTTCCGTGTATTCGTAGTTATCCATAAAAATTGTTCCATTATTGTATAATTGCGATTATATTAAATTGAGGCTTAAAATGAAGATTATTTCTAGTCCCTTAGAGTTAAAAAATTATTTGAAAAATTATAATTGTTCGATTGGATTTGTTCCTACTATGGGTGCTTTGCATGAGGGACATATTTCACTTATCAAAAAAGCAAAAGAGCAAAATGAAGTTGTCGTAGTCTCTATATTTTTAAATCCTACACAATTCTTAAAAGGTGAAGACCTAGACAAATATCCTAAAAAAGATGAAGCTGATAAGAAAATATGTGAACTAAGCGGTGTCGATATTCTTTTTTTTCCGCAAGTGTCTGACATGTATGGGGTTGATGAGGTTACCCTTCTTGCTCCAAAAGTCAGAGGATATGTCTTAGAAGGTTCAAGCCGTCCATCCCATTTTAACGGTGTTTTAACGGTTGTCATGAAGCTTTTAAACATTGTAAACCCTACAAGAGCCTATTTCGGCAAGAAAGATGCACAGCAACTTAACCTTATATCTTTGATGGTAAAACAGCTTTTTATGGATGTAGAGATTGTTCCGGTTGATACGGTTAGAGAAAAAGATGCTCTGGCTCTTAGCAGCAGAAATGTTTTCTTAACCGAACACCAAAGAGAAGAAGCACTTAAAATCCCATCTTCGCTTCGCAGTGCAACTGCCATGGTAACCAAAGGAGTGCTTGGCTATGAGGAGATAACCTCTAACATGAGAGAGATTTTATCACCGTTAGAGATTTTTTATGTAGAGATTTTAGATAGGGAATTTAACAGACTCTCAAAAGTAGAGATAGGAAATACAATTATTTTAGTTGAGGTAAAAGTAGGAAATACGCGCTTACTCGATAATATTTGGCTTTAACTTATCCTCAGGAATTTCTAGCTTCGGTTCATCTATAGGAATATCAGGCTTTAAATAATTCTCTTCTATCATGATATCTATCGCTTTTTTAAAAACAGGTACGGAAGTTTGAGCTGCAAACTGGCTTTTCTTAGGGCGAACTACAATGGCACCGATGGTATATTTGTTTTTTTTATCATTTGCAAAGCCGATAAAAGCCGTGTTATACTCATTTACATATTGACTATTTTCAACTAAGTGTGCGGTTCCTGTTTTACCGCCTATCTCTAGTCCGACAGTTTTTGCTTTTGTTCCGGTTCCCTCATTTACCGTCTTTATAAGAATATCTTTCATTCTTTGTGCGGTTGTACTTTTTATAACTTGGATCTGCTCTTCATTTGGAATTTTCAACTCTCTTTTATACCCGTCTATAAAGCAGTCCACAACTTTTGGAGTAACCATCCTGCCATTATTGTTAAAAGCACTGTATGCTCTGATAAGTTGCATAAGATTTACACGCATACCGTAGCCATAAGCACATGTTGCTTTATAGATTTCACTGTTTAACTGTACTGCATCAGGGATAGAACCGACTTTTTCAAAGATAAGGTCCGGTGTTGATTTTGTTGATAAGCCAAAATCTGTAAGTCTTTGATAAAAGTCGGCTCCTGAGAGTTTTTGTGCCAGTTGGGCTATACCCACGTTTGATGAGTGAACGATAACATCCTCAGCACTTAACCAATCAAATTTATGTTCGTCCGTTATGGTTTTTTTTCCAATTTGGTAGCGCCCGTGATGACCATTTATCATATCATAAGGATTAACAAGCCCTTTATCTAATAGAATTGAAAAGGTGATACTCTTAATAACGCTTCCAGGTTCAAAACTATACTCAATCATGCTGCTGTTTAGAGCTTCATAATCTTCTTTTTGTATCGATTTTGGTAGAAATCTGTTTGAACTTGCCATTGTTAAAACTTTGCCGTTTTGGGAGTTCATTATGACAATCATGGCTTCTCTGGCATTTAGTTCAAGCTTCATGTCGTCGAGCATTTTTTCCATGCGTATTTGAAGATCAACCGGTATATTTAGTTTTACGTCCAAACCATTAATCTCGGGTTTTGTAAAGCTGTCTCTGTTTAGGACAATATATCCGTTAACATCTCTTGGTCCTTGGCTTATCTCATCCTGTTTTGCTTGAAGCTCATTTTCAAATCTTTTTTCTATACCCTTAACGCCTTTTATATATGTGTAACCATCTTCCTCGGCTTTGTGTGGATAGCCGATTATAGGTGTTAAAAGGGTATCATAGGCATACTCTCTGCCCTCTCCACTCTCTATAATGCTGAGTCCGTGGAGTGTGGTTTTGCCTGTAATAGAGTTTTTTCTCTCTATGAAAACCTTAAGTCTTCTTAGCTCATAGGCGAGTTGCTTAAGATATTGAGCCTGTTTTTGGGGGATGTTATAACTAAGAACTACTACGCCGTTTTGTTTTTTTAACTTATCTTCAATTTCAGAAGCATCAATTCCGGAATAGATACTAAATAATTCTATAAATAACTCTCTCTTTTTCGGATCTATGTAGTAACTGTTTACGATAGCTTTATAAAGTTTTACTGTAGTTGCTATATGAAAGCCGTCGGCACTGATAATCGAGCCTCTTGTTGCTTTTGAACTCTCTTTTGTGTATAAAGACGGCAAATCACGAGATTTTAAGGTTGTAAGAAGCATTACGCTCAAAAATATCAAAAAACCAATAACAATGAGCGAATAGAGAAGAAAGATTTTTTTGCTTTTGTTTTGATTAGTCATATTTTATTAGTATCTTGAATTTTTATAAGGATTATAGCATTTTTGTTGATGAAGTTATTAATTCTCAGCTTCAAAGAAGCTAAAGCAAGACAAAAAGAATCTGTTTTTTTACAAACAAACTTATAATTGTGTTCTGCCAAGCTCTTTATAAGCGCTGAGTGCCTTATTTCTTATCTCTAACATAAGTTTCATACTTGTTTCAGCTTTTCCTATTGCAAGAGCCGCTTGATGGAGATCTTTTACTTGCCCTGTTGCCATATCGCCTAAAGCCTGTTCACTAGTTTTTTGAAGATCATTTACTTCATTTAGCGCGGATTTTAAGTGTTCAGCGAAATCTTCACCTTCCCCAATACTCTCTATTTTGCTGCTTTTTTTTAGTAAATCAGCGGTTGAAACAGCTGATAAACCCTCAATAGTACTCATAATTTACCTCTATTATTGTAACAGTGAAATTGCACTGTTCGCTATATTTTTTGAACTCTCAAAAGCTGCGACGTTAGCCTGATACGATCGAGTTGCTTCCACTAAATCGGCCATTTCGATAACAGGATTAACATTTGGATAGGCAACATACCCGTTTGCATCAGCATCCGGATGAGCCGGATCATACTTCATGTTTGGCTCTCTGTCGTCTCTTGAGATTTTATCAACCACTACGCTCATTATAGCAGGATTGACCTTTTTACCAAAATCTCCTTCATTTAATGGGTCTTCATATTTTGCACTTTGGGATATATTTTCTAATGCTTTATTAAACTCTTGATTAAAATCGATTGCTTTGAAAACAACTTCTTTTCTTCTGTAAGGACCACCCTCATCAGTTCTTGTCGTTTGTGCGTTTGCGATGTTTTGAGAGATGGTATTTACACGAACTCTCTGAGCCGATAAACCGTAACCGCTGATATCAAAACTATTTAAAAAATTTGACATGTTTTATCCTTAACTTACTTTAGAGGATGCGTCGATAACGCTTTTGTAGATTCCAGAATCTTTTCTTATGGCATTAACCAAAGCGTTAAACATAATGGAGTTTTTACTCATTTCTGTTGTTTCAACATCAAGATCTACGCTGTTTCCGTCATTTCTAGCCATGTGCCCGTCTCTAAAAAATGTTTTTACTTTAAGAGAACTTTGTTCATCATGAAGAGGCAAGTGCGCAGAGTTTGTTTGAGCTATTTGGAGTTTTGGGCTTGCTTGGTTTAAAATTTTTGCTTTTTCTACGGCAAGTGTATCTTCAAAGCGCAAATCCCTCGGTCTATAAAAAGGTGTGTCGGCATTTGCAATGTTTGAAGAAATCATATCCTGACGCAAAGCTCTATAGTCAAGTGCTTTTGCGGCAAGTGCATGTGTTGCCGAAATCTCTATGCTCATGTGAAACCTTTCTATAAATTTAGTCGATATAAGCAAAAAGAGTTCCAAATTACTTTATTAAAGATGTATATAATTTAATTAAGCGGTAATTAACCATATATAGATGATAATAATCACTAGGGTTGCAAGAGTAACCTAAAATATATATACATGAGGAGTTCTTATGAAAAGAGCTGGTTTTACAATGATAGAGTTAATCTTTGTTATCGTTATTTTAGGTATTTTGGCTGCTGTTGCATTGCCGAAGTTTATTGGTGTTTCTGAGCAGGCGCATGTACAAAAAGTTGAAGCTTTTGCAGGTACGATGAATAGAACAGTTGGTCCTTCAATGTGGGCTGTTTCTCTTGCTGCTGGTAATGGTGGTGTTATTGCAGGAACATTGTGTGATACGGAAGCACATTTATTGCAATATGTTGATGATATTCCTGATGAACTTAGCTTTAATGCATGTGGGTTTGATGCAAATGCAACAGGCGGTGGAACAAAAAGTATTACATTTGCTGATGGAAATGCAACGCATGCACCAACTTGGACTGTTAACTAAATTATATTTCCTCATTCCCAAGCTTCCGCTTGGGAATGTATATATAAAGTAATTGTTTTTAAGTTATTTTTAGATAGTTTAAAAATTATTATTTGAGGTTTTTTATGAAATTTTCTCGTGCTTTTACGGTAATTGAACTTATTTTTGTTATCGTTATTTTAGGGATTTTGGTTGCCGTGGCTCTTCCTAAATTTGCTGAAACAAGAAAGCAGGCTGAGATTGCAAAAGGTCGTGCCGATGTAGCTACTATTCGCGCGGCAATTGCAAATGATAAACAAAGCAGAGTTATTTTGGGGGATACTTCATATATAACTAAATTAAGTCCATCAACAGCCTCTACGACACTTTTTACAGGAGACGGTACAAGAAATCTTCTCACTTACGGTATAAAAGCGGGAACTGTATCGGGCAGTTGGGCGATAACCAGCGATACAGTTTATACTTATAATATTGACGGAAGCGTAAATACTTTTACGTACACCTCTAACGACGGAAAGTTTTTATGTACTAGCGGAAATGAATGTTCAAATCTTGCAGATTAATACATAAGTACAAGAAATTTGAATTACTATAATATTGCGTTTATAAATTCCCCGATAGAACCATTTACATATCAAAACCAAAAAATAATAGATATCGGTACAAAAGTTAGCATACATGTTAGAAACAGAATAGTTAACGGCGTTATTATCTCTACATGTGAAAAGCCGTCGTTTGAGTGTTTGGAGATTTTAGAAGTTTTTAGCTTTTTTTACTCTACTAAGCAACTTGAGTTGGCTAAGTTTATCTCTGCTTACTATTTTTGCTCACTAGGTGAAGCCCTTGGTTTGATGGTGCCTTTTGGAGGTGATGAGATTCAAAATCAAGCTTCGCATGACAAAGTTATGGAGTCTAAAATCACACTCTCAGATAGACAAAACGAAGCATTTGAGTTTTTAAAACAGCACAAAGTTTCACTTCTTTTTGGTGATACGGGTAGCGGAAAAACAGAGATTTATATGCGCTGCTTTGAGGAGATGATAAAGCAGAAAAAACGCTCTATTTTTCTTATGCCGGAGATTTCTCTCACTCCGCAGATGAGCAAACGGCTAAAAGCTCATTTTGGCGATAGCGTAGTTATGTGGCATTCGAAACTGACACCTTCTCAGAAGAAAAAAGCTCTCGCTTCTATTTATAACGGAAGTGCTAAAATAGTTGCAGGTCCTCGTTCTGCACTTTTTCTGCCTGTAAAAGATTTGGGTTTGATAGTGGTGGATGAGGAGCATGACGATAGTTATAAGTCCTCTTCAAGACCTCGTTACAATGCCAGAGATATAGCGATTTATATGGGAAAACTTTATGATATCGGCGTAGTTTTGGGAAGCGCAACGCCTAGTTTAAACAGTTATGTGAAATTTCCTCATGTAAGGCTTAAAGGCGGTTATTTTAGTTCTCAAAAAGAGTTTGTTTACGAGAGAAGCATTGAGAATCTATCTCCTCTAGTTATGGATTATTTAAAACAGAGTTTGGAAAGAAAAGAGCAGGCAATACTTTTTCTCCCTACTCGTGCAAATTTTAAGTATCTTATCTGCACTGATTGCGGGCATACGCACAAGTGTATTTTTTGCAGTGTCGGCATGAGTATCCATCAAAAAACACGTTCGCTGAAGTGTCACTATTGCAACTTTGCTCAGGCAATTCCTCAAAAGTGCGTAGAGTGCGGCAGTCCAAATCTTACAAGTTCAAGACTCGGAACTGCAGAGGCTGTAAAAAATATACGAGAAGAGTTTGAGAGTGCAAGGGTAGAGCAGTTTGACAGAGACGCTATAACAACTGCAAATAAGCTCAGAGCGGCACTTAAGAGCTTTAATGAGAGAGAGATAGATATACTTGTCGGAACGCAGATGATAAGCAAAGGACATGATTACCATGGAGTAACACTCGCAGTGGTTTTGGGAATGGACAATATGCTAAATATGAGCGATTACAAAGCCAGAGAAAAGGCACTCTCAACCCTTATTCAAGTAGCCGGAAGAAGTGGGCGAAAAGAGAGTGCCAAAGTTTTGGTGCAGAGTTTTAATGAGGATTTTTTTAAGGCGTATATAGACAGATATGAGGACTTTTTAGAAGATGAAAAAGAGTATCGCAAAGAGCTATATCCTCCATATAAGAAACTTTGCCGTGTTTTATTTTCACATAAAAACGGTATAAAAGCTCAGGATGCCATGAATGAGATGCTAGGTTGCCTGCAAAAAAATTCAACTCTCAATGTAGTCGGATTTGGGAAGTGTGCCATTGAGAGGGTGTCAGATAAGTATAGATTTGAGATACTTTTGCGAGCCGATAAAAGTACTGATATCATAAAAGCCATCTCTGCATGCAGAGTAGACCTTGCTGAGGTAGATATGGATCCTATCGAGTTTGGGTGATGGTATCAAAAAACCAGTAAAACGACATTAAAACACCGGTTGTTTTTTGGTAACTCTCATCAAACATAAACTCTTTTGCATGCTCGAGAGGAATGTAAACGACTTCGATATCTTCATCTTCCAAACCGCCGCCTTCATTTACTTTCATGCTCTCATCACACTCGGCATAGTAGAGAGTCTGATAGTTGCCCGATATGCCTACGCTTGTGTAAAAAGAGCTGATTTTTTTCAGGCTTTCCAAAGGAATGTCATATCCGCACTCTTCTAAGACTTCTTCTTTGGCTATCTCTTTTAGAGGTTTGTTTTTATCCACGATTCCTGCACAAAGTTCATACATCATGCCATTGTTTGGGTTTTTATTGAGCACTGTTGCCCGGAGTTGTTTTACGAGTATAAAAGCATTTTTTTCTTTATGCCAAAGAAGTACGGCTACACTGTCATGTACAACAACTGCTTCCCACCTTCTTATGCTGCCCTTGTACGAGTAATTAATCTCTACTGCTTGGACAAATTTGGGATCTTCAAGTTTCCGAACTGAATTTATCTTGCTCACAAGTTCCTCCGTTGTTGAAGTAGCAGAGAGTCTCGGAAGAGGATATCCTTTCAAACTTTGTCTCATTTTTAAGATGTAATTCTATGCTCTGTTTGTAATTTGACACCAGTTTTAAAAAGGCAGCTCTCTCCTTTCCCTGAAGTTTTTTTGCTGCAATCTGAACAGCTTTTAGCGGATCAACTGCAGTGTTGTCTTGATAGAGTCCAAAGTGAAGATGCGGTCCTGTTGAGAGTCCAGTGCTTCCTACATACGCAATGATGTCCCCTTTTTTTACCCCTGCACCACCTCTAATACCTTGTTTAAAAGAGTTAAGATGTGCATATAATGTTAGATAATCGTTGCTATGCTGTACTTTTATGGTTTTTCCGTATCCTCTTGATTCGCCTACAAAAACAACCCTTCCATCTCCTGCAGCTAAAACAGGCGTTCCACGGCTTGCCGCATAATCAACGCCTAAGTGAGCACGATATTTATTTAAAATCGGATGAAATCTTTTTTTTGTAAAGTATGAGGAGATGCGGGCATTTCTAACTGGAGTTGCAAGCAAGAACTCTTCTGATTCATCTCCATTTTCGTTGTAAAATTTCTCGTCTTCATTGAGATAGATAAAGTTTTTTTTGCCATTCATCTCTATCATGCCAACCTTTAGAGTCGGCATAGAAAATGGCTTTCCAAGGCGATATTTTTGCTCATATATCATAGCAAGAGCATCTCCTTTTTTAAGATCTTTTTTAAAGTTAAGTGATGTTTTAAAGCTGTTTACAAAAATAGTTGCAAGTTTGACTGAACCGGTCTCTCTTATAATGTCTAAGTATGGGGAATTCTCTATTTTTAGTGTAAAAGCTTCAGTTTTTGTTTCACTTATAATAGGGATTGTTTCAAAAGAGTATTCTCCTTTATGTTTGTATATATGAATTTGAAGTTCATCATTTAGAGGGACAAATATTTGTAAAAGTTCACCTTTTTCATCTTTTGACATATGGTAATTAACACCGGAAAGTATCTCTTCAGTGAGCTGCTGTTCATCCTCGTCTAGGTTGTAATATAGCGGTTTGAGAGGGAGTTTGTTTCTTTCTAAAAATGATAAATAGCTTTCGCCGTCACTCCAGCGAAAGGTTTCGATCTGTG
>MICC01000110.1:0-1471 GCA_001829715.1 Sulfurimonas sp. RIFOXYB12_FULL_35_9
ATCAACACAGCAGCAACTGTTGCAGTAACAATAGATTCAGGAGTTGCATTAATAACTGAATACAACAATATTGATTCAACTACCACTGGCGTAATTACTACAGCCGTAGCAGCAACTAGTAGCACGGATACTTTTGTACTGAACAACAATATTCTTGCAATCGGCTCAGGCACTGCTTTCCTAAACAGCACTGACCAGATTAGTTTTGTAGGAATGACTGGTAATGGCGGTACATTAGCCGAGGTTGATATTACAAATGATAGCACAGGCACTGATGGTGCAACTCTTGATAGTGCTAACTCAACCGTTTATTGTATTGATACGGATGCTACTGACTTAAATGCTGGAGGCACTTCTCATACAATTGCTGATTTTACTAGCATGGCAAATGTCGCAGCATTCTTGACAGAAGGTTTTGTTACTGCAGGTGTTACAGGTAAAGTCGATTACTTTGTAATTACTGATGGTTCTGCTAATACCGCATCTTATATTTATAAGTTTGTAGATACGGCAGGTGATACTACATTAAATGCAGACGGTACTGGCTTGACTTTGATCGGTTCTGTTACTCATGATGCTGGTGCTATTACTACAGGTAATATTACGATTGCTTAAAAAAAGGGTGTTAAAAAATGTCTGATTCGGATAATATCAAAAGAGTTCAATATGAGCTTGCCGACAAAAAAGCAATTCTTGCAGAACTAGAAGAGGGGCTATGGGATAGTAACATCAGTGATGATTTGAAGAGATCACGAGAAGATGAGATACGGAGAACGAAAGGTCTTATCTCCGGTCTCGAAGTACAACTTTCAGCATTGTAGCTGAAGGTTTAAAAAGGAGTTAAATATGAAAACACTCATAGCAGTATTTCTAATATTCATGACTTTATTTTTAAATGGTTGTACAGATGTTTCACTTGAGCAAGAGTTATCAATGAAAAAGGCTATCTTGTCTAAAATGCAACAAAAGCAAAATGAATACTCTGAAAAAATCATACTGGCTGAAAAAGCAATCAGCCAGTATGAAAGTAAAAAAGCCGCTATAAAAAGTGAAGTTGATGTAATGCTTGAAAACAATTACACTCGACTTCTCTATAAATGTATTACGAAAGATATCGATCCATCTGTTTCAGCAGTGGTTGGTTTTTTAACAGAAAATCAAAATATGATGCTGGAAGCAGGTGTGTGCTATGTCTTGTCAAATTCTGATACTTATGTAAAAGTACAGGATAAGTTTAACTACTGGTTGTCAATCGTAAAAGAAGCAGATGAAAAAATAGAAAAGATTAATGATGAACTTAGGGAATATAAAAATTCTTTAGCAACCATAAATCCTAATGAAATAAATCAACTTCAAAATAAGATTTCTGAACTGGAAACAAAAATTTCATGTGAACAAGATTTTAAATGCAAAATCAAAAGTCTTGTGGATAAATTGATGAGCTAAAAAATGGATACCAATCTTTTTTTAG
>MICC01000110.1:1563-9023 GCA_001829715.1 Sulfurimonas sp. RIFOXYB12_FULL_35_9
GTAATAGAAGCAAATAAAAACTAAATTTGCTACATTAAGTAAGTGCTTCGCTTCCATTTTTTTACTTTTGGAAACGGGGATTTATCCCAGTCTTGTTGTGAGTGGCAAGGTTAAAACCTTGCTTCCGTTTTAAGTGATATCTTGGTGTAAACAATAAACAAATTTAGCCAAAAGCTAAACACAAGGGGCGAAGATAAATCTTCGCTTCCGTTTTCTACTCCTTCGGAAACGAGGTTTTAACCTCGTTAATGCGAAAATATGGAATCTTACTTTTCCAAAAAAAGGATGGGTAGAGTTTGTTCGGTGACAAATAAAAAGGAAAGTAGATATGTCAATCAAGGGTTTTCTTTGGACTATAGGTTTATCATTTATTGGTTATCTATCAGGTTGCAGTGGTTCTGACGATGACAAAAAAAGCAATAGCTCCGAAACTAACGCCGTCGAACAAAATAGCATAAAAATACCGCGAATGGAAAACAATCTTGTAAATAGTCAAAAAACTGGTATCGTCAAGAAGATAAAAAAGTCCCTTAAAGAATTGCAGATACCTGAAGCAGTTAAAAATCTTTTACCCGAACAAAAGCCTACACAAATAACAAACAACTATGTGATATATGAAACGAACGATAACCGCATATATAAATTTAATCCGTTTGAATTTATGAAAGACTTGGAATTATGCGAAAAAGATGCTGACTTCGTTGGCGTTGCAGTCGGAGAAGTAGATGATAGATTAAATCAAATATACGATGAATGCAGAGACATAATGTTTTCAAAGTTAAATGGTGATTTTCAAGCAGAAAATCGGATTTTTATAGATTGTGTTACAAGGAATGGTATAAATGAAAATATGCGACAATATATTGAAATCAAAAGAGATCCTAGTGTGCTTGCTTGGCGCAACTACCATTTTTATGAGCGGTTGCAGTAACTGTCTTTTAAAATATGACATTGCACTTTATGAGTGTAAAGAACATATAAAATTTGAAAGAGATGAACTTAAACAAAAGCAAAAGTTTAACGAGTGCTTAGAATCCAGAAGATTCACAAACGGTTCGAAAAGTTGTGATAAAAAATAAGATTTATAAATTAAGGGGCGAAGATAAATCTTCGCTTCCGTTTTTCTGCTCTCTCGGAGACGAGGTTTCAACCTCGTATTGTTGAGTGGCAAGGTTAAAACCTTGCTTCCGAATACTTAGGATTTGAAGCAATTTAACAAGTAGTCATTCATTTTTTGCATAGCCCTCTTTTTTATTTATCTCTATACTAAGCAATATTTTGATACTATTTCACAATTTATATAAACTAAAAAAGGTCAATTATGGGTTTAAGTATCGGTCTTGTAGGACTTCCAAACGTAGGTAAATCAACAACTTTCAACGCACTCACAAAAGCGCAAAATGCAGAAGCGGCGAATTACCCGTTTTGTACAATTGAGCCAAACAAAGCAATCGTTCCCGTTCCTGACATTAGACTCACGGAGCTTGCAAAAATAGTAAATCCTGAGAGAATTCAACACTCGACACTTGATTTTGTTGACATTGCAGGCTTGGTTAAGGGTGCGAGTAAAGGTGAGGGTTTAGGAAACAAATTTTTATCAAATATTCGTGAAACAGAAGTTATTTTACATATCGTTAGATGTTTTGAAGATGACAACATCGTCCATACCGAAGTGGGTATAGATCCGCTTAGAGATGTTGAGATCATTGAGGGCGAACTTATTTTAGCCGACATTGAAGTTTTACAAAACAGAGCTGACAGACTAAAAAAACAGGCAAAAACCGATAAAAATGCAGCTGCTCTCTTGGTTTTGGCTGAGGAGCTTTTAGAGTATCTCGCTGATGGCAATCTGGCTAGAAATTTTCCTAAATCAGATACGGACGAGTATAAACAGCTCAATAATGAAGTAAGACTTTTAACAGGCAAAGAGATCATGTACGGGGCAAATGTAGATGAAGATGGCTTGGTTGAAGATAGCGAATTTGTTATAAAACTAAAAGAACATGCCGCTAAAAACAACTGTGAACTTATAAAACTTTGTGCGAAGATAGAAGAAGAACTTGTCGGTTTAGAAGATGAAGAAGCAGCCGAATTTTTAAGCTCTTTAGGAGTAGAAGAGTCTGGACTAAGTCAAATCATACAAAAAGGTTTTGACAAACTAGGTCTTATGAGCTACTTTACGGCAGGCGTAAAAGAGGTTCGTGCATGGACTATTCGTAAAAACACAACCGCACCAAAAGCTGCAGCCGTAATCCACAATGACTTTGAGAAAGGTTTTATCCGTGCAGAGGTTATCGCTTACAGTGATTTTATCGCTTGCGGCGGTGAGGCAAAAGCAAAAGATGCAGGAAAAATGAGACTTGAGGGCAAAGAGTATATCGTGCAAGACGGTGATATAATGCACTTTAGATTTAATGTATAAAAAATAATTTTCACAAGAGAGGATTTTAAAATGAACTTAAAGTATGCAGGTCCAAAGCCGATTATTTCCCATAGAGGCATAGAGTTTGACAACAATAAAGAAGATAAGTATGTCTATTTAAATGTTGCGGTTCAAATTTTAAAATCTCTAAATCATGAGTATATAAAAGATAAAATCTATACATATGATATAAAAACGCAAAGACTCTCGAATGATGAACTTTTACGTGAGTTGCGTGTATATTGTTCCAACATTGATGAATTGATAAACGTTCAAAACCATAATGTGGAAGACGAGATAGAGCATATGGTTAAAAGAGCTCATGAAAATATGATTTTGAGCGAGGAAGACAAAAGTATATTAGAGAAAAATATACAAATAATGCATGATTACCTTATTCAAAGATCAGTAAATAAGAGAGCTTACTATTGTGTTGTCGATGCACTCGCAAATGTTATTAAAAAAGAGAAGATTGACTATATTGTAGTGCCTATGTTTCAAACATTTCTTCACACTCTTCACTCGGTTCAAGGAAGTTTAATAAAGCTTAGACAACCCATACTAAGTGATTTAGATATTTACAAAGAGAATGATAAACTTTTTATAAAACTCAAGATTTGCAACTCTTAGTTTTATTTTAAGACTGCCCTGTTTCGACCGCTTTTTTTAGCTTCATAAAGGGCATCATCAACTCTTTTGAATGTTTTTTTGATATCTTCGCCGAGAATATATTTTGTAATGCCAAAAGAGGCAGTTGCGTTTATCGTACCGTTTATTTTATTTTTTTCTACGCTTGCTCTTACTTTTTCTATGATTGTTTTTGCCTCATCGAGAGTTACGTTTTTGAGCATGATAACAAACTCCTCGCCACCCCATCTAGCTATAAGATCATCCTCTCTCAGTGAATCTTTTAGAGTGTTTGCAACACTAACAAGGGCTTCATCCCCGATCTGATGTCCGTATGTGTCGTTGATTGATTTGAAATGATCTATATCTGTAATCACTAAAACAAAATCAGTATCTGTTTTTCTTTGGTGTTTTACTATAAAATTTACAACTTCATCAAAATGGGCACGGTTATAGAGTTTAGTAAGCGGATCTGTGATATATAGCTCTTCAAGAAGCTTCTCATTTGTTATATCATGATAAACGGCACTAAATTCAAGCACTTCTCCATCGATATCAAGAATAGGAGTAATTCTTGATTGAACCCATTTTTCTTCGCCTTTATATGTTTTTAACTTTAGTTCGCCGCTCCAGCATTTTTTATTTCTAATCGTCTCCCACAACTCTTTATAAGTTGCACTAAACCCGCCATCTTGTTTAAAAGTAGATATGTTTTTGCCTAAAATAAAATCTTTTTTAAATTCAAAAAACTGGCAAAAAAATGTGCTTACATCAATAATAACACCATCAAAAGATGTTCTCATCATCATTATGTTTCTGTCTATTATCTCTTGATCCGCTTCTAGCTTATCATTTAGTTTATTTACTTTTTCTATCTCTTTTTTAAGAGAAAGTTTTGCTTCAAATAGCTCACTGATGTCATAAATGGAAACCATAACCTTATTTTCACATGCTATGTAAGGTGAAATTGTAACTTGCTGCTGCATAAGCATAAGCGAAGATGTTGTTACCTTATTCCTATTCATCGGTATAAACTTGACGTTGCTATTTGTATCATAGAAAGATGGAGTATTTATAAGAAGTGCCGTTTTAATCTTTCTATAAAGTACTTTATAATTTATATTTGGATAAAACTCATCCAACTTCTTCCCTATAATCTCTTCTTTTGAGATCTGTGTGTTTATGGCAAGCCATCTATTCCAGTAACTCACTATAAACTTATCATCAATTATCATATGGCCATTTTCAAGTGAGTCCAGTAACACATCAGGGTATTTGATTTCCATTATCCGTAAATCTCTTCTATCTTTTTGTCGATTAATATTTTTAAGCTCTTTATAGCTTCATCTTTTGTGAGTATATAAATATTACCGTTTATCTTTTGATCTTTAAAATCCAAAATAGTACTGATTATAATAATTTTAGAGTAATCGGCGACATCTTCGCTATTGACTATAGAGTGCGCATCTATAAACTGAGAAGACGGAACAAAAAACTGCACTTGAGTATCCAACTCCTGTGTCAATCTGCTTACTATTGTAGATGTTAATATATTTGTAAGTTCTATAACGGCGTCACTGATATCATCCCTAGAGGGAGTAGTCGCATTGTAGAGATGTCTACCTAGATTTCTTGCGGATTCTTCGCTTATAATAAACATACACTCTCCGCCGAATTTACCGGTAAAGAGCTGTTTTGTAGCATAGTACATTGATCCAATATCTATAGTTGATTCTATCTTTTGACTTAGTTCACTACTGTTACAAATTTCAATTTTTGGAATATGCATAGTTCCAAAAGCATCTAGAAGATTTGCCAAATTTGCAGTAGCCGCACCAATAGATACATTCATAAACTCTCTTAACGCATCAATCTGATCTTCATTAAATTCTAGATTCAATACTTCCACCTTTATAGCAATAAATCTTGCTCAAAAATTTGTAACATTTTTTCGTCGTTAATAGGTTTTGGATACATATTTTTAGCCCCTGCCACCAAAACTCTTAGCTTTGCTTCACTTTGGATATCTGCGCTCACAACGATAACTTGAGCTTCTTTGTCTATAGACATGATATGCTTAAGTGCTTCATATCCGTCCATAACAGGCATCGTTAAATCTAAAAAAACAACATGAGGCTTCTCTTCTTTAAAAATTTCTACCGCCTCAAGTCCATTTGCGGCTTGAAACAGCTCAGCATCCGGTTTAACGATTTTAAGGCTTTTGATAACACTCATTCTACCAATCTTTGAATCATCGACTATCAAAATTTTCAACGTATACCTCTTAATCTTTTTATATAAATATATGCTTTATTGTATGATGTTCTTTATTAAATTGCACTTTAAATCTTCTAATTTTTCAATTCCAAACTTTTCTTAAAAGTAAGCAGTGCAAATATAAAAAAGAATAGACCTATAAAAAATATTGCAACTAAATTTTTCAAAATAATCTCAAGCCCTGCTCCTCTAAAGAGTATTGCCTGTGCTACCTCCATAAAATGGGTTGTAGGCGAGAGATACATAACATATTGCAAAATCTCAGGCATACTCTCATATGGAGTGATTCCGCCGGAGAGCATTAAAAGCGGTAAAACTATCAAAATAAATATCATCCCAAATTGCGGCATTGATTTTGTGATGGTCGCCATAAATATCCCCATTGACGTCGTAGAAAATAGAAGTAAAAAACTGCTAAATAAAAACAGGGTAAGGGAGCCTGCTATAGGTACCTTTAAAAACATCTCCACTACTATAAAAAGTGAAAAAATCACTCCTGCTATGATAACAAGCGCGGTAGATAAAATTTTTGAAAGCATAATGTCAGCAGCGTTAATAGGCATAACTAAAAGGTGTTCAATTGTTCCATGCTCTTTTTCTCTCATCAAAGATGCGCCGGCAAGTAAAATAGAAAACATCATAATATTGCTGATAACTTCGTTTATGCTTCCAAACCAACTGCTATTTAAATTAGGGTTATATTTGTAGCTTGTAACTAAATTAATTGGCGATGCAGGAGTGGTTTTATGGAAAAAAGTATTTACCTCTTGCGTAATAATAGCCGAGATATACCCTGCTCCGATTCCTGCTTGAGTCATTCTTGTCGCATCGATATTTAACTGTACCTCCACACTATCGTCTTTTAAGATATTTTTTTCAAAACCGCTTGGAATAATGACTACAAATGTGTAGATACCTGCATCCATCCCTCTATCTATCTCATCATAAGAGATAAGTTTTGGTGTCATAAATCTTGGCTTGTAAAATGAATCTATAACTCTTTGTGAGAGGGTGGATTTGTCCTCATCCACAAATGCTATGGGCGCATTGTTTAGCTCTGTTGAAGACTCTGCGGCTCCAATATAAATTGCCACACTAAAAGAGTAGATGATAAAGAAAAACATAATTTTATCTCTAAAGAGTGTTATCAGCTCTTTAAGGAACAGGCGGTAAATAATTAAAAGATGTTTTAACACTATTTTTCCTGTTTTTTAAGTAGCAAAAGACTTAATATGGTAATAACAAGTATTGATAAACTAAGTGCGAAAAAGTCAAAATAGTGCCCATCTAAAGAGACATTTTTACTAAAAATTCCTCTGCTGATATTTATAAAATAGGTTGCAGGAAAGATATTGCCTATAAATGCACCTACGCCTTCCAATGAACTTACAGGGTCTCTGAGTCCTGAAAAGCTTACAGTAGGAAGCATCGTTGCTATTGCCGTTCCGCCAAGTGCCGCAATTTGGGTTTTTGCAAAAGAAGACATTAGGAACCCTATACCTGTTGTCGCCGTTACATAAAGCAAAGCTCCAAAAAAAAGAACTGTAAAATCTCCGGCGATAGGGACTTTAAAAACATAAAGAGCAAATAGTATCAACCCCATAAAACTAATCATGCTTATAACTATATAGGGAAGCTGTTTGCCGAGTAAAAACTCCAGCTTTGTAACAGGTGTGGCATAAAAATTTGTAATAGAGCCCAACTCTTTCTCTCTTACTACGCTAAGTGCCATTAATATGGATGGTATGAAGATTAAAAGCATAGGTATAACTGCCGGAACCATAGAGTAAATACTTTTAAAATCTTGATTATAACGGTATCGCATCTCAATAGAAACTAAAGAAGAGGCTTTTAGATCTGAGAACTCGCTTAAGTAGCTGCCGTGAAGCCCCTCAATATATCCATGTATGGTTTCTGCCCTGAAGGCAAGTGTTCCATCTATCCATACCCCGATTTCTGTACCAACCCCTTTTCTCAGATCTCTTCCAAAATTTGGCGGTATCTCTATGGCAATAGCAATTTCACCACTCTTCATCTTCTCATCCAGATGAGAGTATGAGACAAGATTCTCTTGACGTAAAAAATATCTTGAACCTGAAATATGCTCTATGTACTCCCTGCTCTGCGGACTCTG
>MICC01000110.1:9030-24037 GCA_001829715.1 Sulfurimonas sp. RIFOXYB12_FULL_35_9
GACTCACGGCAGGCATAGCCGAAAAATCGAAGCGGTGAGAAAAATCCCGAGTTCTCTTTATATTTGCTTTTCTCTATTGCGATAGTTTTATCTGTATGCTCTTCTTTATCCATCGCTGCATGCAGATACTCTACAAAAGCCTCTTCTAAGTTATTTTTATCTTTTGAGAGTGTCAGAGCTTTTGGAGTATCGCTTGCCAAAACTTTGCCTTGATGCATCAAAGAGACTCTGTCACATCGTTCTCCCTCATTCATAAAATGGGTAGATATAAAGATGGTTACCCCATCTTCCTTAGCAAGGTCAATCAAAAAGTTCCAAAACATATCTCTTGATATCGGATCAACGCCGGAAGTCGGCTCATCAAGTATAAGCATTTTTGGTTTATGGATAACGGCAACCGCCAAAGAGAGCCTCTGTTTGATTCCAAGCGGTAAATCTTGCGCAAGACTCTCTTCATACTGTTTAATATAAAATCTCTCGAGCATCTCTTCTACCCTTGCTCCGATAAGTTTGCTCTCTATTTGGTAAAGCTGTGCATGTAGAAGCAGATTTTGCTTTATGCTTAACTCATTGTAAAGTGAAAAAGCTTGCGTCATGTAGCCGACATCTTTTCTCATCTCTAAATTATTTTCTATTATAGAGTTGCCAAAGAGTTTGACATTTCCATGCGTTGGAACTAAAAGACCTGTAAGCATCTTCATGGTTGTAGTTTTGCCGCACCCGTTAGAACCTAAAAAACCAAAAATTTCTCCCTGATTGATTTGAAAACTTACATTATCCACAGCTATAAAATCATCAAATTTCATAGTCAGGTTTGTAGCTTCAATTGCCAAGATATCTTTTTGTATCTGACTTTTAAGATGAGTTTTCAAATTATTGCAATCTCTTCTTTGCTCTTTTGGCAAAAGCTCTATAAATGCGGAGTCTATATTGTTTGTGTCAGTGATTTTTAAAAGTTCTTTTGGTGTAGTGTTTGCAAGAATTTTACCCTCATTCATGGCTATTGTGTAGTCAAAAAGCTCGGCTTCTTGCATGTACGCGGTAGCTATAAGCACGCTCATGCCTTTTTGACTCTCTCTGATGCGCTCAATTAACTTCCAAAACTCCATTCTGGAGAGCGGATCAACACCTGTTGTGGGTTCATCAAGTATAAGCAAATCCGGATCATGAATCAAAGCACAGCAAAGCCCGAGTTTTTGCTTCATCCCACCGGAGAGTTTGCCTGCAAATCTATCTTTAAACTCATAAAGCCCAATACTTTTTAAAAGTTCATCGATTCTAATCTTTCGCTCTTTATTTTCAAGCCCAAAAAGCCTGCCAAAAAACTCAATATTTTCATATACAGAGAGAGACATGTAGAGATTTTTTCCAAGCCCTTGAGGCATGTAGGCTATACGCGGAGACACTTTTTTTCTAAATGAGACATTATCAATATTGCCGCCAAAAACTTCTACGCTTCCGCTTTGAATTTTACGGACACCTGCGATAATAGAAAGAAGAGTCGATTTTCCGACGCCGTCAGGTCCGATAAAAGCAACCATAGAGCTTGCCGGAATATCTAAAGAGAGCGTATCTAAAGCTAATTTATCTCCGTATCGGTGCGAGAGATCTTTTATTTTAGCTATAAAATTCATATCACTTCGATGTTTCTACATAACTCTTTGGCAAATTGCTCAAGTTTTTAGGCCACTCTAGTGTTTTATCTAAACGAATATAAGCAACCCCCGGTAGTCCGGTTCTTACATCTTCAATATGATTTTTCAAGAGGTTATAATCAATTGTCGCTTTGATGCGAAACATAAGCTTTTCTCTCTCATCTTGCGTTTCTATTTGCTTTGGTGTAAATTGTGCTTTTGGAGATACAAACGTAACTTTGGCAGGAATGGCAATATTTGGCAGTGCATCTAAAATTATCCTTACCTCTGAACCGTAGTTAACAACGCCTGCTTCAGATGTCGGCAGGAAAATCGTCATATATGTTTCTAGTAAATTAAGCATAATCAATACATTCTTACCGCTTCCTATGATCTCACCGTTTTGTGCAAGCTTATATAAAATTCTCCCTTTTATTGGGGCATAAAGCGTGCTATCAGCTATATTTACTTTAATAGTCTCAGCTTGAGCCATAGCAACATTTATAGCTTCATTTGCTTGAGCCACATTTGCATTTGCAGCTTTTTGTGCAGCTCTTGCAGATTTATAAGCACTCTCTTCTTGTTGATACTGAAGCAATGAGATGGCTTTTTTTTCAAAAAGATTTTTTGCTCTTAAATAATTTTCATTTGCCAAAGCAAATTCGCTCTGTTTTTGCTCTACAATCGCCAAAGAGTAATTTTTACTCTCTTTTGCCTGCTGTATTTGAGCATTAAATAGCTTTAGCTTCGCTTCTAGCTCATTTGTATCTAATTTAGCAAGCATCTGACCCTGCTCGACGATATCGCCCTCATTGACATAGATTTGAATCAATCTGCCTGCTACTTTTGCCGCAATACCGACCTCTTCAGATTCAATTCTGCCGTTGCCAAAAGCAAAACCTTTTAAAAGTGCTGCTTTTTGTGTCTGCTCATTCAAATATCTATATCCAAAAAAGAGTGTAACAGCGACAATAAAAACAAAAAGAGTGAATTTTACAATTTTTCCAACCATCCCCTGCTCTTTTTCATAAGTTTATCGTTGATGTTAACACACAAGAACTTAAACAATCTTGCCAGAAAGATATTTTTATCGTAACTTTGCTATCGTTTGTCCGTATTTAACATTTTCACCTGCTTTAATGTTAAGGTAAAGCATATCTTTTTGTGCCAAAATAACGATAGTAGATCCCATTTCAAAACAACCGAAATCATCGCCTTTATTTAGATATAAATTATCATAGCTAAATAGAGCACTCTGCAGCGCATCGGCATCTGTTTTTATTTTAGGCTCAAATGAAACCTGCATTACTCCGACATTTAAAGCACTTACAAGCACCATGTAAAATCTTTTACCGGATGCCGTTTCACATAGTAAAACAACCCTCTCATTCTCTATAAAAAGGTTGACTCTCTTCTTAAGTGACGGCATATTTACCGGGTAGAATTTTCCAGGAATATGAACGGCTTTTAGAACTTTCAGATTTGTCGGCATGTGGTATCGGTGATAATCTTTTGGAGAGAGGTAGAAATTTACAAAAGTTCCGTCTTTTACCAGATCTCTCTCCTCTTTTGAGAAATGCTCGCCAAGCAGTTCATCACTTTTATAACGCATCCCTTTAATCTGAAGTGCATATTCCTCTTGCAGATCTCCGCACTCAGATATCCAAGAGTCACATGGAGAGATAAAATCCTCGCTATCCAGCGAATAAGTTCTATCTTCTCCTAGTTTTCTTGTAAAAAGCGCATTTAGAGTGCCATAAGTCTCAGGAGAGTGAAATTCACTCATATCAAGCCCCATAATGTTTACATAAGATCTGTTTATAAAATTTTGAATAGGTTTTGGAAATTCCATTTTTGCAAATTTGCCAAAACATTGTGAAATTGCCGAAGTGATATGTCTGCTCATCTGTTTACTCCCTTATCTCTCTTTTTGCTATCTCTTCGATTAAAACCGTTGCGTAACAACCCTTTGGAAGGTAGAAATTCAGCTCATACTGTGCTTCTTCGCTCTTGTATCTTCCATCAATATCTTTTGGAAAAACCCAAGCATATCTTCTTGCGCCGTCTTCATTGATCTCATCGTCAAAATCTTTTTCAATCTCTCTTGCAATGCCGGATGCCAGCTTTGTTTTTTTACCGCATAAAAGCCCTGTAACAGAGATATCTCTCTCGTTAAATCTCGCAAAATCATGCTCTTCGCCGCAAAACTCGAAGAGTCTTCCATACGGATAGTGCTCCATAATATCGCCGGTTATGAGTTTAAAAGGATGTTTTTGTGCTTTCATCTTCACAAGCTCATCTTGAGGCATATTTAAAAGCGGCTCTAACTCTTTTACCTCAAAATTTTGAATAAGAGAGTTTATCTCCAATCTTCTGCTTAGCCATAGGTTAAAAAGATGGCTCTGATAAGCACTGATAAGGAGCTGTTTTACCTTTGGGTTTCGTTCTTTTTTCTCGCCTTTTGCGATTTTTTCACCGTCAATATGATTGTTGCCGTCAGTTCCGAATCTCTGATAACCAAAGTAGTTAGGCATTCCAAAAGCAGCTATATTTTTTAGTGCCTCATCTATTTTTCTACCGGAAGTCGGGTTTACTTTTTTGAGTTTTATATAGAATTTATTTCCGTTTAAATGCCCTATTCTTATCTTATTGTTATGATAAGTTTTTGACAAGATTTTAACATCTTCATGCTCAAACTCATCCATTTTCGCTTCATACTTTTTATGCAGCGAGATATACTGTTTCGTCATAGCATGTTTGTCTTTTAGCCCTGCGTAGCCTATCTCTTTGTTTTGAATACCCAAATATTTGGCAATCATAGAAACAAGTTCAAGAGTGGAGAGCCCTTTTTTTCTTACAAAAAGAACAAGATGTTCACCCTCCCCGCAAAACTCATAAAGAGGTACTTCTTCAACAACGAAATCTCTTGGAGTCTGCTTGAAATGAAAATCTATACTTGAGTGGCTAAGTGAATAAAATCTGTCCATAATAATCCTATATTAAAAGTGATGTGCTTTGCACATATTTTTGTAATTTTTTCTTACACATTCTCCGATAATATTTATCGGTGTTCTGCTTAACTTGGCTCGTTTTAAAAGAGTTCTTTTATATCTTTTGTCAAAACCAAAAAGCATCTCATACTCTTCGCCGCTGCAACCTATGTTCTTTGGAATCTTTTTATAAAACCTAAAACCGACTCTATTTGTAGATGAGAGTTTGCCCAAATCGCTAAAAAGTCCATCAGATATATCCATACCGGAGCTTAAAAATCTTCTATTTTGATGGATAAACTTATCTCTTAATTTTATATTTACAAATTTAGATTTTTTATGAATTTTGCCTAAGTTCATCAATTTTTTAAGATCTTTCGCACTTCTGCCGAGATCTCCGCTATAGGCTATAAGATGCCCGTGTTTCAAACCTCTTCTTAGAAGCGGTTTTTGGGTTTTAGAGATAATCGTAACAGTTATATCCAACTTTACATTTGCGATAGTATCCCCGCCGATTATCTCAACGTTAAACTTAGAAGCACACTCTCCAAATCCGCAAGCAAGCTCTTTCGCCTGAGATTTTGTAGTATTTTTTGGCAGAGCAACGCTTAAAAGTGCATATTTCGGTTTTGCATTCATGGCAATCGCATCTGAGATATTTACCATCATCGCTTTAGTGGCTATTTGGTAATGGCTCATCCATCCACGCTTAAAATGAATATCTTCAAAAAACGCATCTTTTGAATAAACCGTACCATCTATAAAAGCTCCGTCGTCACCGACATGTTCACTCTTAAACTGTGATATAAAATAATTTTCTAAATTCAAATAAACTTCTTACAGTGCCTTAAGTTGCTATTAAAGCCAATCTATATAAAATAAGCAGTTATTATACCATCTATATAGGAAACTTATCATGAAACACTCCATAAAAAAAATATTTAAAAATCTATCTCTATTTCTTTTTGGAGTATCTCTGTTTGCCGGCATCTCTTTTTTAATCACTATTGATAATGCAAATTCTCATATAAAAATCAACAATTTAAACAATCAAAAAAATATCGTTTTCACACTTCTAAACCTTTCTAAAAACAGCATGGAAATAGTACTCATTGAACTTAACGGCAAAAGCAAACAGCTCAATATTGAAATCGAAAAGCTTCGTACTTTATACAGTTATAATTTTATAGAAAAATACCTGTTCTCTAACTCAAAAGAGTATCTTTCAGAGTTAGATGAACTCGCTTCCCTTAGCGTGTCATTTAGCAAAGAAGCCTCTCTCTACTATGAAAAAGAGAGTCAAAACGGCTCTGAAACAAAAGAGGAGTTGGAAAAAAAAGCATCTTTGCTCACTGCAAAAATTGATTCTATTGTTTTAAAAGCTTTTACATATAACCAAGCAAAGTTTGATATTCACAAAAACATCGCATTATTGGCGTTTATTCTTATTCTAGCAGGCTTTATCTGGTATAAAAAAAGACTTGAAACGATTTATAAAGATTTAGAATTTTTATTTCATATAAATTATGAAAACCATACGATATTTTCAGAAGAAGTCGGTGCTATTTCACTCAGAATACAGAAAAAGCCTGTAGTCATTAGTGACCAGACAATGATAGATCCTGTAACGGAGATAAATAATTTAAAAGGACTGAGTAATTCTTACACACAAAAGAGAGGAATGAAAGATGAGAATTTCACATCTCTAAGCATACTTGAAATCGATAATTTTTCAATCACAAATAAAGCATATTCTCAAGAACTGACGCAAGCCATACTTAAAAAAATCGCATATGTCATATCTCTACATGAACAGGTGGCCGACGTTATTGCAAGAACTGATTATAATCAATTTACTATTATTCTCTCAAGAGCAAAAAAAGAGGAGTCCTTTACTGAGATAGATAATATCCGCAAAAGTATCTCTGAGTTAAAGATGAGTTCTCCGGAACTGGGAGAAATTAAAATAACACTAAGCGGAGGGCATATTATAAAGCCAAACAACCTCTCTTTAGAAGAAGCAATCCTGCAAGCCAAAAAAGTTCTTCGACATGCCCAAGAAAACGGCAAAAACAGAATCTCCCAAGTAAAAGATTTAGCTCAGTCTGAGCTATAACGATAGATCTAAAACTATGTTTCGCTCATAATTTTTAGCAATATGTGTAAATTCTACACTATTTCATTATCTTATAAGTGAGTGAATACGGAACACTCTTTGCATTTGTAGCAATTTTTTACCATTAGCAAAGGCTAAAAGTTGTACAATCTTCCTCATTTTATTCTTAAAAACAAAGGAAAGCTAATGGGTATTCCTATTTATACTTACGATGCTATTGTCGTCGGTGCCGGTTTAGCCGGTTGTGCCGCTGCAAGAGAGTTACAAATTGCAGGAAAAAAAGTTGCTGTAATTACAAAACTTCACCCGCTTAGAAGCCACTCAGGTGCTGCTCAAGGCGGTGTTAATGCGGCTTTTAGCGACAAAGACAGTGTTGAGTTGCATGAGTTTGATACGGTAAAGGGAAGTGATTATCTAGCTGATCAAGACGCTGTTGAGTTTATGTGTAAAAACGCACCTGAAACTATTCGCTGGGCTGAGAGAATGGGCGCTGCATTTAGCAGAACTGCCGATGGCAAAATCGCTCAAAGACCTTTTGGCGGACAATCTTCTCCTCGTGCATGTTACGCAAAAGACAGAACGGGTCTTACTCTTTTACAAACAATATATGAGCAAGCTTTTCGCGTAGGTGTTAAATTTTGGGATGAGTGGTATGTAGCGGACATTATCTACAAAGAGGGCAAAGTTTCCGGTGTTATAGCATTTCACATAAGAGATATGCAAGTGGCGATTTTCAATGCGAAATCGGTAATGTTCGCAACAGGCGGATATGCTAGAAGTTACAAAATCAACTCGAATGCACATGCTAACACAGGTGATGGGCTATCAATCGTTGCTCGCCACGGTCTTCCGCTTGAAGATATGGAGTTTGTTCAGTTTCACCCATCAGGTCTTTCAGGAAACGGTGTTTTGATTTCTGAAGCGGCTCGTGGTGAAGGCGGACGTCTTTTAAACTCTCTTGGCGAGAGATTTATGGAAAAGTACGCTCCAAATGCGATGGAACTTGCAAGTCGTGACGTAGTAAGCCGTGCAATTTTAAATGAGATCAGAGAGGGTCGCGGTATCGGTCCTAGAAAAGATGCTGTTTTTATCGACGTAACGCATCTAGGAAAAGATTTGATTATGGAAAGACTGCCTGAGCTTCGTGATTTGGCTATCACTTTCTTAGGTCTTGACATGATAAAAGAGCCAATTCTTATCTCTGCAACAGCTCACTACTCGATGGGCGGAATCCCTGTAAATATTGCAGGAAATGTTCGTAAAAACAACAGCGAATTTGTTGAAGGTTTTTATGCAGCGGGTGAGTGTTCATGTGTTTCAGTTCATGGTGCGAACCGCTTAGGTGCAAACTCTGTACTTGAAGCACTTTTGTTTGGTCGCTTTGTCGGTAAAACGATGGTTACCGAGATAGACAATATCGCTCTTCGTCCTGCAACACAAGAAGATGCACAAAGAACTCTTAATGAGATTGGTTTCGTACTAAATAACAACGGAAATGAGACGATTACAAATCTAAGAGAAGAGCTGCAACAGTGTATGACCGCAAATGCAGGGGCTTTTAGAACAAAAGAGACTCTTGAGATTGCCATTGCAAAAGTAAAAGAGCTAAGAGAAAGATTTAAAAATATCCGCATCAAAGACAAATCAAAAGTGTTCAATACGGAGATGCAAGAAGCAATCGAGTTCGGACATATGATTGATTACTCTGCATTTATCGTTGAGAGTGCAATTGCAAGAAATGAGAGCCGTGGTGCTCACTTTAGAGAAGATTTTGATACTCGTGATGATGAAAACTTCCTAAAACATACTATGGCATATATGGATAATGAAGGCAATATTTCGCTTGAGTACATGGATGTCGTTCTGGGCAAACATGAGCTTAAAGCTAGAAATTACTAAGGGGAATTTATGAGTACAAACACAATAACTACACAAAAAGTAAACTTCAAAGTATTTCGTTTTAATGCAGACAATGATTACCTTCCATACTATGAAAACTACACTATGGATGTTACTTCCGAAGAGGTTGTTTTAGATATTTTAAATAGAATAAAATGGGATCATGACGGTAGTTTTTCATATCGCAGAAGCTGCCGCCACGGTATTTGCGGTGCATGTGCCATCAAAGTAAACGGTCGCTCTACTCTTGCATGTAAAGAGAGTATGACGACTATGATTGAGTATTTTGGAAACGAAATAACTCTTGAGCCTCTAAGCACAAAAAGAGCTATCAAAGATATGATTATCGATAAAGCCGATTTTTGGGAAAAACATGCGAGTGTTACTCCGTATCTTGTTGCAGATATAGATGAGTGTCCGTCTTGCGAAAACTTAGTATCTCCGCATGATGCAGAAGAGTTAAATGAAGCAGATTTATGTATCCAGTGCGGTGCATGTCACTATGCTTGTCCTGCTGTTGAAATTAACAGCGACTTTTTTGGTCCTGCTGCATTTGCTGCGGCTTACCGTTTTGAAGCTGATGTTCGTGATAATGACGCAAACAGACTTTCATATGTAAATGAAGAGAAGCAAGGTGTTTGGGATTGTGTTAAATGTTATGAGTGTGCGGAAGTTTGCCCAAAAGATATAAATCCGATTGATAAAATAACGAAACTGCATCAAATGGCATTTAAAAAAGGTGTTGCAAAAAACAATGTTGCAACTCGCCATGCAGTCGGTTTCTTACACTCTATCAAAAAACATGGTCTGCTTGATGAGGGTGGTTTGGTTCTCTACTCAGAGGGTCCATCTATCGTAAAACATATTCCTGTCGCACTTCAAATGTTCAAAAAAGGCAAAATCGTAATGCCGTGGAATATGCCAAAATCCGATAAACTTGATGAGATTCAAAAACTTATCAAATCATCATCAACTGTAAAGTTCTAGGAGTAAAATAGATGAAAAAATTAAAATACGCACTCTTTACGGGATGTACGGCAAAACAGAGCACTCCTGAGCAGATGATGTCAACTATGGCAGTTGCTAGAAAACTTGATATTGAAATGATAGAGCTAACGGAAGCATCATGTTGCGGTGCTTCACATTTACAAGATTATGATGACTTTTTATCTCTTGTGCTAAACGCAAGAAACATCGCTTATGCTGAAAAGCACGGTTTGACTATGGTTACCATCTGTAACACATGTCAGCTAAATACGGCAATGACAAAACACAGACTAGACAACAATGCAGATCTAAAAGCAAAAGTAAACGAAAAGCTTGCAGAAATCGGTTTAGAGTACAAAGGAACATCAAACGTTATCCACTTCCTTTACGCTATCATCGATGATTTCGGTTTAGACAAAATCAAAGAGATGGTTGTAAAACCACTCAGCCAGTTCAACATCGCTCCTTTTTACGGTTGTCACAACATCCGCCCGTCTGAGCTTCATAACGAGTCTCATAAAACAAAGGAAAATCCATACAACCCTACTTCACTTGATGATCTCATCATCGCATGTGGTGCGAAAAATGTTGATTATGAAGAGAAAAATAAATGTTGCGGTTTCCATGTTGAGCTTCAAGCACCACACACTGCAGCAGTTCTTACAGGAAATGCGATTGCCGGAGCAACTGACCAAAATGCAGATATGATGGTAACGCCTTGTCCTCTTTGTCATCTTAAACTTGACACTCAGACAAAACACGCTTCAGAAGCCATAGGCAGAGAAGTTTCACTTCCAGTTCTACATATGCAACAAATGGTAGGACTAGCTCTTGGCTGTACTCCTGCTGAGCTTGGTTTACAGCACCATGTTACGGATGTGAATTTTATATAACATTAAAATAGAGAGATTTTCTCTCTGTTTTTTTTAAAATACTTTTTACATGTCCAAAGGACTAATCAGTCTACTCTTATTTAATTCTGCAACTACATGCGTATAAATCATCGTAGTTTCTATACTTTTATGACCTAAAAGTTCTTGTATACTTCTTATATCTATTCCTGCCTGTAATAAATGAGTGGCATAGCTGTGCCTAAAAGTATGAGATGTAACTCTTTTATCAATTCTTGATTTTATAACTGATTTTTTGATATTTCTACTCAGAGTAGCATCTAAAATATGGTGTCTCCTTTTCTCGTCGCTTCTTGGATCTATTGAGATATTGTCCATAGGAAAAATATACTGCCATTTTGTTTCATACTTGGCTTTTGGGTATTTTCGCTCTAAAGCATAAGGGATATATACACTTCCATATCCATCTTTTAGATCTTTTTGGTGAAGCTCCTTAACTTTTTCAAGTTGAATTTTAAGTTCATCTTTTATTTTAAGAGGAAGCGGAACAGTTCTATCTTTTAAGGATTTACTATCCCAAATGTAGATTTTATCAAATCCAAAGTCAATATCTTTTATGCGGATATTCTGAACTTCACTCATTCTAAGCCCACATCCGTACATAAGCTTTACAATAAGTTGATAAATACCATTCATATTTAAAATGATATTTTGCACTTCATCTTTTGTAAGAACTACGGGAATGTGCTTTCTCTGCTGTGCTCTAAGTGCTTGAATATTCCATGTACTTATATCAACGCCTAAAACTTCTCTGTATAAAAAGAGCAAAGCACTAAAAGCTTGATTTTGCGTAGTGGGTGAAACTTTTTTTCTCACTGCCAAAAAAGTTAAAAAATCTTCTATCTCTTTTTTACCCAAATCTATAGGATGTTGCTTATGATGAAAAAAGATATAGTGTTTTATCCAAAAAACATAAGTTTTTTCCGTTGAAATACTGTAATGCTTAAATCTAATTTTATCACGAACAATATCAAGTAGTTTTTTCTTCATCATAAACTCCTAAAAATTAAACGACACAATGTACATTTAACACTTTTTTCGTCCATTTAACCGACAAAATGCTCAAATAACGGCAAAAATATTTTTAAATGCACACTGATATTTTAAAGATTTTAATCAAATTAGTTAGAATATAACCAAAATATTGCATTTTGCAATATTTTTATCATTTAAATGAACATTTTTCGTGTTCGGTTATTTAGCTAATATCAAGCTGTTTCATATATAATGTTCGTTGAATAAATAGTTATATCTACAGAGGATTATATTAAATGAATAATGAAATAGTAGGATATTACAACGGTAATTTTAGGATAGATGAACACATTTTGAATTCATTTAATATCATACCAAACTCATTTGAAGATATGATTCAGATGAATGAAACAAATAAAATTAAAGTTCAATTATTTGACATCCAGAGTGACACTATACACAATGATGACAGTGTTGAACTAGAAATGATTAATTTTATCAAAAATGAAGCATTTCTAATTGTATTTGGAGGTTGGATACCTTGTACATTTATCAAACAAAATTCTATACTACTTGCAGATAGAAATATCGTATCTGAAATTATACGAAGATATAAGAATGGTATAAAAAAAGTCAATGAAGAACCTGATTCATTTGATAGTATTTTTTTAAATAATAATAGGATAATGTTAGATATTTCTGCTTTTGTAATTGAGGGTAATGAGCGTAAAATATCAACCAATGACATGATTGATGAGCAGATAGCTATTGTGAAAAAAGATATTAAATCAGCATTGCCAAAACTTGAAATAGCAACTTATCCCAATGGTAATACCTATTATTATGAACTTAATAACTTATCAAAACAGAGCATAGAAAATCGCATGATTTTTTTACAAAATATTGCACCTAAACTAAATAAGCAATTTACTGAAAAATCAAGAGAAAAAGCTATTGATATAGTTTTTAATACTGCGGAAGAAATGAAATTAGCAAGAAATGACATTGTAATAATATTGGCACTCTTAAGAATTTTGATGAAAGGTAAAAAAACAGCCGCACAATTACTACTAAAAGACTCTCAAACTTTCTCTGAAGAAAATGCCTATAATGCAGCCTTTGATTTGACCACAATTGAAATGTTATATGGTTTGGATGAGTATCATAGGAAAAGCACCAACTATAATATAGCTTTAATTACTCAAGACAAGGGCTTGGCTCTATTTGCATCCCTATTTAATAATACAAAAATAAGTGGTAGAGCTGAAGGTAAAGTACAAGTGAAAGCAACAATTCCATATTCAGTATTTAGTGATGATGAAGATTTATTAAAAAATTATAAAAAGTGGTTAAATTGGGAAGTTTAAGACATAACAAATCAGAGGAGCCAATAAATTGACTGATTTCAAAAAAACTATAATTTCATCAACACTCAGTGCTGTTATAGTAGCTGTCTCTAGTTATCTTATTACAACTAAAAATATCAACTCAAATGATAATAATATGAGATTTCAACAAATTTTCCCTTTAAAATACCAATCATTTAATCAGTTAAAAAAGACAATGCTAATGTTTGAACATCTTGCATCTGGTCTCAGTCTAAAACAAAATATTACATATAATGAATTGTATAAAAATGACTTTTTAGACTCATTACTGGAAATCGAAACATTAATTAATAATGACATTGAGCAAAGACCAAGGCTTATCAATCAGAAAAATATTAATACTATTACGTTACTAAGTAACAAATGGCTTCTACTTTATACCAATTTATCACAAATCACCAATAATAAAATTCCAGATCAAGCTACTCAAAATTTTCTATTAAATATACAAGAGCCAATGAACATTGTAAAGTATAACTACCTCAATTATATACGAGATGTATTATTTAAAAACAAACAATATTCAAATGAAGATATTATTGAGATTTTAAAAGGTTTGGATGATGTATTTCAGAAAATTAGTATGTATAACAAAACCTTGGAGAGAAATAAGTTACCCTAGCGGCTAACTTATTTCTCAACTCAACCGTTAGATGACAAGGGGATGGAGTAAAGAATGACTTGCTATATGTGTGATAAACCAGCTAGTACAAAAGAACATGTACCCCCAAAATGTCTTTTTCCTGAAAAAAAAGATATAGGAGAAGATAAATACAAAAAGGATTTAATAACTGTACCATCTTGTCCTGAACATAACACAATGAAATCAGATGATGATGAGTTTTTGATGGTAAGTCTTGCTGGAATGATGGGAAATAATTCAATCGGATATATACATGCCAATACGAAGGTTACAAGAGCTATTAATAGAAGTTCAAATAGATTACTTGAAGAAGCTTTCTTAACACGAAAAAGCATCAATATTGAAGCAGAAGAAAATGAATTTATTAAAGTAATTGTAGGCACACCTGATGTACCGAGGTTAGAAAATTCATTTAAACATATTGCATATGGAATTTATTACCATCATTTCCAAGAGAGGTTTGAAGGTGATATAAAAATGATTATGGGCTTTTTACATAGTGAAGCTAAAAACCATGAAGTTTTCATAAATTTAATTAAACATAAGTTTGAACTTGAAGGTAAAGAAAAAGAAACCTTTGGAAAAAATCAAGATGTCTTTTATTATCAATTTCTTGAGGCAGATGAAAACAATATAATTGGCTTAAAAATATGTTTTTATTCAGGAGTAGAAGTGTATATTTCATTTATCTCAAATGACGCTAAGAAACCTTTTGATTTATCAATGGCATTAATGAATTATGGAATAAAAACTATTATAAACTTAGATGGTAAAACATACGAGTTTAACTAAAATCATCTAACAAATCAGAGGAGCCAATCAAAAACCCGCAGGCGGCTTTTTGATTGCTCATTTTTAACGTTAGATATAGAGGTAATAATGAAAATTAAAGATTTTGGTATATATTCTAGACCTGTATTATTTGAAAGAGAATGTGATGAATTTCCTTATTCATTATTAGGAAGTTGTTTTGGTATTGAATATAAAAATGAATATTTAGTAATTACAGCAAAACATGTCTTAGATAATTTTAAGAATGATGACATCTCAATTCCATATATATTTGGAAGTGATAAGTTTTTACCAATAAATAATTTAAATAATATTACCTATTCTGATAATATAGATGATACTGATAAATTTGACATAATCATCATGAATATTGATGAAAAATTATTAGAAGAAGATTTTGATAAAAATAGTTTTTTTAAAATAGAAGAATGTTTACTTGATGCAACTTTATTTGACAAATGTGTAATATTTGGTTTTCCACAAGAAATAAATCAAATTGAATATGATGAAAAAAAAGTTAAAGTTCAAAGAATATTGCTCGAAGCAAGTGAAATAAAAGAAAGTCCATATGACTATTGTTTTAGTTTGGAAACAAAAGAAGAAGATAAAAAATACTTAAATGGAATAAGTGGTTCACCAATACTTGGATTAAGAACTAATGATGATGGGTAT
>MICC01000110.1:24048-34088 GCA_001829715.1 Sulfurimonas sp. RIFOXYB12_FULL_35_9
AATATCTAACAAAACATTGGAGAAAAATATTTGACCCTAACGGCTCAAATATTTCTCAACTCAACCGTTAGACACAACAGTAAAGGATAGTACTTGGGAAATAGAGATGAAGTTTGGAATGCAGCTTGGGAAACATTTTATGATACTTATTATCATGTAATTCTTTTCGAAATGTTGTCTAAAAGATGGCAAACATTAGATTTTTTAACAAAATTACTAGTGACGATTACTACATCAAGTTCAGCAGTTGCAGGTTGGGCACTTTGGAACGATAATGATTACAAAATAGTATGGCTTGTTTTAGCTGGATTCGCATCATTCATATCAATAATACACACAACATTGAATGTTAATGAAAAAGTTAAAAAGTATTCAGATTTAAGCAATAAAATGTCATCTGTAAAATATGACTTTGAAAGTTTTCAACATGAAATGAAAGTTTATCCAGACTTTGATGTAAAAGATTTTTACAATAAACTTGAACTACTGAGAAATAAAAATATTAACATCTTAGAAAATCATTCAATAGACTTTTTAACAACAGATAAAATCAGAAACAAAGCACAAGATAAATTAAATTTAGCTTTAAATATAGAAGGATAAAATATGAAAAAAAGATTTAATGATAGTGCACCAAGACCTAGGCCTAAAGCACCAGAAAGACCAAAAAAGTAAATATATCTAACAAATCATAGGAGCTAATAAGTAGTCTAACGGCGACTTATTAGCTCTATTTAACCGTTAAACATCAGAGGAATTAAAAAATGAATAAAAATATAAACCAAAAAGATATTTTTGATAAGTATGTAACTAAATTAAAAATTATGGGAATGATATTATTTGCACTGCTAACATTCAATGGTATCGTTTTTAGTTATTTATTTGACAATGCAAATCAATTTGCAAAGTTATCCAATGAATATTCTGTAAAATGTTTAAAAGAGACAAATCCAGAAATTAAATCAAAATATCAAGAGTATTTATCATATCTTAAAAATACACTAAAAGATATGGTTCAAATACCAATAAGTATTATTGGTTGGTTTACACTATTTGCTCTAATTCCATTTATGCTTGGGTTATATTATTTTTACAAAGTTATAAGATTATAAAATGTTTAACAAGCACTAGGAGAGAAATAAGTAGCCTAACGGCGACTTATTTCTCAAGTCAACCGTTGTCCGGACGCTACGCGACCGGATAACGGGGGCGCGGGTTGAACACCCACTGGTCATCTGTCGCACAGCGCCAGATAACAAGCGGGAGCACCGAGCACCCAAACAAAAAATTGAAATTTTTGATTTGGGAGTCGGTGACCCGCGCCCCCGTTAAACATTAAGGAAATAATTTGTATTTGGAAAATCGATTAATAGCCATGTTAGATGTACTAGGATTATCTAGTCAAATTGAAGACAAAAATGAATTGCAAAAAGTAATAGAAAAGTACAATAGATTAATCAAAGAAGCTCGTGAAAAGGTATTTGTAAATGATACATTAGCTGGGAGTTTAGAAACAAAAAACTACAATTTTGAAGTAGGTGAATTTGTATTTGATACACTAGTTTTGGTCTCATATCCAATAGATGTCAAAAGTAGTTGTAAATTTATTTTATCAACTTTGCGACTGATGGAACTATTTTCAAATGAAAATATGCCATTACGAGGAGCCATAGGAATTGGGGATTATTGTGCAGATGATGAAACAAAAATTTTTTTAAGTAATGTCTTCAAACAGTTGAGCAAAGAAGAACAAAATCAACAATGGGCGGGTTGTGTTCTTTTGCAAGAAGCTGAAGAACAAATTATCTCGAATGTTATAGGACGGGTTCCAATGTCATCTAAGCAATCCGATGTAATGCATCGACTATCAATACCTATTAAATCTGATACTAGAGAAATTAGATGGTGCCTAAATTGGACTTATCAATTGCAAGAATCAAAAATAAAGTCATTACTAGAATACATGAAAGGTGATATGGTTAAATATGAAAAGACAAAATCTTATATAAATCATATCAAATCTTTGCCAGATGAATTTCAGCTTTTAACACCAGAATTTTCTCCCGCAACCAAGCTAAAAGCTATGAAAACACGTGCATGTATGAATATACGTTTCGAAGATGAAAATGGCTTACCTGCAGAACCAGGATGTGAACAATGGAATTTACAAGTAATGGAAGCGAAATAAATGTTTAACAAATCAGTGGAGCTAATAAATTACCCTACGGGCAATTTATTAGCTCATTTTAAACGTTAGCTTACAAAGGAAGATATTGAAACCAATAGTAATTGAACTTCAGCAAGACGCACTTAACAGCGATATACCTGTTACTGATTTATTACGTAAAGCATATGTTGTTGCAAGAAAATTGAAATTATCTGATTTTGAAAAATGGATAAAATTAGAATTATATGGATATTTAGGAAATGAAAATACTCCTGAATATAGAAATGTCCATGGAAGTGTAAAGGCTTGGAATCCATATCATGGATGGCAACCAATATATTTTGAAGAACCTACAATAGCAGAAAGTCTCTCAAAAAGAAAAAGTACACAAAGAGTTGCAGAACTTGAAAGTTTATTACAGAAGGGAGATAATCTTCAAATGCCTTTTTCTGCAGAGCAAGAAAATGAAATTTGTAATGCAATTGGAGAAAGAGTTCAAGTTACACTTATGACACCTTCAACAAATATAATACGTGTTATCGATGCTGTAAGAAATATCATACTAAATTGGGCATTAAAGCTTGAAGAAGATGGTGTCCTTGGAGAAAATATGACATTTTCTGATGATGAAAAAGATAAAGCTGAGTCTCACTCTTATAATGTAAATCATTTTTATGCAGAAGTTACGGGTTCTCAAATTCAACAAAGTTCACCTAATGCAAAACAGACACAATCACTTAAAGAATTTTCAACTACTAATATAAATAATTTCATTTCTTCTTTGAAAGAAAAGATTAATGATATTGAAGTAAATGAAGATATTTCTAAAGAGCTAAATGCAGAAATTTCAACAATAGAAATTCAAAGCTCTTCTCCTAAACCAAAAAAGGGCATTATTAAAGAAAGTCTTAGTTCAATTCGTACTATTTTGGAAGGTGCTACAGGAAGTGTAGCTGGTCAACTTCTCTTAGAACTTGGAAAGCTTATCTAAAAGCTAACAAGTACGAGGAGACCAATAATTTACCTAGCGGGAAAATTATCGCTCAGCACTGCCGTTAGCTTACATAGGATTATTGTGAAAAAAGAAGATATTAAACGACATTTAAAAACTTATTCAGTCTATAATAAAAGACGAACGACAATCAATCACGCGTTTGCATCTGCAATTGCACCAAGTAATGACTTCAATGAAGAGAAAATGAATGAAGCATTAAAATTTTTAGGTCAAAATCCTAATGAAGATTTAAAATGTGTATTTTGCAATGATGAAGCAGAAACATGGGATCATCTCGTTGGTTTAGTCAAAGATGGAGAACTTAGAGGCTTTGGGCACCAAATTGGTAATTTAGTGCCATGCTGTAAAAAATGTAATTCCAAAAAAGGCAGTAAAGAGTTCGATAAATTTATTAGTGAATACAATAAAATATATTTGGACAAAAATGAGTTAATTGAATTACTGACACAATATCAAAAAAAATTTGCAAAAGAAATAAATTTAGATATTTTGAAAGAAAAAACCCCGATTGACTATGTGGCTTTTCTTAAAGTTAAAGAAGAAATTTTTAACTTGATGGAGAAAGCAGATGTACTAGCTGAAAGGTTAAGGAAAAATATTTTAGATTAAACAGATATGCTATAATACAAAAACAACAATTTAAAGGGAGCTTTTTATGCAAACTATAACATTAAAAATTGACGATAATGTCAGTGAAAAGTTTTTATGGCTCTTAAACCATTTTTCGAAAAATGAAGTAACAATTTTAGACCAAACAGAATTTAAAAATGATGACGAATATTTGCGAAGTATAAAAGGAATGGAACAAAGTATTATAGATGCTTCTAACGAACCTGATAAAAACTTTGTAACAATAGATAAGCTAGATTGGTAATTATGTACCAATTACTTTTCTCTCCTCAAGCCAAAAAAGATGCTAAAAAGCATCAATCAAGTGGCTTGAAACCAAAAGTTATGGAACTTTTACAAATCATAGAAAAAGATCCTCTTCAATATCCCCCAGAATTTGAATATCTATCACAAAACTTAAAAGGTAAAATATCAAGAAGAATAAATAAACAACACAGACTTGTTTATGAAGTATTTGAAGATGAAAAAATCATTAAAATTTTAAGAATGTGGACACACTACGACTAACAAGCTAACAAAATCCCGTAGCCAATAAATGCCCAAACGGTCATTTATTGGCTAGAGTCAAACGTTATGTATGGCTATTAAAATAAAAGGAACTATTTATAATGGAAAACAGTCCATCTTACTCAATTGACAAGTTTAAATGTCCACATTGCCATGTAATTGCAAAACAAGAATGGTACAATCTAGAACATTATGGAAATATTGTTAATAATATTTATCAACATACTTTTCTAGAGTATAGAAATTCTATTCAAGTCTATGAACAAGAAGCAATAAGAAAATTTATTCAAAAAGCACAAAATGATTTTCCCAAGATTTTTAGTTCAGTATTCCCTGATAATTTAGATATTTCACAATGTCATTCTTGTAATAACTCTTCACTTTGGATAGATAAAAATATTGTTTTCCCTAAAACAATTCCTATTGAAATAGTAAATGAAGACTTAAATGATGATATTAAAGACTTATACCGTGAAGCATCTAAGATTTTTATGGATTCACCAAAGGGTGCTACTGCAATTTTGAGATTAGCTTTACAAAAACTTTTAATTCAAATTGGAAAAGATGGAAAAAATATAAATAATGACATTAAAGAACTAGTATCAGAAGGATTAAGTCCAAAAATTCAAAAAGCATTAGATTTATTAAGAGTAATTGGAAATAATGCTGTGCATCCAGGGCAGATAGATTTAGATGACAATCGTGATGCAGCATTAAAATTATTTAAAATTTTAAATATGATTGCAGATGATATGATAACAAAACCAAGGGAAATGGAAAGTCTTTATGATGATATTATTCCTGACGATACAAAAAAATATATAAATCAAAGAGATGGAAGAGTATAAAATACATAACAAAACTTTGGAGAGAAATAGTTTACCCTCGCGGGTAAAACTATTTCTCAATTCAAACGTTATATGAAAAGGAAACATAGTTGCCAGAAAATGTGAATTGTTACTCCAATAAAATAGCAAAAAGAATAATTAAAGAGATAAAAAATCTTGAAAAAAGCTTGGAATCTACAACACGTAATCCTGAAGGAACTAAAAAGGCTGTAAAAAAATTGAAAAAAATCCAAAGTCTAATAAATGAAGCTCAATATGATAATTTGCTAAGTCAAAATGAATATAATACTTGTTCAAAGCTTTTATATAAGTCGAATACAATCTTGATTAGAGAAAAATTTGAAGGAAAGTTTTAGCTGTGTAATCATATAACAAAAAACATAACAAAAAACAGTGTCAGCCACCATTTTGAAACTTTTCTTGTCTTTTGTTTAATTTTTCGCGGCTAATTATTTCTCAAGTCAAACGTTATGTGAATGTATAACAAAAACGAAAATTTATATACAACTTTCTTTGTGTTATAATGCATATTAAAAATGCAGGAGATATTTATGATACAGTTATCAATTGAAGAACCAAAAATTGAAAAGTTTTTTAATAGCTCAAAAGATGAGATTATGAAAGCATTGAAATTTATTGTTGATAATGACATACATGATTTTTCTCAAGTAAATAATACCTCTGAACTTAGCGAACAACAAAAAAAAGAGCTTGGTTCGAGAATAAATTCTTTTCATAAAGATCGCTCTATTGGTCGAGACTGGAACGATATAAAAAGTGATTTAGAAAGATAGTTTTGACTTTAATACTTCATCCTCTTGCAGAAAATGATTTAAAAATTGCACTCAATTACTATTTTGATATTAGCCAGAAACTAGAAAAAAGATTTTTATCTCATATTGACAAACAATTCAATGACATTTTAAATTCTCCAAACTTATATAAATATGAAACTAAGACATCTCAAAAAGTTGTCATGAAAAAATTTCCATATATTATAATATATGAACAATATGAGAACATTATAATGATATTGGCTATCTTCCATACAAAACAAAATCCAAAAAAAATAACAGAAAGACATAACAAAACATAGTAACAAATAAATCACCTAGCGGAAATTTATTGGCTATATTCAACCGTTATGCTTAAATTAGGCATTGGAGTAATATGAATTTTGAGTACATAGATACATTAATAAAAAATTGTGAATTAGCAAAAGAAATAAAGCCAAACAGAGAATTTGAATTTAATAGTTTATCTGATTTGGATAATGTTCCTATAGCAATTTATATTATTGAAGAAATTGCAGGAAATATTGAAGAAACATTTTCTAAATTAAAAGAATACAAAAATAAAAAAGAGCGAAATTGTCCAAAACTCAATAATGCATCTTCAACACTTTATGTAGGTTCATCTATAACTGGATTAAAAAAGAGAATTAAAGAACATATTGGATATGGAAGTAAAAGTACATATTCTTTACAGTTAAAACATTGGTTTAAAGGTAATTATAAAATAACTATAAAAGTATATGACGATAAAATATCAAGAGAAGTTATACAAATAATTGAAGATAATTTATCTCATCAGTTAAAACCAGCATTTGGGAAACAAGGTAGTAACAATAGATAGTTTAGATATTGCCGTTTGCAACAAAAAATAAACTCAAGCAAAACTCACTTGAGTTTTGCTATAATAGTTTTAGTTCAATATTAAGGATTAATCATGCAACTTCAACCAAACTACATAGTTGATAGTCATAACCACAAAATAGCAGTTCAGTTAGATATACAAACCTATGAAAAAATCACTGAGACACTGGAAAATTATGCACTTTTTAAATTTATGGATGAAAATAAAGATGATGAAAAATTATCTTTAAAAGATGCAAAAGCATATTATGCTTCATTAAAAAAAGACTCTTAAACGACTATGGAAGTTTAATATAGAAAAAAGTTTTTAAAAGAACTTTCAAAGTTGCCAGCGGAATATGCAAAGACAATTGAGGAATTTGTTTTTGACGATTTACCAAATTATTCAAGTTTGAGTGATATTGGCAAAGTTGAAAAGATGACTGGTTATAAAAACTACTTCAAAGTAAGATTCGGTAATTATAGAGTTGGAATTAAAAAAGAGAACGATTGTATAATTGTCGAAACTGTGAAACATCGAAGAGAAATTTATAAGTATTTTCCATAACTTTTCGGTTTCAAACACATCCAGATATAACCAAAAACGTTGTCAGCCACCATTTTGAAACTTTTCTTGTCTTTTGTTTAATTTTTCGCGGCTAATTATTTCTCAAATCAAACATTATGTGAATGTATAACAGATACAACAAATTGATAAAATGAATATATTTGAATATAATAGTTCTAATAAGTATTCAAAGGACTAGGTTATGAAAACAGTAACAATGAGAGTAGACGATTCTGTCTATGATATGATAAAACTTGCTGCTGAAGGACAAAAAAGAAATCTTTCAAATTTTATAGAATTCGCAACAATACAATACTTAACATCATCTCAATTCGTAGAAAATGATGAAATATCAGAAATCATGAATGACAAAGAACTTGTCCAAAACTTGATAAGCGGTTTAAATGACTTTAAAAATGGTGATTACCCCATTGTCTAAGTATCAAATCGCTGAAACTAAAACCTTTGAAAAAGTTAAAAACAAGCTAGATAAAAAGTTGTATTCTAAAATTAAAAATTTTGTTTATTCCCAGCTTAGAGAAAATCCATTTTTTGGTTCTAATATAAAGAAGCTAAAAGACAATTTAGAAGGTTACTATGGAAACTATAGACTTTTTTATCTTATCGAAGGTAATAAGCTAATTGTCATCGTTGTTGATTTTACAAAAAGTAAGGGTGACTCTACTCATGTTTTTAAAACAATAACAGGTTTAGTTTAAAGTATTCAAAATACAGTAGTGCTAGGAATTATAACGACATGGTCGGGTTAGTGGAAATTGAGATATTGTGGTAAGTTGGATTTTGGGTGAGAGTATGCATTCCACCTTGTGAGAGGTGGAACTAGTAAAATGTTTCTTGAAATACTTTGTGGCATAATTTATATTAAAAATATTTATCATTCTTTTTATATTTAAATAAAGATTTCTTATATATAATACTTTTATCACATTAATTTTATTATTTGTGATTATTATATTTTAAAGGATCTAAATGAACTTATTGAAAAATATTTTAAGTATTGTTGGTGCAATTGTTATTATTGGAATTTTGGTGGTATTTGTAAAATATGATTTAAACGACAAGATGGATAAAGCTTCAAAGCTAGATCCAAAAGCAATGAGTGCATATATGAATATGTTTAATGCAGTACTTACAACGGGAAGATCTGCTGATGCAATGGTTAGAAGAGTTAAAATTGATCCAAATGTTAGTACGGATGATGTTATAGAATCTATGAATAGCATAGCCGGCGATGCAAATATGCTTCAAGTCGGTGACTCAAAAATGGCAGAGATGTATGATCATAATGGTAAAAGACAAAGATATATCAGGATTTTACATTATTGTGCTCCAAATATTGCAAAGACATTTATTGACTATTCGGAAGCTTACGGTGCGTTTATGCCTTGTAGAATCCTTATAGTTGAAGATGACAATGGTGATAGATGGCTAATGACTATGGCTATGGAACTCATGCTTTTTGGTGGACATACTTTACCGCCTGAAATGATGAAAAAAGCTGAACATGTTAGAGACACTATGTATAAAATGATGGATTTGGGAGCTAAAGGAGATTTTTAAAAAGTACAAAGAGCAAGCAGTATAACTGCTTAGCCCTTTGGTCTAAAAGCTTTTATAACCTCTTCGTTTATCTCTATATATGGTCCTTCAATAAGGTCTATGCAGTATGGAACGGCAGGAAAAACCGCATCAAGACATTCACGGATGGACTTTGGTTTACCCGGTAGATTTATGATAAGGCTTTTGCCTCTGATCCCTGCAGTCTGACGGGATAAAATTGCAGTCGGAACATACTTTAGACTTACTTGACGCATAAGCTCGCCAAATCCGGGCATCATCTTTTGACATACATTCTCAGTTGCTTCAGGCGTTACATCTCTAAGTGCAGGTCCTGTTCCGCCTGTTGTAACTACCAAACAACAACCCTCTTCATCGCAAAGTTCTATCATGGTACGCTCTAAGATATCCTGCTCATCGGGGATACATCTGTAAACTATCTCAAACTCACTCTTGAGATAATCCTTCATAGTGTCTTGAATCGCAACTCCCGATATATCTTCATATATTCCCTTGCTTGCTCTGTCACTTGCCGTTATTACGCCTATTTTTATTTTCTTCAAAATATTTCTCCTAATTTGTTAATAAAAAATGATTTGCTTCTTTGATATATGTTACTGTTGCGACTTGCAAAAAAAACTCCCTCGCACCGCCAATATCTATGATTTTATCTTCACCGCCGAGATAAACCTCTATCTTTACACCATTGTTGATAAGATATTGCAACTCTTCTACAGTCCACTCATAGTAAAGCAGTTCTTCTAACTCTTCTATGCTATCTCTGTTATTATGTTCTACTTTTTTTTCTTTATACGGTAAAAAACAGGATTTTATAAACTCATTCAAGTAAATATTTCTACTTTTTCTATATCCAAGAAGTTGAAGCTTTTTAAATTTTTCATCTTTTGTACTAAAAAAAGCAGGAGAGAACAGCTGTAGCGTATCTACTCTTTTTCTAAGTGCCAACTGCTCTTTAACATATCTAAAAGCTTTTATCGCCCCATAGCTAAAGCCGCAAACCGTGTACTCAGAAGGATTTATATACGCATCAAAAAAGTGATGCTCGTTTTTTATAGAAAATCCACTATAAAAT
>MICC01000110.1:34116-50547 GCA_001829715.1 Sulfurimonas sp. RIFOXYB12_FULL_35_9
CATCTTTTCAACTATCTCTTTAGCCTCATCCAAATCACCTTTAGCACTGCTTGCATGTTCGTGGTACTTGATATCGCATGCTACTATGCCTGCTAAGAGCATCTTAACTCTTGATTCAAGCTCATGTTTGATAAGAGGCTCATCTGTAGAGGGAGTCAGTTTTTCGTTTGATAGAAGCAGTTTCTCAAAAGGAAGATCAAAGTAAGTGGCACATATAGCTTTTGCAGCCTGATATGTAACACGATACTGTTTTTGCTTAGGAGTAAGTATCTGCAACTTTTTCTTTCCAAACATAACTTTGTCTTTTACTTGATGAAAATGCTCTAATGTTACCTGAAAATCATGCCCTCTTATGGCAAGAAGCGAAGCTTCGTTGACAAGAGCCGCCAAAGATGCACCGTTAAACCCGACCGTCATATTTGCCACAACGTTTACATCCACTTCATGCGGAACTTTTTCTAAATACTTTGACAAGATGGAAGCTCTCTCTTTGTTTGTAGGAAGTTCGACAAAGATTCTTCTGTCAAATCTTCCTGCACGAAGAAGTGCCGAGTCTAAAACATCTATCTTATTTGTTGCGGCGATGACTATAACTCCGCTTGAGTTTTCAAAACCGTCCATCTCAGTCAAGAGCTGATTTAGCGTTGCTTCTCTCTCATCGCTTCTCTGTCCGTCTCTCTTTTTGCCCACCGCATCGATTTCATCTATAAAGACAATCGCAGGAGCATTATTTTTCGCCGCAACAAATAGTTCATGCACTCTCTTCGCACCCATTCCAACATAGATCTGAACAAATGAAGCACCGCTTTGGTAGAAAAACGGCACTCCAGCCGCATTTGCAACCGCTTTTGCTATCATGGTTTTACCTACTCCCGGAGGTCCTACTAAAAGCACACCGCGAGGCATTCTTGCACCAAAACTTTTATAGCGTTTTGGTTTTTTCATAAAGTCTATTATCTCTTCAAGTTCACTTTTAACATCGCTGATTCCGCCGATATCATTAAACGTCACATCACTTTTTATAGACTCAATCGGGTAAGATTTGCCAGAGAGGGATTCATATTCGCTCTCTCTTTTGCTCTGCTCACTTGCAAGAAGCGGTCTATTTTTTTTAAACCATCTAAGAGCAAGTGCTCCCAAACCTAAAATAAGGAGTAGAAACAAAAAGTATGCAACGATATTCAGCCCGCTTTTTACTTCAACTTTATACTCTAAAAACATCTCAGGCTTCACTTGTGAAGATGCTATTTTATAGAGATCTTTTTCTGTTTTAAGGTACATATAATCCGCAGATACGACAACGCTTTTTACGCTTCTGTTGTCTAAAATCTCTTTTGCTTTTTTGAGAGAGATCTCATCCGCATTGTCTCTTAAGATAGCAAAGAGAACTAAAATAATTATCAAAATAGCTGATGCATAGAGAACGACTCTATTTGTTTTAGACTCTCGCATAGTTCGACTCCTCTTTTACTTCATATTTATTAATATTTACCCAATTGCCGATTAAATCTTCATCCGATTCAATCATGATTTTATTGAAGTGCTGATCATAACCGATAAAATATCCATCTTTTTGGCTCTCGATGAGAATACTAAGCTCACCGCCAAAAGCCGCTCTAAACTCAAAATTTTTAGCTTTTACGATATCTTCAAGCTCATGCAATCTCTCTTTGGCAATCCCTCCGCTTACCTCCGGCTTCATGGTAGCTGAGGGCGTACCGTCTCTTTTGGAGTAGGTAAAAGCGTGCAGATGTGTAAGAGGAAGGTCTCTTACATTTCTCATCGCTTCATCCCAAATCTCTTTGCTCTCTCCCGGATGTCCAGTGATAAAATCCGTACCTATCGCAAAACCTTTACTTGAGAGAAGCTCAAAAAGCTCTCTGTCTTGTTTGTACATGTTTCGTCTGTTCATAAACTTTAACATTTGAGGCGAAGTGTGCTGAAGTGCTATATGAAGATGTTTCTCAAGCCACGGCTCGTCCAGTATCTCTTTAAACTCATCCGTTATCTGAATAGGCTCAACACTTCCAAGTCTTATGCGTCTAACACCTCGTATCTGAGATATCTTTTTCATTAATGCAGCAATGGAGCTCTCACTCTTTTGCCCGTAACTTCCGACATTTGTTCCGGTTAAGATAAACTCTCCAAAACCGTTGCGTGCAAGCCTTGAGATCTGTTCTAAAATCTTCTCTTCGTTCATACTTCTTGCATCGCCTCTGACATGAGGTATGATGCAGTAGGAGCAGCGAAAACTACACCCCTCCTGAATCTTTATAAACGCTCTGCTTTTACCGATAAAATCATCCACGACACTCTCGTCTATGTGATTTAAGTCGCCAGGCTCATAAAAAGGCTTATCTTTATTTAGCATCTCATCGATTTTCTCTTTTTCGCTCTGCCCGAAAACGCCCCAAACTCTGCCCTGCTCTAAGAGTTTTTCACCTTTTGTATGCGCGCCGCAGCCTGTTAAGAAAATCTTGGCACCGCCGCTGTTTTCTACATGTGAGATATATGAGCGAACATGTGAATCCGCACCGTTTGTAACTGTACATGAGTTCACAACGATTACATCCGCCTGGCTCTCATCTTCCGTAACGTCATACTCCTGCATTGAGCTCATCATCACTTGTGAGTCATAAAGATTTGTTCTGCATCCGAAAGTTTTAAAATATACTTTTTTTTTCATTTATAAAACTTCTTCTGTTTGAAATGGTGGAGTTTTTTTAGCCGCTTTTTCTAGATGCAACATTTGAGTCGGATATGCGATGGTGATATCATCTTCAGCCAAAAAAGCATCTATAATCTCAGTCGAGATGACGCTTCTCAGAGTTAGCGTTCCATAAGCATTTGTCAGATACCAAGCATCAATAGAGATGCCGTTTGGTTCTATAAAAGAGAAAATTCTTGGCTCAACATTTGTATTTTTGAGGCTATAGTTGCTTCTTAGTTTATTGAGTTGCTTTCTTGTAATATCTGTATAGCCTTTTGAGAATTTTTTAGTTATCTCTTTTGCAATGTGCATAGCTTTTTTATGGTTAGAATCAAATGTTATGGTAATGTTAACACCATCCCAAACCGTCTTTAGAGAGCTATGAGTGTAATTTGCTATCATTCTTGTAAAAACGTAATTATTTGGTATAAATATAATTCTTCCTGCTCTCCTGTTTTGCATAACAGATGTGAGAGTAATATCTTCCAAAATTGTCATACGAAGAAGCGATATATCCATAACATCTCCGACATACTGCATACCATCCATATCAATACGAATTCTATCTCCAACGTGCACACTTCCCCCAAAGACGATTACAAGCCAGCCGAGAATGCTCATAAACCAATCTTTCATGGCAATTGCAATACCGGCTGAGGCAAACCCTAGTATAGTAACAAGATAGCTCACATTTTCTATATAACTAAAAAACAGTATAAAAATAATAAGTGTAAAGTTTATAAATGTTATAACCTTATTTGCCATATAAAATCGATCATGATCGGTTATGTATTTTTTAGCTATAAGTTTAAGCAGAAAGAAAACTGCAAAAACGATTAAAATAGTAATTCCGATTTTACCTAATTTAAATATTTGAACCTCAACATCTTTGTTGATATTGACATTGACGACATCCAATCTTTTTTCATAAACATCAGCCGTAACATTCATAGTATCAAGTGCAGATTCAAATCTCTCAACCTGTTTTGTTTTTAGCTCAGCTGCTCCTTTATGCACCTTCTGTTCATCTATGATTCCCATCTCTTTATATATATGATCTTGTGCCTTCAAAAGGGAAACTAGCTGCTTTAACTCCTCTTTTTTTAAAAGATAATCATCAAAACTTTTATCCAAAGTTTTTATAAGTGAAATACCGGCAAATATATCAAAAGGGTTCGTAATTGATGGTATCTCATCAATATTTGGAGGAGTCAAAAGATCTGAAAAAGGAGAACTGTCTTTTTTCTTTAACTTCTCTATTTGTGATGTCAGGATCTTCTCACGTGATATTAAAGCACTCAGTTCGTCCGTTTCGCTAAATGACTTATCTCTCTTTTTTTGAAGAAATTCAATTCTGCTCTTTATCTCTTCAAGACTCTCTCTAACTTCAAGAGATGTTAGATACGAGGCATAGCTTTTCATCCAAACGCTGTCTTTTTTCGCTATTTTTTGCTCAATATCTTTTATCTCAGAAATATAACTCTGAATTTTTTCTCTTTTAAGATCTTCTTCTGCAAGTCGGTTTTGTTCCAACTCTTGTTTGAGAGCGTTTGCGTCGCTCTTTACATTGTCTGAGAAAAGCAGTGACGATACTATAAAAAGATAAAAAACTATTTTTTTCATTAGAGTTTTCCAAACTTATTTAAAACACACATGATGGTTCCCATATCTACCTTGTCACTAATAACTACATCACCGATGCCAAGAGGCAAAATAAACGTTATCGCTGCATCAGAACTCTTTTTATCCAAAAAGAAAGCTTCATAAAATTTCTTAACGTCCTCTATGACATAAGTTATGGGAAGATTGTACTTTTGTAAAAGCATTTTGACTCTATGGGCTTCTTCATGAGTCATTAAATTCATTTTTAGAGCCACTTCATTTGCCATGACCATTCCGATGGCAACTGCTTCACCGTGCAAAAACTCTTTGTATGCCGTCTCGTTCTCTATGACATGCCCAAAAGTATGCCCATAGTTAAGAGCCGCTCTGATGCCCTGCTCTTTTTCATCCTGCGATACGACATCGGCTTTAGTTTGAACTGCCTGCTTGATGGCCTCTTGCAAAACTTGCGGATTTTTTAAATCAGCCAGTTCTAAAAACTCAAAAAAGTCTTTGTTAAATGTTACCGCCATTTTAACTATCTCGGCAACACCTGCACCAAACTCTCTGCTTGGAAGAGTAGTTAGAAAATATGGGTCTATGTAAACTGCCCGAGGCTGATGAAACGCGCCTACGAGGTTTTTCCCGTATCTGTTATTCATACCGGTTTTTCCGCCTACGCTTGCATCGACTTGAGAGAGAAGCGTAGTGGGAATCTGGATAAAATCTATCCCTCTTTGGTAGATGCTTGCCGCATATCCGGTCATATCCCCGATAACGCCTCCGCCAAATGCTATAAGCATAGATTTGCGGTTAAAACGGTGTTCAAAAAGAGAGTCCAAAATAGCATCTATGCTCTCTTGATTTTTAAACTCTTCACCGTCTTTTAACTCTATGACATGAAGCTCTTTTGCACTGATTTTGCCAAGAAGATAATCCAGATGCAATTTAGAAACAGTTTGGTTGGTAACCACCGCCACTTTTGTATCAAAGTGAAGCTTTGGAAGTGTGTCGATTGTAATGAAGTAAGAGTCGTCAACGACTTTTTTAAGAGAAATGTGTACCTGCATAATATGTCCGTAAAAATATAAAAATTTAATTTTAGATAATACTTAAAATATGCTAATAAAGTGCTAAATTTTTCATCTTCGATTCAAGTGTCAAGAGAAATTTGACACTTGTTTCTTTGACACTCACTTCTTAAAATTGATAAATTAATCTTCATTCTACTAAAAAGTTTGCCATCATAGAATGATCTTCATGTTCAAGTATATGACAGTGATATACAAAAAATCCAGGCATAGTGAAATGCACAATAATACGAACCATTTCATTAGGCATAACAATCACTGTATCTTTCCATCCCTTATCAGTGGGAAAAGCCATCTTTCCATCTCGATCAAGTACTTGAAAACGAACACCATGTATATGAAAAGGGTGTGCCATATGAATACTGTTTTTTAGCTCCCAAATCTCAGTACTGCCCAATTTCACTCTTTGATCAATGCGATGCATGTCATAAGGCTTCTTATCGAGCGTCCAAATACCTCCAGAGATAACTTCCATCGTAATTCTTCTGGTTTTAACCGCTTCAGATTCTTTCATTCTTGGTATACTCACCAGCTTCTTAGGGAGTACACTTGTGTCTTTGAAGTTCTCTGTAATGTGAAACTGCATGATATCCATAACGGCATCAAAGCCGGGATAGTCCGGATTCAGTCCAAAATTATTTCCATCTTTGAAACCAAGTGTCTTCAATATAACTTTATCACCTACTTGTTTATCTTTGAAATCTACGATAATATCAACCCTCTCTGCAACACTCAAAACAACACTTTCAACGCTCACGGGTTCTTCTAGTAAACCTGCATCAGTACCTATCAATAAAAATTGCTCAATCGTGTCAAATGCCAACTTGTATGTTCTGACACTTGATCCGTTAAGAATTCTTAAACGGTATTTTCCGGTTTTTACTTCATGAAAAGGAATCGGTGTAGCATTAACGAGTATTACATCACCAATCACACCGTTGTTGTCCGGTAGAAATGCAGGGTTCTTATACAACAGTTGACGTTTCTTATCAAACCTTCTGTCTTGTATGACCAGAGGAACTTCAAACTCATCTTTTGGAAGATTAAGATAATCTTCTTCCTTATCCTCTATAATATATAGTCCGGACAATCCATGATAAATCTCCTCTCCCGTTCTGCCGTGCGGATGGGTATGGTACCAGTATGTACCCGCATTTTGCTCAACCTTATAGTGATAATGTTTGCTTTGATTAGTAGAAATAGCATCTTTAGGATGTCCATCCATCTCCTCTGGCACTATAAGTCCATGCCAATGGATAATAGTCGGATCAGTAAGATTATTGGTAAAATCAAGATTAAAGGTTCCGCCTTTACTGATTCGAATCGTGGGATTAGGCAAGTCTCCCTGAAAAGTCAATACATCTGTTTTAGCATCCGAAAAAAGATTAACTTTACTTTTTTGTGCACTAAATAGAGCCTTGTCGACCTTAGAGAAGTTTATTTCATCGGGAATCTTTAGTTTTTGTGTAAAAGGGATAACTTTTTCAAATACTTTTTCTTCTTGTATTGAAATCTTCTCTAAAGTTGAACCGGCTTCTGGTGATTTTTGTGGTTTCTTTTTATCAGTAGTACCACGTTCTTCACACCCTGTGAACAAATATCCTGCCGTAAGCACTGAAAAATGCAAGAAGTATCTTCTATCCATCTTTTTTCTCCTAATATAATTTCTTTTAAGAGTAACACGCCTTTTAAGATTGAAGCACTGACTTCAAATCTTGTATTTGCAAAATTTGTAAGCCTCTACTCAAACCATAACAACTTTAAACGGAATAATTTATCTCTAAATTGTACTTATTCAAATGTTCAATAAAACTTAAGAGTTTTACCTATTTCTTGTTTTTTATTTAGCGAAAAGACGAGGTTAAAACCTCGTTTCCAAAAAAGCCATAAATCGGAGACGAAGATTTATCTTAGCCTATAAGCTAAAGGAAGCAAGGTTTTAACCTTGTCGTAACAAAAGATAAAAGGCTAAAAAAGAATGGATGAGAACTATTTGTCCATGTTATAATTCTAAATTCTTCAAAGTAATACTTTTTGTAGCTAATAATTTTATAGATAATTATTCCTAATCAGTTTTTGCTATATCTGCACCGGTATAAAAATCTGATGGTTTTCTTCAAGTTTGTGGTAGAGTCTTTCGCTGTCTGTTGTCAAGAGAGAGAAGATCTTTCTACCTGTGAGCTTTTTCGTAAAAGGTAAGATTTGTATAAAATCTTCTTTCTTTTTAAGTTTTTTAATCGGATTTTCACTCTCTTTTATGATTTTGATGCTTTTTGAAAAAATCGTAGCAAGGTTGTAGTAGTGTTCGATTACCTGTTCTTTTGCCTCTTGATGCTCGTTTAGGTAGTTGTAAAGCTCTATATTAAGGCTCATCTGCTCGGAGATGTCAAAGATTATCGATGAGATTTTCTCCAAATCTCTGTTGTCGCCTAAAATAATCGAAGCATCTTTTACGCTTGATAGCTCTTTTTTTGTCAATTTCAAAACCGGAATTTGAGCTTCATAGAGAGTTGTCCGCATCTCATAGTCCTCAAAAATGTCGTTTGAAACAATTATCAAGCCTACATGATAAAACTTTATATCCTTAAAAAAGCTCGCTTTGATGTTGTCCGTGTCGTAGTTTATATCGATAATAATATTTTCATCTCTATACTCTTTAATTTTCCAAATAACCTCAAAATTGCTTGGATTGACTATTTTTATGATTAGTGTATGACCGAACTTTTTATGCACAAAAATAGATCTTTTCACAAGTTTTTCGACTGTTTTTAGGTTTAAGAGATTCATATCCAGATAAAGGTAGATGTTTGAGCCGAAAGGTTCAGGAAACTGTCCAAGCTCTCTTTTTATCGCTTTATAGACTGATTTTAACACGGCAGGTTCGCCGACTAAGAGTAAAAGGTCGTTTGGCTGAATCATTCTGCGGCGGTTTGGCATGATAAGTTTTCTATTTCTATAAATGGCAACGATTCGCCACTCTTTTTGCTCAATCACGCCGATATGTTTATAAACAAAAGAGCTTCCAAAGGGAACTAAAACTTCCATGATTTCGCCCTCACCCAGCCCTACGTTTTGTGCGATTACTGGAACATTCGGCAGATAGTCGATAAGTCTGGAAGATAAAATCTCGTTCATGTTAATCATAACAACATTCGCATCTTCGTTTGTCAGGTTCCACTTGTTTAAAATGATGATACGCAGCTGTTTTTTAATGCTTCTGATATTTTTTATGGTATGTTCGACATCTGCTTGATTGTCCATTGCAATAATCGCTTGAGCAAACTCCATCTTTAGAAGATTTGAGAGTTTATATAAACTAGTAGGGTCAAACTCGTAAAACTTGAATCTCGGTAAATTTATATTTTTGTTTTTTTCTGATTTTGTTTGAATGACATAATAGATATTTTCGCTGGTGTAAGTCTCCATTACTCTGCTTATAAAATGTCCCGCAATTTCGCCGTCACCGATAATTAATATTTTTTTCATATTCCGTCTTTTTTATTATTTTCTATATAATCTTGTTTCATCATCAACTTGGGAAAAGTGTTTTCATCGCAATACTCTTTTGATTTTAAGACTCTCTCCTGCTCTTGAACCAACTTTTCCAGTTCTTTAATCTTTTCAGTAAGTTCTCTGTTTTTGTTTTGAAGATCTGTTTTTTCTGTTTCCAAAGAGTGTAAAAACGAGGCTATCATAAGAGTTAAAAATATAATTTTCATACTTCTTCTACCTTTTTTATAGCGAGTTTGACACCCATCTCCGCATGATAAGTATAAGGAAACTGATCAAAAAGAGCCATATCACAGATTTCATGTGTTTTACACAAAACTACAAGGTCTCTCGCCAATGTTTCAGGGTTGCATGAGATGTAGACAATATTCTCATATCTAGTGGCAAATTCACATGTCGCCTCATCCATTCCGCTCCTTGGCGGATCTACAAATATGGTATTGATATTATATAGTTTTAAATCAATCTCTCTCATTCTGTTAAACTCTCTAACACCGTCGAGTGCCTGAACAAACTCCTCAACGCCCATGCGTACAAACTCTATATTTTCTACGCCATTTAAAAGCATATTTGCTTTTGCCGCATTAATGGACGACTTGGATATCTCCGTAGCTAAAACTTTTCTAAATCTTTTTGCAAAAGGTATGGTGAAATTTCCTGCACCGCAGTAGAGTTCAAGCAGGTCTCCGTCATGGCTGTGTAAATCTTTTAAAGCCCATGCTATCATCTGCTCGTTTACTTTGGCATTTGGCTGGGTAAAGCTGTTTTCTATGTAGTTAAACCTAAACCCTTCGCCGTTAATGTTTAGGCTCTCGGTTATGTAATCTTGTCCGATAACGACTTTTTGCCCCCTGCTTCGCCCTATAATGTATATGTTAAGCTCAGCCGACATTTTAGCGGCAATCTCACTCCATGTAGAGTCTAACGCTTTATGATAAAGAAGTGAAACGGCGATTTCGCCTGTGGTGGAGCTCAAAAAATCAACGCCGAAAAGCTTAAAACCGATGCCATACTCTTTTATGGCTTTTAGCAGTTTTGGCATCAGTGCCGCAATGTATTGGCTTACCTGCGGACACTCATCTACATAAACAATGCCCTCTTTGTCCATGCGGCTCATCGCATAGTAAAATTCATCATCGCTCACATGCCAGATCTTAAACTCGCTTCTTGAGCGATAGTGGCTCTGAGGCGATTTAAAAATAGATATATCGCCGCTGTAAAAAGGCTTAAATCGCTCTTTATTTAACTCTAGTTTTAAAGAGAGTTGACGCTCATAGCCGCCATCATAAACCTTGCATGCGCCGCACTCTCCGAAATATTTACAATTCATATAATCTGCTCTTTTCTATTTTACCGAAGCTATAAGATTGCCGATAAGCAAGCTCCATCCATCGATAAGAACAAATATGAGTATCTTAAAGGGGAGTGCAATCATAACAGGCGGAAGCATCATCATACCCATAGACATAAGGATAGATGCAACAACCATATCGATAACCAAAAACGGTAAAAAGAGTAAAAACCCGATCTCAAAAGCAGTCTTTAGCTCACTGATCACAAATGCAGGAATGATGATGGAAAGCGGTACGGCAGCAATACTTGAAGGATTTTCCATCTTTCTGATTCTAAAAAATAGAGCCAAATCCTTTTCTCTGGTATTTCTAATCATAAAGTTTTTAAAAGGCATAGCCGTCTTGTCAAAAGCCTCTTCATAGCCGATTTTTTTCTCAACATAAGGCTTAATTCCGTCCTCATAAGCCTTTGTGCCGACAGGCTCCATAACAAAAAAAGTGAGTATCATAGCAAGCATAACCAAAAGCTGTGTAGGTGGAACTTGCTGCGTACCCATAGCTTGACGTAAAAAACCAAAAACAATGACAAATCTTGTAAAAGTCGTCATGACAAGAACCATGCTCGGTGCTAGAAAGAGGAGCGTTAAAAGAACTAAAACATTAAGCGAACTAACCAACTGCTCTGGAGATTTAGGAGCTGAAAGCTCAAAATTCATAGTAGGAACGGTTACGCTCTCAGCACCTAAAACAGGTATAACTCCAAGCAGCAAAAAAAACAAAAAAAATCTCAACATTATCTATCTGCTACCTTATTTAAAACTGTTTATTTACTTTTTTAGTTCTTATTTTTCTCAATAAATTAATCAAAACATTTTACAAAAATATTGGGGTTATGATACCACAAATTAGATTAGGCTCTCGATAATTGAATCACTTTTATTTCAAATATAAGGGCTTATGGGTATAATTTCACTAATTTATAAAAAGAGTAAATATGAACAAAAATAGAATCAGCATAGTAATTTTGGCTGCCGGAAAAGGGAGTCGCATGAAGTCTTCCAAGGCAAAAGTTTTACATACTCTAAGCGGCAAAGAGATGCTCTATTATATCATAAAATCATCACGTGAGATAAGCGATGACATCACGGTAGTCGTTGCACATCAAAAAGATGCGGTAATGAAACAGATGTGCTCATATTTTGAGGATATAAACTTTGTCGTCCAAGATGACGCAAACTTCCCCGGAACGGGAGGAGCGATGAAAAATATCTCTTTTAAACATGAAAAAGTGCTTGTTCTAAACGGAGACATGCCGCTTGTAACATCTGAGTCTCTTCTGCCTTTTTTGCAAACTAAGAGTCAGATTGTGATGTCAATTTTTGATCTTCAAAATCCGGACGGATACGGTCGTGTTATCATAGAAAACGCTCAAGTTCAAAAGATAGTCGAACAAAAAGACGCTTCGGCTTCCCAGCTAAAGGTAACAACGGTAAATGCAGGAATATACGCATTTTCTAAAGAGATACTCGAAAAATATATACCTCTTCTTAAAAACGACAATGCACAAAAAGAGTACTATTTAACGGATGTAATCTCCATGGCAAGAGCCGATGGAATCGCAATCACTCCGCTTCTAGTCGATGAAGAGCAGTTTAAAGGTGTAAACTCTAAAAAAGATCTCTCACATGCCGAGGAGATAATGCAAGAGAAGATTAAAACACGCCTAATGGAGTCAGGCGTAACGATGCAGCTTCCATCAACCATCTACATAGAAGAGAGTGTGGTTTTTGAGGGAGAGTGTATTGTTGAAAATGGCTGCCGCATCACGGGAAATTCTAAAATAATCGACTCCCACATCAAAGCACACAGCGTTATAGAAGATAGCACAGTGAAAAATTCAGATGTAGGACCTTTGGCACATCTCCGCCCTGCTTCAAACATAGAAGATACTCATATAGGAAATTTCGTAGAGGTTAAAAAATCATCTCTTAAAGGCGTAAAAGCCGGACATTTGAGCTACATAGGCGATGCCACGGTTGATGAGGGCACAAATATCGGGGCAGGAGTGATTACATGTAACTATGACGGAATCAACAAATATAAAACCGTTATCGGAAAAAATGTTTTTATAGGCAGTGACAGCCAACTCATAGCTCCGGTAACACTTCAAGACAATGTTATGGTGGCGGCGGGAACAACTGTTAGAAGCGGAACTATCCAAAGCGGAGAACTTGCAGCCAGCAGTGCAAAACTCAGAATAATAAAAGATTTTTACTACAAATTTTTTGCAAAAAAACAGCTCTAAACCAAGAGCTGTGCACTCAAAACTACTTTCAGAAACCCATAAACCATACAAAATGATAATAAATATCAATATTATAACTCTTTAAGCTTTAGTTCGCTATTATTTTGATAACAATTATCATAAATGGAGCTATTTTATGTCTGATATTTTAATAAAAAATGAGATAAACAAGTTGGTAAAAGAGTCTGGATTTAGTAAAAATCCAAAGATGCTCTGCTCAATCATGCGTGTATTTAAAATGAGATACTCAAATGTAGACGATGCTAAAGTTTACACAATCGCAAACGAACTTTTAAGATAGGAGCAAACAATGAGTGTTTTAGTGATAGGCGGAGATAAAATCGATGCGATCAGATCTGTACTGGGTGTTTTCGGCGTATCTTGCGTAGTTCACTGGGATGCAAGAAAAAAAGCCAGCACATGCAAAAAAATCATACCCATTGATATAAAATGCGTAGTTATGCTTACCTCTTTTTTAAATCACAATGCTATGAAACACTTTAAGAGCGAAGCAAAAAAACGAGATCTTCCGGTTGTATGTTCTAAGCACAACAGCAGTTGTTTTTACGATGAATACAAAAAAGTTATGGGCAGCGAATGCCTAGATTGCGATGCTTATGCTAATTGCAATATAAAACAGATAAAGGAGTAAAAAATGGCACAACAAGTTATAAATGCGATAAACGGATTTGTTACTTTTAAATTTGATTATTCAAAAAACAGGGTTGTAAATCTAAAACTAAACAGAGATATAGAAATAGACGAATTTTTGGATATCCAATACATTCTTGACTGCAACAGAGTAAGATATAGATTTGAGAAAGATTTTGAGATACAGATACTAAATTAAGAGCATGAAAAGAGATATTTCATGCTCCATTTAAACTCTATCTCACCAAAGCAGCTATCTCTCTGTCTATCATAAACAGCCCTCTGCCTTCCATTCCTATAATCTCAAATTTATCAAGAATCTCTTTAAAAAGTTTCTCTTCTTCATGCTGTTCGCTTACATACCATTGTAAAAAGTTAAAAGTTGAGTAATCTTTTTCACCCATAGCAGTATCTACCAAATCAAGAATCGATTTTGAGACTACAAGCTCGTGGTTATAAGTTCTTTGAAACACATCCTGCAGTGAAGCAAATTCATTTTGTGGTTTGGCTATAGTATCTATAACCGCCATAGAGCCTGTTTCGTTGATGTAGTCAAAAAGTTTATAAGCATGGCTTAGCTCCTCTTTTGAGTGATCTTTTAAAAAATTGGCACTTCCTTGTAAGCCTTTATTTGCGCACCATGCACTCATAGAGAGATATATATTTGAAGAGTACATCTCCAGATTTACTTGTTCATTAAGTCTTTGAAGCATTTTTTGCGTTAACATGAATATCCTTTTTATTAATTTTATAAACTTAAATGAGTAATACAAAAGCCCACTTAAGCGGCAGAGACAACATACTAAAAATGCACTCTTACGCCTGCAAAATAGTATGTTCCTACATTTGAACCGATAACGTTATCCACTTTTTCATCTGCTATATTGTTTATGCCTCCATACAGTTGGAATGTTTTATCTATCTCATAATCCGCTCTTAAATCAACGGTAGTAAAAGCGTCTGTCATTGTCAAACTTGTCATTTGAGTCGGCGCACCTCTGTTGATGACCTGCGTATAGTTTTGCTCTCCTATATATTTTGCAAAGATTCCGCCATTTAGAACATTTGTAAATTTATAGTCAAATCCGAGCATAACCGTTCTCTCAGGTTGAAAATCCAAATCTTTTTTTGTTTTTTCATTCTCTGTTCTTAGTTCAGTCCAGTAAAAACTGCTGCTTAAGTCTCTGTTGATGTTGTACTTAAGTAAAAGTTCCGCACCTCTGGTGTTTGCATCGGCAACGTTTTCAAAAGTGTATGCCGCATTACCGTTGTAACTTCCCATAACCTGAGATATCATATCTTTTACATCGTTGTAGAAAAAGACCAAATCATATCTCAAGCTATCATTATGCCCTCCGAGTCCTATCTCATAAGCATCCGTAGACTCCGGTTTTAAGTCATAACCCATGGCGTCTGCGCCGACTTGAAGTCCCGTTGGAGTCTGCTTATGGATATAGATTTCTCTTATGTCCGGAGCACGATATCCTTGTGCAAAATTTACTCTAAGAGATGCCATCTTGTCAAACTCGTAAATTCCGCCTATGCGAATGGTGGCTTTACTATCGGCACTGCTTATGGAGTCATGCCTTGCTCCTAAAATCGCACTCAATTTCTCATTAATCTGCCACTCATCCTGCAAATATGCCGACTTGTAATCAACCGTTTTTCTAGTCAATGTATTTGGCTGAGCAAAAGCGGTAGAATCTCTTTTTTCATCTCTATACTCTGTGCCTAGAGTTAAAAGATGTGCTTCATTTGCCATGTAAGTGGCACTAAGTTCGGCTACTTTAAGATCTACATTTGCATCAAGTCCATTTTGCTCTGATGCACTCTCGCTTGCATAACCCATATCCGAGAACTCTTTGGCACTTGTCTCATTTCTCTTCTCATAAGAGCTGTTGTAGAGTCTCGCTCTAAGTTCCAACTCATCGCTTGCTTTGTATTTTGCATCGACACTTAAATCCAATCTGTTGTTTTCATCTTTAGAGTTTACGGGAACGTTAAAAATCGGAATCGGATTAGTGCCGCTTAGATAAGCTGAGGGATGAAAATAGCCTATGTAACCGCCTTCTCTTTGTTCATTAAAGTAGTTCACATCAAAACCTATGCTCAAATCCGATGAGATCTCATAACCCAGCCTTGTTCCGAGTGTATAAACTTCGCTATCTTCACGGAAAGTCACATCTTGAGTGTATGAGTTTTCTATATTTGTTCTGACATTCGGATTTGGATGATTAGAAGGCTGTACCTTTCCGGCAGGCGTAGAAACCCATACGTTTTCGCTCTCTCTTTGAGTATAAGGTTTATTTGTCGAGAGCGTTGCATATGTGCTGTATGAAAACTTATCTATTTTATCTTGTAATGATAAGTTAAGATTTAGGTTATCCGCATCACCCTCTTTGTTAGCTCCGTATCTGGCACCTGCATCAATTTTTAGCTTTTGGGAAGGTCTTTTTGTAATGATGTTTATAACTCCGCCGACGGCATCGGCACCGTAAAGCGAACTCATAGGACCTTTTACTATCTCGATACGCTCTATAACCGTAGCAGGAATACGATCTAAGTCGTAAGGGTTTTGAACTTCACCTGCCAATCGTCTGCCATCAAGCAAAATAAGAGTTCCGTTTCCACTCATGCCACGAATGGTTATAGATGATTTGCTAAGAGCCGAAGCACTAGGAAATGTTCCAAACATCACGTTTAATCCGGGTGTTATATCCACAATGTCTCTTAAGCTCTCCGCCGCCATCTTTTCTATCTCTTGCTGCGTTATAACTTCAACCGTAGCCGCAACTCCGTCTATATTTTTTTGAGTTTTTGTCGCAATTGTTATCTGCTCTAACTCTATTTTCTCACTTGCGATAATTTGTGCGTTCAACAATATAGCGACCCAAACACTTAGATTTATTTTCATTTTTTTATCTCCTGATATTTTTACAAGTTGGCTGGCTATTCACAGAAGAACAGGAGAGAAATTCTGTATTTGCTGGCTATTACAACATTAATTTAAAGTAAAATTAATCGGTAGAGTAACCCTCGAAATAATTTGTGGTACCGGCAGAGCTTGAGCGTAAAGTTCGCCTGCTGCTTTTATGGCACTCTTATCCAAAACCTCATGTCCTGAAGATTTCTCTAAAATTACATCTAAAAGTTTTCCATTTGAATCTATAATCAAAGTTACCTCTACACAGCCCTGTATTCCCATTCTTTTTGCCGTATTTGGGTATTTTAGGTTTGCTAAAACCTTATCTCTTATGCTTTGAAAATTTG
>MICC01000111.1:0-147 GCA_001829715.1 Sulfurimonas sp. RIFOXYB12_FULL_35_9
TTCCATGGATGATGATTTATTACGGGTGTTCGGTTCTGATCGTATGAAAAGCATTATGAACGCCATGCATGTGCCTGATGATGTGCCGATTGAAAATCGCTTAGTCTCTCGTTCGATTGAGTCGGCGCAAACCAAAGTGGAGTCCAG
>MICC01000111.1:170-442 GCA_001829715.1 Sulfurimonas sp. RIFOXYB12_FULL_35_9
TGGTGGAATATGACGATGTTTTAAATAAACAAAGAGATGCCATTTATCGTAGGCGCAATGAAATATTGCAGATGACTCCGGAAAAAATACGTCAGCACATGTTGGAATTGATTGACGCGGAAATTGAACACGTGGTCGCTTTTCATACCAATGGCGAAGATGAACAGAACAAACCGGAATGGGATATTAAAAAAATTTGTGATGTCATGAAGACCATTTTTCCTTTATCTGAATCAAAATGTTTAACCGCCATGGCGGAATTAAGAGGCAAG
>MICC01000111.1:701-8431 GCA_001829715.1 Sulfurimonas sp. RIFOXYB12_FULL_35_9
GTTTCAACCTTTTCACAGAACTTATATCCGATATAAAATTTAATACTATAAAAACTCTTCAAATTATTAGATTTAGGGTTGAAGATCCCCAAGAAGAGGCTAAAAGAGTTGCCGAGCAGCTAGACATTCAGAGAAAAATAAAAGAGGCTGCAATACAGTTTAATCTTTATCATAATGAAGAAGAGAACAGTATAGAAAAAAAGGTTTCCAGAAATGATTTTTGCCCATGCGGAAGCGGGAAGAAATATAAACAATGCTGTGGAAAAAGCGGTCCGAAAAAAGGTGTATTTGCCTCTTGAAAACATCAATTGTTCCATATCTGGTAAAGAGATTTTTACGATTCGATAAAGAGCAGCCTTTTATTTTTCTATCTGCACTCTTAGCATTTTTAGGTATATCACTCGGCGTGATGGTGCTTTTGATAGCTATGGCACTTATGAACGGTTTTGATAATGAGTTTAGAAAAAAATTAACCATAATGAACTATCCTCTAACGATAATTCCTAAATTTTACGGAGCAGTAAATGATGAGCTGCTCTCAAATTTGGAGTCAAAGTTTCCAACTCTGAGTTTTAGTCCCTATGTTCAATCTGCGGTAATGGCTAGAAGTGGTTCAAGACTGGAAGGCGGCTATATTTTCGGTGTTGATTTTAAGAGAGAAGCCAAGGTAAACAGCGTACTTAAAGAGGCGATAAAAGATAAAGATTTTGATAAATTTGACGTGTTAGTCGGTAAGACGTTAAGAGATGAGTTTGCTCTTTTAGAGGGCGACAAGTTGATGTACATATTCACTCATGTAGAACCGGGAGGAATGTCCGTTACTCCTAAAATCAAGAGATTTAACGTAAGTGCAGTTTTTGATTCTGGACTATCTGCTTATGATAAGGCCTATAACTATACAACTCTTTCATCACTCCAAACAATAATGAGTTTACCTCAAGACCACTACAGCGGGATTCATATCTATTCAAGTAATCCGCAAGAAGATATACTCAAGATTAAAGAACTTCTTCCAAAGAGCGTCTCCATAAAAGGGTGGTGGGAAGAGAATGTAAACTTTTTTGCTGCCCTTGAGCTAGAGAAAGTTTCGCTATTTATCGTGCTAATGCTTATTATTTTAATTGCGGCAATAAATATTATCTCTTCGCTTCTTATGACTGTAATGAATAGAAGGAGCGAAATAGCACTTCTCCTTTCTCTCGGTGCCACCTCTGCCGAGATCAAAAAAGTATTTTTATATTTGGGTATTGTTATCGGTGTGAGCGGTATTTTAGCAGGAATAGTTCTTGGCATGAGCGGTTTATGGGTGCTAAGTACATTTGACATAATTCACCTGCCAAAAGATGTTTATCCTACATCTACTCTGCCGCTTGATTTGAGTGTTAAAGATTTTCTGCTTATCGTTTCTGGAGCATTTGTAATCGTTGTTGTATCCTCTTTTTACCCTGCAAAAAAAGCAAGTGAAGTGGATATTTTAACAGTTTTAAGAAACGAGTAGAATTTTTTTACTTATTTCTTATCATCGTCAAAGAATTCAAACGGATACATAAGCGTTCTTTTAATAATATTAAAGGGCGCTGCAGCTATATCTTTGGTTACTTGAGTATTTACGTCTGGATTCTCAAGAGCACCGCTTAGCTTTAACGTGGTAGATATATTTTCTCTGCCTAGTAGGATGTGTCCTATAAACGGTATTTTAGAAACCGAACTTCCAATACCGGTTATTAAACTTAGATCCATATTGATACTGTTATTTTTTATACTTGCTTCACCAAGCCCCACAATTTCAATCTCTTTTGACTTCAGATAGATGTCGTTTATTTTGTAGATCTCATCTTTGTATTTAAAGTTCATATATGCACTTTTTGCAGCAATTCCGTTTTGGTTATACCCCGGAAGAGAGAATGTAACTAAAGAGGGAACGGTATTTACAAATGCAAGAATATTATTTAAAATTTTATAATCAAGAATAGTTGTATCTCTTACATAAAGAGTACCGCTATACTCTTTTGTTGAGCCGTTGATGTAAAACTCCAAAAAGCCGCCTTTAAACTTTGAGAGTGAAAAAAGTTTTCCCATAAACTCATCGTTAAAATTTTCTCCATATAAGTTTAAAACATCATCATACAACTTGAGAGTCGCTTTTCCTTGTTTATGTGTAAGTTTTGCGTTAAGTTCTTCATTTATATATTGAAGATTAATGGTGTCCGAGATTATATGTCTATTTTCACTTAGATATAAATAGGAGTTGTTTGCTTCAAAATAGATATCTTTGCTCTTTTTTTCTTCCTCATCTTCTGTGCTGTTTTTATCAGCAACAAAGTTTAAAATTTCATCCAAATTTATACCGATATCGGCTGTTTTTATATGTATATCATCTTCTATTTTTACATCAACCAAATCATTTATTTTAAGGCTGACTTCCTTGCCTTCTTCATATTCTCCGTTAATAGTGTAGTTTTCTAAAGGAGTGTTTTCTATAACAAGGATTTTATATTTATAGTCTGTATTAAGAGAAAATTTCATTTTTGCTTCATCATTTTTTTTATAAAGGACAAACTTTCCGTTTGTAAGATTATACTTTTTAAGGATATTTGAGTGCTCTGTAATTTTATCTATTGAGTTTAACTCTATCCTCCATCCGTCATTACTAATCAGGTAATTAAAATTAAACTCGTCACAGCGTATAGTGGTGCTGTTGTCTCTATTTTCAACAAAAAGTCGTATGTTTTCACTATTTTTAAAAATTTCGCCGAAATTGTCATTTTCAAAATCTATATCTCTAAGATCAACCGACATGCTTGAATCAGCTACATTGAATTTTATGCTTATCTTAGAACTTAAAATATTTTCAAAATTTAAAGAGAGATTTTTAGCTTTAATTGCCTCAGGTGTAATATCAATTATAAAATTATCGAGTGTTGCTTTCTTCTTTGCAACATCCAATTGAATCGGTTTTGCTGAAGAGAGCGTAAACTTGTCGGTATCATATAAAAGGTTAAGAGAAGATGCTTTTTTGTCCAGCAATATATCAAGATAGCTAAACTTTGAGAGTTCAATATTAAGATTGGCTTTTTTAGAATTAAAAAATATCTCTCCAGATACAAGAGCAGATAATAGATTTGGAGACTCTATGGCAGTGAGCGGAATCTTTGCTGCAAGCTCTTTTATGTCAAAAGGTATTTGCATTGCGTTCACATGTAGCGTCTGCCCTTTAAGACTCCAAGTAGACTCTTCTATGGTTATATAATCCTGTTTCGGAGAGATAACATAAGTTGCAGAGAGAGCATCTTCGTTTTTTAAAAGCTTGAAATCACTCTCTTTTACCTCTATAGTGTCAAATCTAAATGCCAGAGCGCCGCTTGACTCATTTGCATCAAAATCAAGATCTACGTGAGAAGTTGCAATATCACCATATTTTGCCACCATATTTTTTACTTTTACATCATAGTTGTTTAAAAATACATGGGCATCAGATATATCAATATCCAGACCCAAATAGTTTATCTGAGCCTCTTTTGCATAAAAATCGCCGACTGCTTCTACGTCTAAAGTGATAAGATTTATATCTAGTGTAAGATTTGTATCGACTGCACCGCTATTTTGGATAAATGGCAACTTTATCTCATATCTCTCAAGCAAAGAGAGCAGATTTTTATTGACTTGACCTTTAAATAGCAGGTAGAGTGTCAATAGCTCCTCTTTTTTTGAAAAATCAATTTTTAGCCAGCTTTTATCAAGAAAAAAGTTATATGAGTAGGCATTTTGCGGTTTTATGTAGAGTACACCTTCTTTAAACTCTAAATCAGTTTTAGTCGTGCGAACCGAGTCTACCTTTTTATCGTATGTATATTTTAAATCGTTAGCTACCGCTTTTGCATATAGATTTAGATAAGCTTTATCTAGATTTTTATACTCAAACCAGCCGTAAAGCGTATTAAGCGAGAGGCTAGACATCTCTATAGCATCATATATCCAGTATTTAACATTCGGATTTACATTAAAGAGGTCTATTATCTCTCTTGTATTTTTTATATTTTCATCAGACTCTATTTTATATGAGAGTTTATGTCTATCGCCATGGGCAAAAAGATGAAGTTTTGTATCGTCATGTATAGTTATATTTAGCTTTGTACTCAACTCAAAGTTATTTTTTGCATCAAAGATAAGATCCCCGTCTAGTTGTATATTTTTATTTAAGTCTCTAAATATATCAATCTTTAGATGAAGCAAATTATCATTTGAAAAAAGTGAACTATATAAAATAAAATCTGATGAGGAGATGGAGAGACTTTGTTGATTGTCGATATACTCAAATGTATATTTTGTGTCACCAACTGATATATGTTCGATAAATATATCCTCAAACCAAAGTAGAAACGGGAGTGTAGTGCTTATCGAACTAAGTATTTTTTCATATGCAACTTCAGAGTCACTACTCTTCTCCTTATTTGCAATATGAATCTCGTTTGCAATGAGGCTTACCTTTTCATCCCATTTAATGTATAATTTCTCGATTTTAACATTTTGGAAAGATATAGAATCTATATATATTCCCTTTTGTAGAACTATAAATGAGATAAAGAGTACTAAAAATATGAAAGAAAAAATACTAACGAGTATAAATTGGATTTTTGATATTGCATTGATAATTATGCTGTCGTTCATCTACTACCTAAATAAGCCTATTAATTCCCCCAAAATCATATATGTTTCTAAAGGTTCTATTAGCAAGATTATAACACAAATGCAAAATAATAATTATGATGTAAGCAAACTTGATGCATTTTTACTGAGAATTATAGGTTCTCCCCAAAGTGGATGGATAAATATCGGATCCATCCGCAACACCAGAGGAGATTTTTTATATAAACTTACAACTTCAAAAGCTGCATTGCAAAGTGTTATATTGATACCGGGAGAAACAACACACATATTTTTAGATCAGCTCGCAACTTGGCTTAATCTCGATAGAGATACCCTGCAGAGCGAGTATGAAATGCAGTCGCAATATCCTGAGGGGGTCTTTGTTCCAAATACATACAGTATACCAATAGGTATAAGCGAAAAACTTATAATCAAGATTTTACTAAGTGAATCGTTATCTCAAATGAAAAAAGTCTCAATGAAAGTTTTTGGAACATACAATGAGAAAAAATGGTTTCATTTCGTAACATTAGCATCTGTTATTCAGAAAGAATCAGCAAATATAGAAGAGATGCCGCTTGTAAGTTCAGTTATTTACAATAGATTGAAACTTGGCATGAAACTTCAGATGGACGGTACACTTAATTATGGTAAATATTCACATGTAAAGGTAACTCCTCAGAGAATAAAAGAGGACACTTCTATCTATAATACATACCTGCACAGCGGCATTCCAGAGCATCCAGTGTGTACTGTAAGCATTGATGCCATTAAGGCTGCAATATTTCCTGCGAAGAGTGATTATCTATATTTTATGAAATCAAAGGATGGAACGCATGATTTTACGAGTAACTATTCTACACATTTAAGCAATATAAAGCGTGTAACCAAATGAAACATATTCAAAATAAAACTTAATAGTTGAGTAGTCTAAATACATATTATTTATCTTAAATGGTAAGATACACCTTGTAAGTTTTTATCAGAGAGTGTTATCTGAGTAAAAACAGTAAAATATTAACCAAGGACGAAAGATGTCAAAAATTATTTGGTCGAAAATAGATGAAGCACCGGCTTTAGCAACTTATTCACTTTTACCAATCGTAAAAGCTTTTGTAAAGGATGCGGGCGTAGATGTAGAGTTGAGTGACATTTCACTCTCAGGAAGAGTTATTGCTACATTTTCTAGTGTATTAAAACCGGAACAAAAACAAGTAGACGCTCTTGGCGAACTTGGTGAATTAGTTCAAGACCCTGAATGTAACATTATAAAGTTGCCAAATATTTCAGCTTCAATTCCACAGCTTAAAGCTTGTATAGCTGAGTTGAAGTCTCAAGGTTATGATCTTCCTGAATACCCAGAAGATGCAAAAACTGATGAAGAAAAAGCGATTAAAGAGAAATACTCGACTTGTCTTGGTTCAGCGGTTAATCCTGTTCTTCGTGAGGGAAATTCAGACAGACGTGCAGCTGTAGCAGTTAAGAACTTTGCTAAAAAGAACCCGCACAAACTAAGAGCATTTAGTGAAAATTCTAAGGCATATGTTGCACATATGTCAGGAAACGATTTTTATGAAAATGAGCAGTCTGTTATTAAAAGTGGCAACTCAAAAGTTTCTATTAACTTAAACGGTAAGCTTTTAAAAGAGATTAATGCGGTTGATGGCGAAATCCTAGACGGTACTTTTATGTCTGCGAAAGCATTAAGAGCTTTCTATCAAGAGACGTTAAACGATGCAAAAGCTAAAGATGTTCTTTGGTCATTGCACCTAAAAGCAACTATGATGAAAATCTCTGACCCTATTATGTTTGGTCATGCTGTTGAAGTATTCTTCAAAGATGTATTTGCTAAGTATGCAGATGAGTTTAAAGCTCTTGGTATAAATCCAAATATGGGTCTTGGAGACTTATACAAAAAGCTTGAAAAATCATCTAAAAAAGCTGAAATAGAAGCTGCTATTATGGCAACTTACAAAACTCAGCCAAACATGGCGATGGTAGATTCTGACAAAGGAATCACAAACTTTCACGCTTCAAATGATATTATCATTGATGCTTCTATGCCTGTTGTTGTTCGTGATGGCGGAAAAATGTGGAATGCTGAGGGTAAAGTTCAAGAGTGTGTTTCTGTAATTCCAGATAGAACTTATGCAACTTTTTATGAAGAGATAGTTAATGATTGTGTTAAAAACGGTCAATTTGATGTAACAACTATGGGTAATGTCGCAAATGTCGGTTTAATGGCACAAAAAGCTGAAGAGTACGGCTCTCACCCTACAACTTTTGAGATTTCTGAAGATGGTCTTGTTGAAGTAGTTGATGAAAACGGTGTTGTTTTAATGAAACACAATGTTGAAAAAGGTGACATCTGGAGAATGAGCAGAGCAAAAGATGCTGCTATCAAAGACTGGATTAAACTTTCTCACGAGAGAGGTGTTTTAACAGGAAGTCCGGTTATTTTCTGGCTTGATACTTTTAGAGCACATGACGCTAACTTAATTAAAAAGTTGATGACTTATTTACCGGCTCATTTGGCAAAAACTCCAATTGAGTATGAGATATTAGCTCCAAAACAAGCTATGAAATACTCTTTAAGAAGAGTAAGAGCAGGGCTTGATACGATTTCGGCTACAGGAAATGTTTTAAGAGACTATTTAACAGACCTTTTCCCGATTTTAGAGCTTGGAACTTCTGCAAAAATGTTATCAATCGTTCCACTTTTATCAGGTGGCGGCGTATTTGAAACAGGTGCAGGCGGATCTGCTCCAAAGCATGTTGAGCAGTTTATGAGTGAGGGTCACTTAAGATGGGACTCTTTAGGAGAATTCTTGGCACTTGCTGAATCTCTAAGATTTATAGCACAAAAACATAACTCAAAAGAGCTAGAGGCTGTAACAGAAGCACTTGACGTTGCAAATGCAGGTTATTTGGATAACAATAAATCTCCGGGAAGAAGTGCAGGCGAGCCTGATAACAAAGCTTCACACTTCTTTGTAGCACAATACTGGGCTGATGCTTTGGCAAACCAAACTAAAGCTCCATCTATTGCGGCTAAATTTGCTCCTGTAGCAAAAGCGTTAAAA
>MICC01000111.1:8442-8791 GCA_001829715.1 Sulfurimonas sp. RIFOXYB12_FULL_35_9
TAAGATTATGGAAGAGTTGATGGCTGTTGAAGGCAAAGCTCAAGATATCGGCGGATATTATAGACCAGACGATGTAAAAGCTGATAAGGCGATGAGACCGTCTGCAACGCTTAATAAAATTATTGATAGCATCTAATATCAATAGAAATAGATAGAGAATTTTCTCTATCTATAATATATTTTTCTTTTTTTATGGAACTTTTACAGCTCTATAAAAAAGGCAAAAATGTCTTTATATGTAATGTTTTAGAAATATACTAAACTCATTTGTGATAGCATTATGTTTTTAAGTATATTTAAGTAATTCATTATAATTTTATCTCAAGGAGTACGAATGAATCAGGGAAAA
>MICC01000111.1:8798-16367 GCA_001829715.1 Sulfurimonas sp. RIFOXYB12_FULL_35_9
GAATAGTCGGTGCCGGAAATGTCGGTGCAACGGTAGCATACTCTCTGGCAATGCTTGGTTCTTGTCATGAAATAATTCTTCGTGATAACAAGATAGATGTTGCTAAAGGCAAGGCGCTTGATATGAGTCAAGCTGCTGCAGCCGTAAGAAGTCATACGATAGTAAGCGTTGCTGAAGATATGTCGGATTTGACTAACTGTGATGTGGTAGTCGTAACTGCAGGAAGCCCGAGACTTCCGGGTATGAGTCGTGATGATTTGCTAATGATTAATGCAAACATTACAAAAGATGTAATTGCAGGAGTGGCTAAATATTCTCCTGATGCAATTATAGTTATGGTTTCAAACCCACTAGATGCTATGACATATGTTGCACTTAGAGAGAGCGGTTTTGAGAGAAGTCGTGTCATTGGAATGGCAGGAGTTTTAGACAGTGCTAGAATGGCAAGTTTTATTCAAGAAAAACTAGGCTTCGGAGGCGGTCAAATTCGTGCTTCGGTGATGGGCGGACATGGCGATGACATGGTTCCTCTTCCCCGTTATTCTACTATTGCCGGCATTCCTTTGACTGACCTTTTAAGTGCAAATGAGATTGATGAGATTGTTGTGCGCACTCGCAATGGCGGTGCTGAGATTGTGGGTCACTTAAAAACAGGTTCGGCATATTATGCGCCTGCAAGATCTACGACTATTATGGTAGAGGCGATTTTAAAAGATACAAAGCAGATTTATCCATGTGCGGTTTTTTTAGAGGGTGAGTATGGTCACTCTGATGTAGTTTCTGGCGTACCGGTTATGCTTGGAGCAAACGGAGCTGAAAAGATTATACAAATATCTCTTGATGAAGCTGAAAAGAAGATGTTTGAAGGCTCTTGCAACTCTGTTAGAACTTTGATTGATACATTAAATAAAAATAAATTTTTTGATAAAGGGGAGTAGAAGTTTGAGTACGCGTATAGAAAAAGATACAATGGGAGAGATTGCGGTACCGATAGATGCGTATTGGGCTGCACAGACTCAAAGATCAATTGAGAATTTTGCAATCGGCGAAGAGAAAATGCCTTATGAAATTACAAGAGCGTTTTCATACCTAAAAAAAGCGGTTGCCCTTGTAAATAAAGATCTTGGAAAACTTGACGCAAAAAAAGCAGATGCAATCGCACAGGCTTGTGATGATATGTTGGCTGGAAAACTTGATGGTGAGTATCCGCTAGTAGTTTGGCAGACAGGTTCAGGCACGCAGTCAAACATGAACAACAATGAAGTTTTAGCTTCTCGTGCCACGGAAATTCTTGGCGGTGATTTTAGAGTTGAGAAGCTTATTCATCCAAACGATGATGTAAATAAATCTCAAAGTTCAAATGATACATACCCGACAGCTCTTCATGTAGCGGCAGTTATTGCGGTAGAAACTCGTGTTTTACCTGCGATTGCGAAACTAAAAGCAACTTTGACTGAGAAGTCGGTTAAATTTGACTCGATTGTAAAAATCGGCAGAACTCACTTACAAGATGCTACACCTTTAACTCTTGGTCAAGAGATTAGCGGTTGGGTTGAAATGCTAAACAAGTGTGAAAAAATGGCTAAAGATTCTCTTGAGGCTGTTCGTGAACTAGCCCTTGGCGGAACTGCGGTTGGAACGGGTCTTAATGCTCATCCAGAGCTTGGAGAGAGAGTTGCCAAAAAACTAACAGAGCTTACTGGACATGATTTTGTAACCGCTCCAAACAAGTTTCATGCGCTTACTTCTCATGACGCTTTGGTTTACGCTCACGGTGCACTTAAAGCACTCTCTGCAGATATGATGAAGATAGCAAACGATGTTCGCTGGCTGGCATCAGGTCCTAGATGCGGAATAGGGGAGATTACGATTCCTGAAAATGAACCAGGTTCTTCTATAATGCCGGGTAAAGTAAATCCTACACAAAGCGAAGCGGTAACTATGGTTACATGTCAAGTTATGGGAAATGATACGACAATCGGTTTTGCGGCAAGTCAGGGAAATTTTCAACTAAATGTATTTAAACCTGTAATTGCATATAACTTTTTACAATCATGTCGTTTGTTAGCAGATTCTATCGTTTCATTCAACGATAATTGTGCGGTAGGAATAGAGCCGGTTGAAGACAAAATAGATTTTTATCTTAACAATTCACTTATGCTTGTGACTGCACTTAACCCTTATATCGGTTATGAAAATGCGGCAAAAATAGCAAAAACGGCACATAAAAATGGTTCAACTCTAAAGGAAACAGCGATAGAGCTAGGGCTTTTAACTGCCGAAGAGTTTGATAAATATGTTATACCACAAGATATGATTTCACCCAAGGCCTAAAGGACAGTGCAGAAAAAAACTAAATTTTTTTCTGTCAAAGCATAACTAAATTTAAAGAAGGAAAGAAGGAAAATAGATGAATATACATGAATATCAAGCAAAGCAAATTTTTGCTAAGTACGGCGTACCGACACCAAAAGGTCTGATGGCTGAGAGCGTAGAACAAGCAGTTGAAAATGCAAAAGTTTTAGGCGGTCCTATCTGGGTTGTTAAAGCTCAAATCCATGCAGGCGGTCGCGGACTTGGCGGTGGGGTAAAACTTGCTCGTTCAATTGAAGAGGTTGAAAAACTATCTCGTGAAATCCTTGGAATGACTCTGATAACTCACCAAACAGGACCAGAGGGCAAACTTGTTCAAAAACTCTACATCGAAGACGGTGCGGATATCAAAGATGAGTTATATCTTGGTGTTGTTCTTGACCGCGCACGTGAAATGCCTGTAATTATGGCTTCAACTGAGGGTGGTATGGCGATAGAGGATGTTGCACATAACACTCCTGAGAAAATCATCAAAATCGCTGTAGATCCAGCTATCGGTTTTCAAGGTTTTCATGGAAGAGAGCTTGTGTTTGGTTTAGGCATAACTGACCCAAATGAGCAAAAAAAACTTATAAGTTTTGCTTCAAAACTTTATAAACTCTACATGGAAAATGATGCGGAGATGATAGAGATTAACCCACTTGTAAAAACAGGAAGCGGTGAGTTTCTAGCACTTGATGGAAAAATGGGATTTGATGATTCAGCTCTTGGGCGTCATCCGGATATCGAAGCTATGAGAGATATAAGCGAAGAAGATGCTGATGAGAGAGAAGCCGGAGAGTATGGACTATCTTATGTATCACTTGATGGTGAAATCGGTTGTATGGTAAACGGAGCAGGGCTTGCAATGGGTACTATGGATACTATTAATTATATGGGCGGAACTCCTGCGAATTTCCTTGATGTTGGCGGAAAAGCAAATGCTGAAACAGTTGCAAAAGGTTTTGAGATAATTCTTAAAAATCCTAAAGTTAAAGCGATTTTCGTAAATATTTTTGGCGGAATCGTAAGATGTGACCGTATCGCAAACGGTATTTTAGAAGCTACAAAACTTGTAGATGTTCATGTTCCGGTTATCGTTAGACTTGACGGCACAAATGCACCGGAAGCGGCAGAGATTTTAAGAAATGCAAATATCGCAAACGTTATAGCAGCTACGGATTTGGCTGACGGTGCTGCAAAAGCAGTAGCAGCTGCAAAACAAGCTAAGTAAGGAAAGGTTTTTATGAGTATATTAGTAAATAAAGATACAAAAGTAATCGTTCAAGGTTTTACGGGTAAAGAGGGTTCTTTTCATGCTGAGCAGTGTTTGGCATACGGAACTAAAATCGTAGGCGGTGTAACACCAAACAAAGGCGGAACTGAGCATTTAGGTCAGCCTGTATTTAACACTGTAAAAGAGGCTGTTGCATCAACCGGAGCTACTGTTTCTATGATATTTGTTCCGCCTGTGTTCGTTGCAGATGCGGTAATGGAAGCTGCAGATGCAGGAATCGAACTTGCTGTTATCATTACAGAGGGTGCGCCTGTAAGAGATATGCAGGCTGCAAAAGCTTATGCGACTAAACATAATATGAAAACAATCGGACCAAACTGCCCAGGTATTATCACGGCAGAAGAGTGTAAAATCGGAATTATGCCTGGGATGATTTTCAAAAAAGGAAATGTTGGTCTTATTTCTAAGTCAGGTACATTAACTTACGAGGGTGCTAATCAAGTTTGCAGAGAAGGTTTCGGAATATCTACTGCGGTTGGTATCGGCGGAGATCCGATTATCGGTCTTTCGTATAAACAACTTCTTCCGATGTTTGAAGCAGATCCAGAGACTCATGCAATCGTTATGATTGGTGAAATCGGTGGAGATCTTGAGATTCAAGCGGCGGCATATATAAAAGAACATATTACAAAACCTGTTGTTGCATTTATTGCAGGACAAACTGCACCCAAGGGAAAAAGAATGGGTCATGCCGGAGCTATTATAAGTGGTGGAGCAGGGACTGCGGCTGAGAAGATGGCAGCTCTTGAAGCGGCAGGCGTAAAAGTTGTCGTGTCACCGTCTGAAATAGGTAAAGCGATAGCTGAAGTTTTAAAAAAGTAAATTTTACTGTGTGTGAGCCTCAATAAGTAACAGTTTTGTTGTTTATTAGGCGTTAATAACACAATTTAGAGTGATATTAATAAAAGTTAGTTAATCTGTTTGAGAAAAATAGGTTTAGCGCTGTAATTATTGTTACTAAATGTAACAAAACTGATTTAAAAAAATTGAAAATAGGAGTATAAATGGGAACTTTTCAAACTGTAAATCCAGGCAATCAACCGGTATGGGTGAACACAAGTAACTGTAAAGCATGTGACATTTGCGTATCAGTGTGTCCTTCGGGTGTTTTGGGAATGGTGTATGAAGTTACTTCTACACTTGGAGCGATGATTTCAGTTCAGCATCCAGAGGCTTGTATTGGCTGTATGGAGTGTGAACTCTCATGTCCTGATTTTGCTATATATGTAGCAGATAAAAAAGATTTTAAATTTGCAAAATTGACTGATGAATCAAAAGTGCGTCAGGCTGCAGTTATTGCAAATAATTATATGTCACTTAGTGAAAAAGGAGTTAAATAATGGCAAGAGAAGTAATCGGAAACGGTAATGAGCTGGCTGCAGAAGCTGCTATTGATGCCGGTGCTAGATTTTTTAGTGGTTATCCAATCACTCCATCATCTGAAGTAATGCACGTTGCATCTGACCTTTTACCTGAGGTTGGCGGAAAATTTATTCAAATGGAAGATGAGATAGCAGGTATCTGTGCGGCTTTTGGTGCTTCAATGAGCGGCGTAAAATCTTTTACTGCAACTTCAGGACCGGGAATTTCACTTAAAGCTGAGCAAATCGGTCTTGGTTTTATTGCAGAGATTCCTTTGGTTATTGTAAACGTTATGCGCGGTGGTCCATCGACTGGTCTTCCGACTCGTGTTTCTCAAGCAGATATCGGTCAAGCACAGTATCCGACTCATGGAGATTATGCTTCTATTACTTTATGTGCAGGTAGTTTAACAGAGTGTTATACACAAACTGTTCGTGCCTTTAACTTGGCTGAAAAATATATGACCCCGGTATTTATACTTTTAGACGAAACAATCGGTCACATGCACGGTAAAGCTGTTCTTCCTGATTTAGAGGAAGTAAAAGCGAGTATTGTTAATCGTGCAACTTTTGACGGTGCGCCGGCTGATTATAAACCGTACGACGTTCCTATGAATAAACCGGCTGTATTAAACCCGATGTTCAAAGGTTATAAGTACCATATTACAGGGCTTCACCATGGACACGAAGGTTTCCCTACAGAAGATGCTGTTCAATGTGAATTTAATATCGAGAGACTTGTAGGTAAAATCAATACAGTCGCAGCAGAGAATGATGGACTTGATGATCTGCCTGATTATGAAGAGTATATGTTAGATGATGCAGAAGTTTGTATTATAGCTTACGGTTCAATCGGTCTTGGAGCTTATGAAGCTGTAAATAAACTTCGTGAACAAGGTATCAAAGCAGGTATGTTTAGACCAATATTACTTTGGCCGTCACCTGCAAAAAGAATTGCTGAAATTGGTGCAAAATTTAAAGATAAAATTTTTATTACAGAGCTAAACATGGGTCAATACTCTAAAGAGATTGAAAGAGTTATAAAAAGAAATGATTTTACTACATTATTAAAAGCAAATGGTCGCCCGATAGCACCTGCTGAGATGGTAGCAAAAGTTAAGGAGATGATGTAATGGCATTCAATTATGATAAATATTTACGCGTAAATAAAATGCCGACACTTTGGTGTTGGGGTTGTGGTGATGGTGTTATCTTAAAATCGACTATTCGTGCTATTGAAAAGATGGGCTGGGATATGGATACAGAAGTTTGTGTCGTATCAGGTATCGGTTGTTCAGGTCGTTTTAGTTCATATATAAACTGTAATACAGTTCATACTACTCACGGTCGTACTATGGCTTATGCTACGGGAATTAAACTTGCAAATCCGCATATCAACGTAATCGTTGTTGCAGGTGATGGCGACTCTCTTGCAATTGGTGGTAATCATACGATTCATGCATGTCGTAGAAATATTAACCTGAATTTTATTCTTATTAATAACTTTATTTACGGTCTTACAAATTCACAGATTTCTCCTACAACTCCTCAGGGTATGTGGTGTGTATCTGCACAAAACGGTAACATTGACCCGACTTTCAATGCCGCAAACTTGGCTATTGGAGCAGGGGCTACATTTGTTGCGCGTGAAACTGTGAATGATCCTAAAAAACTTGAAAAAATGTTAGTTAAAGGTTTTGAGCACAAAGGCTATAGTTTTATGGAAGTGCTTTCTAACTGCCATATTAATCTTGGACGTAAAAACAAGATGGCAAGTGCAATGGAAAATCTTAGCTGGATCGATAGCATTACTGTATCAAAGAAAAAATGGGATGAACTTCCACCTGAAGAGCAGATGAATAAACTCGCAACTGGTATTTTAAGAGAAGTTGTACAACCGGAATATACTGACATGTATGAAGAGGTAATTAAAGCTGCTCAAGGCAAGCGTGGTAAAATCACACAAGCTGATTTTGCGAAAAAGATATAGGAGCCTGATATGAGAAGTTCTTTAAGATTTACCGGTGTTGGCGGTCAAGGTGTTTTGCTTGCGGGCGAAATTATGGCTGCATGTAAGATTGAAAATGGTGGAAATGGTTTAAAAACTGCGACTTATACATCCCAAGTTCGCGGTGGTGCGACAGTTGTTGATATTACTTTAGATGATGATGAAATTCGTTATCCATACGCAAATGAAGGTGAAATTGATTTTATGCTTTCAGTTGCAAATGTAAGCTACAATCAGTTTAAAAGCGGTGTTAAACCGGGTGGAACAATAGTTGTTGATCCAAATCTTGTTCATCCGACTGAAGAAGATCGTAAAAAATGGATTATCCATGAGATACCGATTATTACGATTGCAAAAGAAGAGGTTGGTAATGTTATTACACAGTCTGTTGTAGCATTGGCGATTACAAATACAATGACAAATGTGCTTGATAAACAGTCTCTGATAAATACAATGCTTTCAAAGGTACCTGAAAAAGTTCATGCCGCAAATAAAAAAGCGTATGAACTTGGCGAAAAATATGCTAAAGAAGCTATGGCTAAATAGTTTTA
>MICC01000112.1:0-3362 GCA_001829715.1 Sulfurimonas sp. RIFOXYB12_FULL_35_9
TGAGTGGCTTGACTATAAACTCGCTAGATTTTTTAACAATAAAAACTTATATGGTTAATTGGTCAGTGCCCTTAAATCTGATATCAACTTTCAAAGCAAAAAGAAGCTAAAATGACTATCAAATATAAACTCAACCTCATTACGGCTATAGTCGTCTCATTTGCACTTATTATTATTGTGCTTACATTCAGCAAAACAATCAAAGATAATACTATTATTTATCAAGCTCAAGAGTTAAATGTACTATCACAAAAGCTAAGTATCGTGATTCATGAAACACAAAAAGAGAGAGGTGCTAGTGCCGGTTTTATAGGATCTGGCGGAAAACAGTTTGGGGACATACTGCCAAAACAGAAAGTTGATACTACAAAAGAGTACGAAACCCTAAAAAAATATATAGCAACACTTAACTTAGACTCTTTCCCGAAAGAGTTAAATAGTGAAATAGCAGCTTTTAATTCAGAAATGGAAAAAATATCACAAATTCGCTCACAAGTTGATGCTCTCTCTATAAGCCTTAAAGATGTAGTAGCTTACTATACTAACATGAACACAAAAATTTTAAATATAGTATCTATAAGTGCTAAACTGGCAAATACACCTGAGTTGGTAAAGGCTCTTAGCTCATATAGCAACTTCTTAAAATCAAAAGAACGTGCAGGAATTGAAAGAGCGGTGCTAAGCGGGACTTTTGCTGCAGATAAATTCGGTGATGGTATTTTTGCTAAGTGGATTACTCTTGTAGCAGAACAGGACGCATTTATCGATTCTTACTTATCAATGGCAACTGATAGTTCAAAAGCGTTTTATGAGCAGAAAATGAACTCACCTGTCGTAGCAGAAGTAAATAAGATGAGAGATATTGCTAGGCAAAAAGCTATAGAGGGTGGTTTTAATATAGATAGCGTTGCATGGTTTAAAACAATAACTCAAAAAATAAATCTTTTAAAAGAGGTAGATGATGAGTTAGCCAAACAAAACAACTTGCTACTAGAGAGCGTTGAATCAAAACAAAAAATATCAGCGCTCATAACATTAATTAGCTATTCTCTCTTTGCGATTGCAATATTTACGATAATTTTTACGGTAAGCAAAGGTGTAAACAAAAGTGTTCGCAGCTCTTTAGAAAAAATCGAGTGTGTATCAAGCACTCTTGATTTGACATGTGAAGTTATTGTCGAGGGGAAAGATGAAATTTCACAGATTTCTAGAGCACTCCATGTAATGATTGTTGCATTTAAAGAGAGTGTTTATCAAGCAAAAGATGTGTCTATTACAACATCTCAAGAGAGTAAAGTTCTCAATGATATAGTTGAAGAGCTTACGAAAAACGGTAAATTTGCGGACATCAAAATTTCAAATATCAATGTTTTAGTAACTGAAGTTGGGAATCGTCTTGATGCGATAGAAGAAGCTTCTATAACTGTTACTGAAGATTTGAAAAAGACATTTAGCGTCTTAGACGGTTTTATCGATAAGCTTGATTCTGTCGTAAAAGCAATTGAAGAAGGAAATGTGCATCAAGAAGATCTTGTTCGTAAAGTTTCATCGCTTACGGAGCAAGCAAAAAACATCAAAGATGTATTGGCGATTATCTCTGACATAGCCGACCAAACAAACCTGCTCGCGCTTAATGCAGCTATTGAAGCAGCTCGTGCAGGAGAGCATGGAAGAGGATTTGCAGTAGTTGCAGACGAGGTAAGAAAACTTGCAGAGAGAACGCAAAAAAGCCTTAGTGAGATTAGTGCAAACGTAAATCTTATTACGCAAAATGTTATTGAAATTTCAGAAGAGACACAAGAAACATCTCAGAATATGAATAGCATAGCACATTCGGCACAGCTTCTTATCGAATCATCTCAAGAAACAAAAGAGAATCTTGCAATTACAACTGAAAAATCTAGTGATGTTATGCATCAAAGTACATACATAGCGACAAAAACAAAAGAGCTAATTCGCGATATGGATGAGGTTATAGAAATTTCTCAAAAAAATACAGAGCATAGAAATCTAGTAGATGGCGCTGCAACAAAACTGGCTTCAGATGCAAACAGACTACAAAATGAACTGAGTAAATTTAAAATTTAATGCACAATCCTATAGACAACTCAGTACTTGAGTATCTAAAATCTTTAACACTTCTTTGTGTTGAAGATAACAAAACCACCCAGCTTATATACAATTCAATTTTTGAAGATTTAGTGAAAAATATAGTTTATGCGAACAATGGCGAAGAAGGATACCAAAAATTTAGCAATGAAAATATAGATTTAATTATAAGTGACTATGACATGCCTGTACTTAACGGTATCGACATGATTAAAAAAATCAGAGAGAGCAATAAAGAGATTCCTATTATTCTCGTTTCTGCCATACAAGATGTTGATGTAATTGTTCATGCACTTCAACTAAACGTTAATAATTTTTTAAAAAAACCTATTGTTGCAATTGAAGTAATGCAGGCGATAGCGAATGTTACAAAACTCTTAATTGCTGATAATTATTTAAAGATACAGAGAGAGAAAAAGATAAAAGAGCTTGAAAAAAAGGAAAAATATAACTTATATCAAGAAGATTTAGCATTTTCCAAAGAACTAAATATATTAAGAAATGATTTTTATTATCAGATGATAGAGGGTGAGTGCAATACACTTATAGACTTTTTCTATAAACCTCTAGACATACTAAGCGGAGACTCATATAGTGCCAGAAAAATTAATGAAGATATCGTATTTTACTTTATTGTAGACGGTATGGGCAAAGGGACTCTCGGCATCACTTAGTTCAATGCTTATGACAGCATATATCAACCACATGGTCGATAAAATGCATGCCCATTTTGATATCAAAGATTTAATTGATTTATCATTAGAATATATGAAGCCGATTTTGCTTGATGATGAGGCACTCTCTATAGATTTCATAATTATTAATTATAAAAGCGTAACAATGGAGTATGCAAAATTTGCTATGCCGCCATCACTTCTCCAATCAATTGATAATACAATTACTAAAATAAAGTCAAATAATCCACCACTAAGCAAATATACAACTACCTTTACTATTTCAAATATAGATATTTCAAAAATTATAAAATTTTTATTTTATAGTGATGGAGTAGTAGAAAACAGTGTTCGATATGACAATAAATTATATATGGATTTTATTGAAGAAGACTTTTCGTCATCCTTTACAAAAGATGAATTTAGAGAAAAATTGCTTTGGAAAATAGATGATCAAGAAGATGATATGACTTTTATTTTCATAAATCAACTAACCATAAATAGCCGTATTTCTCATATAAAAGAGTTGTTTCCAAGCACTCTAGAAGCGCTAGAAGAAGCAAATGATTGGTATTCAAA
>MICC01000112.1:3456-50849 GCA_001829715.1 Sulfurimonas sp. RIFOXYB12_FULL_35_9
GTAAAAAGAAGATAACTGTATCTATAGATACGATAACACACAACTCAAGCAAATATATAACTACTACAATAAAAGATGAGGGAGAGGGTTTTGATACTCAAATATTAAGTAAAATATTTAGAGATAAGAAAAATTTTAACGGTAGAGGAGTTTATGTTTCAAGACAATCTTCACTGGGGATATATTATAATTCAACCGGAAATACCGTACTTTTTTTACATAAACTAGAGGAGTGAAGCGTAACAAAAAGTTACACTTCTCAACTTAGCTTATTTTGCCAATGCTGCTTTTGAAGCTGCTGCAACTGCACTAAATCCAGCTGCGTCATTCATAGCCATATCAGCAAGTACTTTACGGTCAAGTTCGATGCCGCCTTTGTTAAGACCGTTAATAAATGATGAATAGTTCATTCCATTTAAACGACAAGCTGCATTGATACGGATAATCCATAGTTTACGGAAATCACGTTTCTTTTGCTTACGGTCACGGAATGAGTAGTACATTGAGCGCTCTAGTTGCTCTTTTGCTTTACGATAGTGTTTACGGCGTCCGCTGTAAAAACCTTTCGCTAATTTTAATATCTTTTTGTGTCTTCTTCTACGAACAACACCTGTTTTTACTCTTGGCATATTTTTCCTTTTTTTCTTTACCTAGTCATTTTTTGTGATCAAGGTGCCACAGCTTTGGTGGACTTGCCCAAACTCAGTTTGGAGATTAAATGAATTAACTAAAAATTAGTTAATCATAGCCTTAACATTTTTTTCATCAACTTTAGCAATGATTTTTGGTCTATGTTGCTTTGTACGAGTAGCTGGATCTTGTTTTGTTAAGATATGGCTTCTGTACGCTGTACCACGTTTAACCGTACCATTTTTCTTAACTTTAAAACGCTTTACAGCGCCCTTAACAGATTTCATCTTTGGCATCGAAACTCCTTTATAAATTGGAGCGCAATTATACCCAAATATTTTGAAATTTTGTTATACTAATGCCATGAATTCTATTAAACATATAAATAATGCACTACAAGATTTAGACAAAGAGGTTGAGGCAATTCTTCAAGACATGAGCTTGCCGATGAATGAAAAAGATAATCGTATGCTCCCGTTACTGCAGCAAAAAAGGGTTTTAGACCAAACGCTGGAAGATTTGACTTATTTAAAGAACAATCCGCCCAAGCCAAATCAAGCATGCGGAATTTCTAAATATAGAAAAGATTAATCTCCGCTCCTAACGAGTCTAATTTTCTTTTATTCAAAGCAGAGTTTGAATAACTGTTTTGCCGCCATTTACATCGGTTTTTACAAAAACTTTAATTTTTAACTCTAATATTCCTGTATAATTTCAAAAATCATCTCAAGGCTTTCTTATGTCAAAAAAACCGACTCTCTTGCAACAGTTTCGCTCTTTCTGTTTTCAAAATAACCCAAATAATCTTGAAGATGCTTTGAAATATTTTGCCGTATTTGGCGGAACTAGCTGGAGTGTAGATACGACAAAGCCGCTTAGCGAGCTTATCGAGAGTAAGATTTTAAAAAACTACACTTACATCAATGGAGATATCACAAAGTTTACAAAAAGCGATAAAGTAAGCCACTCACTTTTAAGTGCGGTTGCGATTGGAGATGGACGGGTTCACTCTGCTCTAAAGAGAGCACGTATCTCAAGGGGCGAGGGAGAAGAAGCGATAGATACGCTTTGTGACAAAGGTATTATAAAGGCTGAATATTCACTTGAATCCCCACCGAGTCCTGACGAAAAAATTGATGAGAAACTAAATTTCAGCACTCCTTTTATGCGTTTTTGGTTTGCTTTCATATCTCCATTTTTTAAAACCATAAAAGAGGGTGACTATAAAGAGGCAAAAGAGCGGTTTACAAACCGTGAGCAGGAGTTCTCTGAACTTCTGTTTCTCAAACTCTCTCATGAGCTTCTAAAAAAAAGCTTTAAAGAAGACCCGATTGTAGAAATTGGAAGTTATTGGGATAGAAATATCCAAATTGATATCTTGGCAAAAACCGCATCCGGTAAAATCATTGCGGGCGTATGCAAATACTCAAACTCAAAAGCAAAAAAAAGTTCCCTTACAAAACTTCAAGAACTATGCGGTTTGGCAGAGCTTACACCGGATATTTGCGTGATTGTCTCAAAAGGCGGTTTCTCTAATGAGCTAAAAACTCTAAAGGGTGAAGATGTAAAACTGTTTGCTCTTAAAAGTTTTAAAACACTTGTGGAGGATCTGAGCGAAAAAGATTTTATAGAGTGTGAGGGGAAAAAATATTAATAATTTAGTAAATTTACTAGCCAAAAAAACAGCTTTAAAAAAAGAGTATATAGAAAATATTTTAAAACTTCTAGATGATGGTAGTACTATCCCTTTTATAGCCCGTTACCGTAAAGAGATGACGGGCGGTGCAAGCGATGAAGTGCTTCGTGATTTTGAGACCATCTACATGAGTGCCAAAAAGCTTTTAGAGCGCAAAGAAGAGGTGTCAAGGCTGATAGCCGAGAGGGCCACTCTGAGCGAAGCTATCAAAAAAAGTATTGATGAAGCTGATAGTCTGAGGGTTTTGGAGGATATTTACCGTCCATACAAAGAGAAGAAAAACTCTCGTGCGGCAACTGCCATAGAAAATGGACTGACACCGCTTTGCGATATTTTAGAAAGAGCACAGCTGAGTCTTGAAGAGTTCAAATCAAAAGCCAAAGAGTTTGTAAAGGGCAATGTTACATCGGTTGATGAAGCCATCTCCGGTGCGCAGGATATTTTGGCGGAGAGATATGCAGATTTGCCTCGTGAGCGTGAAGCTATTAGAGGCAACATGCTTCGCCATGGTGTTTTAGAGATTAAAAAAACAAAGAATTTTGATGAAAACGGGACTTTTAAAAATTTTGTAGGAAAAAGCGAAAAAGTTGCTTACATCCCGTCTCACCGCTATCTTGCCGTCATGCGCGGAGTAAATGAGAAAGAGCTTTCAGTTAAGATAACTATAGATATAGAGCGGTTAGAGCAAAATATAAAAGAGTACAAAATACCTCGTAACGCTTCAACGTCCAAAGAGCTGCTTTTTGAAGCCTACAGAGACGGGCTGAAACGGCTTCTGCTTCCCTCCATTGAGAGAGAGGTGCATGCTGAGTTAAAAGAGAGAGCCGATATCGCAGCAATATCTGTTTTTGGCAAAAACTTAAATCAGCTTTTGATGACTCCACCGGTTACAAAAAGGGTGATTTTAGGAGTAGACCCGGCTTTTAGAACGGGATGCAAACTTGCTGTCGTTGATGAGAACGGCAACTACATGGAGTCATGTGTCATCTATCCTACGGAGCCGCAGAAAGATTACGAAAACTCTAAAAAAAAGGTACTTCTCCTTACAAACAAGTATAACATCACCGGTGTAGCGATAGGAAACGGAACAGGCTCACGGGAGACTCAGGAGTTTTTTGCACGACTCAACAAAGATGAAAATGCAAAACTAAACTATACTGTCGTATCAGAAGCAGGGGCATCCGTATACTCTGCTTCAAAGATAGCCGCACAGGAATATCCAAACCTTGATGTGACCATCAGGGGTGCTATCTCAATCGCCCATAGACTTCAAGATCCTATGGCGGCTTTGGTTAAAATAGATCCGAAGAGTTTGGGTATCGGGCAGTATCAGCATGATGTTGACCAAAAACTTTTAGAGAAGAAACTGACCGATATAACGCAGGATTTGGTAAACCGTGTAGGCGTAGACATAAACTCGGCATCTCTTTCGCTTCTATCTTATATCGCAGGCATCGGGGCAAAAGTAGCTCAAAATATCATCGCCTTTAGAGAAGAAAACGGAGCATATAGAACAAAAGAGCAGCTCTTACATGTAAAAGGTTTAGGCAAAAAAGCATACGAGCAGGCTGTAGGATTTATCCGCATTAAAAACAGCAAAAATATTTTTGACAACAGCGGAATTCACCCAGAGAGTTACGAAGTTGCAAAAAAACTTCTCGCTCTTGATTTGGCAACCGTTGATGTTAAGCAAAAAGCTGCGGAGTTAAGTGTTGGAGAAGAGACACTAAAAGACATTATCAAAGAGCTTCAAAAGCCTGGTTTTGATCCAAGAGAAGAGTTGCCGCCTATCCCGTTTAAGGACGGCATAACGGATATTAAAATGCTAAGTGTCGGGAGTTTTGTCTCAGGCGTTGTCAGAAATATTGCCGATTTTGGCGCATTTGTAGACATTGGGCTGAAAAATGACGGGATGATTCATGTATCCAAAATGAGTGCAACAAAAATCTCTCATCCACTTGAAGTTCTCTCAATAAACCAATATCTGCCTCAAATAGAGGTTGTCTCAATAGATGAAGAAAAAGGAAAAGTCGGACTTAGTCTGATATAAAACACAATGAAACCAACACTCTATTTTCTAAGGTCTTCAGAGCAAAAAATCGCTACAGATATGCTTCACTATGCCTACCGACTTGATGAGATTGACAAAAAGCTTCAAGATTTCCCACAACTTGAAATATATAGCAGATTTTACGGGTTATCATCAAAAGATCTCGGACTTTACGCTCTTAGCGAGCATAAAATTGCAGGCGGTGTCTGGATACGACTTTTAAAAGAAGACGACAAGGCAGAGGGTTTTGTAGATGAGAAAACACCGATACTTACAATCGCCGTTAAACCGGAATTTAGAAAAGCAGGCATCGGTTCGGCAATGTTAGAACAGCTCTTCTTAGAAGCAGGCGCACTTTTTGAGCGTATTAGCGTAAGCGTTTTAAATAACGAAAAGACAGTAAAATATTTTCAAAAATTTGGATTTGTTGAAGTTGAAAACTCTATAAGCAAAAATCCCGTTAACGGAGCTGAAGTTATAACTATGGTAAAAGAGTTGCCAAAAGAGAGAGTCGTAAGACCTACTGACGGCTACGACCCTCGAAAATGGATGGATTAGAAACGAACCATTAGACCCGCATAAACACCTGAAAAGTCTATGTCTAGTTTTGCATCAATACTATCTTCATCGATATCTATCTTTTGAACTCTGTAACCGACCTCAAGCGCAGGTTGGATAACGGGAACAAACTTTAATGTATAATCAACTTTTGCTCTTGCATCATAAACAGTGGAATCACCTGTCGTGATGTACTTTATATCCGCTTCAAGACCGAGATCCGTTGATGGGATCTGAACTCTTGCTCTTGCGTATAACAGAGGAACAGGGAAAATCACGCTGTCTCTGTAACCTGCGAATCCAGTTGCAGGTACCGCGGTGTAAGATGCATCAATGATTTTAATATCAAGTCCAAGATCTAGAGTAATCCAAGCCGTGTTGTCAAGAATATTGTAGTACGGGATGATATCATACTGTTTCATATCGTAAGAGAGCGTAGTTGAAGCAGCACCAATATCAAAGTCTTTAAACTCTCCGCTCGCAACACCTTTATCTTCCAAACTTACATACTCCAACCTAATATTTGGAAGTACCGGAACAGGATGTTTTATGAGCATCCAAACATATGGAGATGTCTCTTTGTTTTCACTTGAAGTGTAAAGACCGTTTGCTCCGCCATCGGTATAAGTCGCATTTCCTTTTGGAGTTTGTGTCCATGCACCGACACCCATTTCAACCCTACTAAAATCCGCCATAACGGTTGAGGCTAAAACTGCTGTGCATGTGAGCGTATATAAAATTTTTTTCATGCTTAAAATCCTTAAAATAGATAGGATTATTGTAGCAAATTTAAACTTGATTTATAAATGGCAAGAAGAATAAAGAGGTACCGGTAAATACCTCTTTTGTAAAACTATCTAGGAGAGGAGATAGTTTGTTGAAATTATCTTTGGAGCTATGTCTGTAAAATGGTTCTTAGTTAGCCGCAGCGATAGCAGCGTCGTAGTTAGGTTCTTCCGTGATTTCAGGAACGATTTCTTTGTAAATTACAATTCCGTTAGCATCAACTACGAAAATTGCTCTACATGTAACACCTGCAAGAACCGAACCGCCAAGAAGTACACCGTAAGCTTTAGCAAAATCTTTGTTTCTAAAGTCAGATGCGACCGTTAACTTGTCGATTCCCTCAGCTGCACAAAATCTTCCCGATGCAAACGGTAAATCCATAGAAACAACAGTAGTTTTAACACCTTCTAGCTTTGCAGCTCTTGCATTAAAATTACGAGTTTCAGTAGCACATACACCAGTGTCAAGTGATGGAACAACGATAATTAGTTGTTTAACACCTTGCGCACCACCAACTACCACATCAGCCAAACCTGCTGAATTTACAACAGTAACTTCAGGCGCTTTATCGCCTACTTTTACTTCATTTCCTAGTAACTCTACGTCTGCACCTTTAAATTTTGTAGTTGCCATTCTTGACTCCCTTGTTTTTTTATATTTTAACTTTTTATTGATAAAAGAAGTATATTTCAAATCGGATAATTTTACTCTTAATTAGAAAAAGAGGGTTTAATGCTAAGCATCACTTAAGCTAAATGACACTTTTGGGACAAACTTCCATTTCATCGCATAAGCTAAACATCTCTTTTTCGTACATCTCTACACCTACCCTGCCTATCATTGCAGCATTATCCGAACAATATTTCAATTCACTTAAAAGCAACTCTGCACCATGGGGCTTTAAAAGCTCTTTTATAGCCCGGCGGAGATAGAGATTCGCACTTGCTCCGCCGACAATGGCAAAGGTTTTTGGCGGAACTTCTTTAAAATATTTTTTGAGTTTTTGGATAATGTGAAGAGTCGCCACATGCTCAAATGACGCGGCTATATCTTTATAATCATCTTCACATGAAGCCTCAACAGCCAAACGTACCGAATTTTTCAGCCCTGAATATGAAAAAGCGATAAGCGGAGATTGATGCAGCGGAACGGTAAAGTTATACTTTTTTCTATCTCCCTCCTTTGCCAACTTTTCTATAATCGGACCTCCCGGATAGCCAAGTTTCATCATTTTAGCCACTTTGTCAAAGCTCTCTCCAAAGCTGTCATCCATACTTTTTGCGACCGTTTTTATATCTTCTAAGCTCGCCACTTCCATAACCTGCGTATGTCCGCCCGAAACTAGCAAAACGGTAAGCGGAAAAACAGCCTCCTTCTCTATAAAAAGAGAGAAGATATGCCCGATAAGATGGTTCACCCCGATGAGCGGAATGCCCAGTGCGATAGAGACGGCTTTTGCCATAATCACACCCTCTACAAGAGTAACGCTAAGCCCCGGAGTTATTGTAACCGCAACCGCTTTTAAGCCACTAAAATACGGCTTGCACTCCTCTAAAATCTTTGGAAGTGCCTCCGCATGAAGTCTTGCCGCCAGTTCAGGAACAACACCGCCGTAAACACTGTGCTCCAGCTCCTGAGATATCTTTTTATGAAAGATAAGCTTTTTTGTGGCGATCTCTGTTATGGCAATTGCGCTGTCATCACATGAGCTTTCAATACTTAATATCAAATCTAATCCTTTTGCAAAATATGCAGATACTCATAAGTCAAATCTGCCTTGTGGTTTCTATTTTCACTCTTATCGGCTTTAAACCTTTGATACTCTTTCGTTTTCAAATCATATTTACCGTACTTTGACATGATATTTTTTACCTCATCTTCACTCATAATGCCCTCATTGTTGTAACTCAAAAAGATATATTGAAAGTTCGCATTTTTTATCAGATCTTCAAAACTTTTATGAACTTCTTGTTTTTTACAATAGTTTGAGCGATTATACTCTCTCATCCCAGTTTTCCCATTTGGAACAAACTCATCATAGAGCGCAATAGTGTTTAAAAGATGATAATTCGCCCCATACTGTCTTTGATTGTAAGGTGGGTCAAGATACAAAATATCCCCTTTGATTTTTTTGATTAGCTCATTGCTATCTTCTTTATGCACCTCATGCAAACCTTGACTTAACCCAAAATGCGCACTCTCTAAAACCAACCTCTTTTGTGCAGACTTCTTTAGATGTTTTAGATACGCACCATAAACAGAAGCGGTATTTGCGACTTTGTCGGCACTCTCCAAAAGTGAAGCCAATAGAAAATAGTACATGCTGTCGTCTATCTTTTTGACTTTATACCACTCTTCTATCTTCAATCTAATAGTGTCGATTTTCTTACCGTTTTCATCACTAAAATACTGTCTATCGCTTCCACTGCCCATGCAGTAATTTTGATAGATAAAACCACTTTCCATAAGTTTTAAAATATTGAGTTCATTGATAAAGCCTTCACTATCTTTCAATAATACATGGTTGCCGATATAGTTTTTATTTAAAACAAAACTATAATCTTCCAAGTCATTGCTTATAACTTTTTTCACATGTAATTTAAAAGTCCTACCCATAATCCCTGTTCCTGCAAATATATCACAAAATATTTTATCAGACAAATCACCAGAAACCACATCTTCAATCTCTTCTTTTATCCAAGACGATAGCTTGAGTTTTGAGCCGATGTAGTTCATTCCTTATTCACAGACTTTCACTAGTTGTTTTGCAATATGCCACATTAAGACGGGTGGTACGGCATTTCCAATTGCACGATATTGTCTATTTTCAGAAACTGAACTAAACCGAAATGTATTTGGAAAAGACTGAATATTTGCAGCTTCAAGAGGTGTAAATCGCCTATATCGACCATTTATTTTTAAAACAGGGTCAGTACTATTTAAACTTACTTTTGAAAGATGAGAACTAATAGTGTTGCATGGTTTTTGTAAATTTTGCTCTCTTCCTTTATTCATTTTATGCCTAACTTTTAACATTCCAGATACGGCTTTCTCACTGAAATACCATTTTTCCTCTAAATGCGCTTCCTTATTAATGACTGATTCTAAATTTACAATTGCCTCTCCCAAAGTTATTGACTCGGGAAATTCAAATCTATCGTAATCTGTTATTTCTTTAAAACCAACCATAAAAACTCTTTCTCTTTTTTGGGGAACGCCATAATGGGAAGCATTAAAAAGTTTATATTTAACATAATAACCTGAACTTTTAAATTCTTCTATTATTGCAGGAAATGCTTTACCTTTATTGGCAGATAGTAACCCTTTGACATTTTCTGCAATAAAAAATCTAGGTTGCTTTACTTTAAGTATACGAACAATTTCAAAAAATAATTTTCCTCGTTCATCCGTGTAACCCAATCGTGGTGGATTTTGGGCACTAATTGAAAAAGATTGACATGGAAAACCCCCAAGTAAAATATCATGTTCAGGTATTTCATCAGGGTTAATATCTTTAACATCTTTAATCATGCATTTATGCTCAAAATTATCATTATAAAGGGTAGTAGCATAAGTGTCATTATCAGCCGCATATATAATTTGAAATGGCAAAGAGCAATAATGATTTTCTAAGAAATCAAATCCCCCAAGTAAACCAAGATCCATTCCACCACAGCCACAAAAAAGAGAAACTGCCTTAATTTTCATATTTCTAATAACCTTTCCCAGTCTCCAGCATTATCTTTAAAACAAACTACTAAATTTTTATCAACATTTATATTTCCTTGTTGATGCTGTTTAAGTGGATTTTTAATTACAAAAATATTTTTTTCACTGTCGTTTACTACTAAATAATAAATAAAATAATTTTCTCCCATTGTTTCAGCTGTATCCCATTCGTTTGGTGTCAGTTTAAAACAATTGTTATTAATTGCTTTTCTAGATTTAGTTGTTTTTACTTCAATATATCTTTTCCTTTTCTCTATTTCAATACTTTGAATATCGTAGCCTACGCCAAGTGATGTTGGGATTTTATTAATTAAATGCTGGCGATTTGATTTTTCTTTAGTTCTTAAATATTCATGGGCTAAAATCAAACTTTCACCATAATCTCCAATTATTTTTGTTGGAACTTTTCTATCACCAGTCATTCGAGAATAATATTCTTGAATTAGACTTGAAATACTTTCCGTTTGGGCTTTGTCTAAATGAGGTACAAATGCCTCAATATTGTCAAAACTGTTTGCAAATTCAAACCAACTTTCTTCTAATATAGCAATTTCAGAATTTGAAATTCCTTTTTGTTTATAGAATTTATCATAAGATTTAAACCAAGTTATATTTTCTAAATGATAGCTTATAGCTTCTTTGTTTTCATAATTAAGATAGTAATAGTAGCCTGTACCCTTATGCCCAAGTAAATTAGCCAAAACCATATAATCTAAAATATCACCAGCATATCTACAAACATCTCCATTTGATGGATAAGTGCCTGTAGTTTCATTTTTAAGTTGTTCATATTTATGGTCATATTCTACTTTTTCAATTCGATTTTTTAAAATTAATTTAGCAACATCTTTAGGATGTCTTCCATCTCTCGTAACTCTTAAATCAAAATAAGCACATTGAGTTAATTCTTCGGCAGTTAAACTAAAAGGTTTTCCTGTTATTTTTTCTCCTTCAAGTAATAGTTGTAATATAAAATTACAAGGCTTAAATTTTATACCGACTTCAATTTGTTTAATCACATTTTGTGACTTAATGTGTCCTCCTGGATATTGAAATGAATATAAAAAATAATTAAAAAATTCATCTAAATATCTATTGTTTGCCAATCTAATGGCTGTTTTACTAGGTTTTAAAAAACCATCTTTTTCTTGAATGAAAGCAAATAGCGCAGAAATTTCTGTTCTCCAGTTATCAATTGTTTTTTGGGTTAAAGTCGAATTTTTCTTAAACTCAAATAATATTTTGTTTAATTCTAAATTAAAGTTTTTTTCAATTGAACTACTCATCCCTGAAATTGATGTCGCAACATGAAGCAAAACCTCCTCAACATCATTTTTAAAACGAGGTCTTACATGATGTAGGCGAAAAAAATATTCGTCAGGTATTTTATACTTTGCTTGTTTACTCATATATAACTCCTTATTGTTTCAGCTAATATTTTTGCTAATAATGAAGGAACAGCATTTCCAACTTGTTTATACTGACTAGTTTTACTTCCTAAAAAAATAAAACTATCAGGAAAAGATTGTATCCTCGCACTTTCTCTAACAGTAGGAACACGATTGAATTTATAATGAAAATGATGCCTATGTCCCGTGTCAATCGTAAAACTTGGTTTTTTACTATTTAGCCTTGTCCAAGCTATATTTACATTTCTTGTTTTTTGCAATTCTATTGGAAGATTTTTATAATTACCACCATCGGGAACCATTGCAATAATTTCAATAGTTTGGTTGCTATGATTTGTAATCTCATGATTGAATATTAAATTTGAATCTTTTCTAATCATTTTTTGATAATCAGATTTTGGTTCAATTGTATGTTTTGTTCCATCAGAAATTGATTTTTCTGTTAAATCAGAAATGGCGTCTTCTGAAGAAATAATATTTCGAGTTGTAGGCTCTGGAAATATGAATTCTTTTTTATTTTTTGTTCCGACAAAAAATGCTCGCTTTCGATTTTGAGGCACTCCAAATTCAGATGCTAACAAAACTTTACAAACTACTGTGTAACCTAAGCTTTCAAAGTCATTTATTATTGTATCTTTAATAACTCCTTGATGCATAGAAACAATATTTGGTACATTTTCCATTAGAAATACACTTGGCTTATAGAACTTTACAAAGCTTACGAATGATTTATAAAGCTTATTTCTTTCGTCATCAACAATTCTTTTTCCAGCAATAGAAAAACCTTGGCAAGGTGGACCTCCAATGATTAAATCAGCATTATATGTTTCTGTTTTTTTGCTTATTTCTTGTGGTGTGTCAATAGATAAATCAGCAATTAATCCCTTTGAATTTTTATGATTATATGTAAAAGTCTCAATAGCATCTTTCCAATAATCAATCCCTAAAACAACATCATATCCTGCTTCAATAAAACCATGTGAAAGTCCACCAGAACCACAAAATAAATCAATTACTTTATACTTTTTCATTTAAGCTCCATAAACTTTTTCACAAACTCATCAATATCATCTATCTGAGATAAATCATTTTCATTTTCTGTAAATTTCACTATATCCATGTAAGGTGGATGCATAAGTACGAACTGTACATGTGAGGAGTTGAATTTTTCATTTGCTTTTTTTATATTTTCATCGACTTGCAAACTATCGAGTGAGTTGCAGTCATTTATGTAAAAATTATCATCATATTTTTCATCACGCATGCTGTTGTTGACATACTCTAGCATTTGTGGATTTATGTCAAAACCTATATATTTGCGATGTAGTTTTTCACATTCAAAAAGTGTTGTTCCGCTCCCCATGAAAGGTTCTAAAACTATCTCATTTTCTTTTGTGTATCGCTTTAAAAGTTGATTTGGGATTTGTGGAATAAAGTTTCCATGATAAACATTTTTATGTTTTCCACTTTTATCTCTTTCGTTTATAACCCAAAGCGAATCGGTATTTATATCGGAGTCTTTCCAACTTTTCATATCTAAATCATTAAATTTCATTTTTATAAATTCCTTAGGCTTAAATATAAAAAAGTTGCGATAGTATAATAACTTAAAATTTTATACTATGCCATCGTATAAAAGTAAAGGTATCTATACTATATAAACACAAAATCTATCTTATAGAGCATCTTACTTCTTCATCAAGAGCAAACACGTCATCAACATTTTTTGGCAAAGTGTCAAACTTTTCGTATGATTGGATGATTGTTTTTGCTATCTCCATAAAGCCGATTTTTCCTGAGATAAACTTCTCGATAGCAGCTTCATTTGCGGCATTTACGACTACGCCGCGAGACGGGTTTTTCAGAAGTTCCTCTTTTATCTGCCAAATCGGGTATCTGTCGGTCGTTATCTCGCGAAATTCTAACGAGCCTACTTTGAGCAAATCTACATGTGGGAGGATATTTTCCTGCATTTTGCCATCAAGTGCAAAGGCGATGGGGAGCTGCATGCTGGCATGTGCAAAGTGTGCGGTGGTTGAGCCGTCTTTAAAGTCGATAAGTGCGTGGATGAGTGACTTTGTTTCGATTATGGCATCGTAACATCCCTCTCCAAATAGCCATCTTGCCTCTAAGAGTTCAAAGATTTTATTTACCATCGTTGCGCTGTCAATGGTTATTTTTTGACCCATTGACCAGTTTGGATGATTTTGCGTATCTGCAAGCGTCGCATGTTGAAGTCTCTCCAGTTCCCAGTCACGAAATGCACCGCCGCTTGCGGTAATTATCATCTTCTCTACGGGGCGGTTTTGCATCAAGTACCAAAGTCCGAAATGTTCGCTGTCTATGGGTTGGATTTTGGTTGTATCTATAAAAGCTCCACATGCAACGAGTGACTCTTTGTTGGCAAGAGCTACTCTTTTTTTGCATTCAAGGGCGGTGAGTGTCGGGCGAAGTCCCAAAAACCCGACAAGCGCATTTACCACTAACTCGCTTGAAGAGTTTTTTATAACATCTAAAATCGCCTCTTGCCCATAAAAAACATGAGGATGTTCTACTCTGTAAACATCTTCTTTGTTTGCAATAACGACTATTTTTGGATTGTGTTCTTTTATCTGGGAGTTTAAGAGGTCTATATTGTTGCCGGCAACAAGTGCTTCAACCGAAATTGAAAATTTTTTTGCGACCTCAAGCGTGTTTACACCGATAGAACCTGTAGAGCCGAGTAGTATCACCTACACGAGTCCACGAATAAGGATTAGCATCACAATTGAGCCAAATAGGTAGCCGTCTATACGATCCAGCACGCCGCCGTGACCCGGTAAAATATATCCGCTGTCTTTTACGCCTGCAGTTCTTTTGAGTGAACTCTCATACAAATCGCCGAAAATAGAGCTAAGAGAGACCATAAAAGAGATGATAATGGAAACGCCCAAATCGACGATAGATAAACCTACAAACATACCGCCGATTGTTGCAACTGCTACTCCGCCGAGTACGCCCTCTAGAGTTTTGTTCGGAGATGTTGGACTAAAAGGAGTTTTGCCCATACTTTTACCGACTCCGTATGCCCCGATATCTGTCAGTGCAACGACTACTAAAAGCCATAAAAGAGAGACGATACCGTATTCTTGATACATTGCCAAGATAAAAAGCATACCTGCCGTCGGGTAAATGAATGGGAGAAAATTTTTCCAAGTCAAATCTCTGTTAAAAGCAACTGCACCTGCGTACGCTAAACCGGATAAGATAAAAAGGTCGTCACCGTAAGGATATATCCCTGCAATAAGCCAGATTCCTACCGCAAAATAGACTAGATTACTATTTTTTATATCAAAAAGTTTCATCGCCTCATAAAAGGCTAAAATATAAACTACCCCAAGAAAGAGCCACATAAGAAAAAAGTTGTCTATTAAACCGATAGTAAGAACTCCTGCGACAAGTGCTAAACCGGTAGCTACTCTCTCTTTGGAGCTTGTAAAAACATTCATAAAAAATCCTCTAAAAATATAAGAAATATTATAACCAATCACACTTTAATATCTAATATATGAAGAGGCGGTTCGCTCTCTTTTTCTTCATTTTCTGCTGTTTTTTCAGGTTTTTTAGCTCTTTTAGTCTCTTGATCTGCTTCATTTTTCGTATGTTCACGGTCTGGGTCAATTTTTTGGTTCTCTTCCGTCGGGCGAACTTCAAGAACTTCATCTTCCTTTTCTTTAGCCGCAACCTGAGCTACCATGTTTTGGAAATCTACACGATTATTATGAGCGGTAGCGACCAATGAAACACTCGGTGTCTGCTGATTTACATAAATAGCGTTGCCGACTAAACCCACCGCCATCTTATTCCCCTTAATTTTACTTTGTAAAATGAAGGAAACCCTTCATTTATATTTAAAACGATGTCGGAAGTAATTCCGCCACCTACGCTAGCCGCTATGGCACTAAAGCTTGCCTCTTTCGAGGCAGAATTACCTCGTATCAACCTCAACGGTTTTGTATTTGTTGTAAAGCACATTAGCACCACTTTGAATGGTAACTTCTCTTCTTGGAGTATAATCGACCAAATACCTGTCTTTTTCAAACATTGTAAAGTCAACGCAAAGTCTTGCGGCCGCTTCTATGATATTTAAGGGGATGTTTTGCTTATCGGTTGTGATGATTACATGAGCGGATGGGCGTTCCTTCATGTGCAGCCAGATGTCCTTTGCGCGGGCATTTTGGAGTAGTTCGATATTGCCTTTTTCATTTTTTCCAAGGCTTACTTTATAGCCCTCTATCCAAAAAGTCTCGATAGAATCATTGGTTTTAACTTTTTTGGCTTGAACATTTTTTGGAAAGAGAAGAACTATTTTTGCGATATCTTTCGCCTCTTCAACAGTATGTATAAAAAGCTTTATATGTTCCATTTTCGCGAGCAGAGAGCTTCTCTCTATATGCATATGAGAGGCTCTCTGTTTTGCTTTTTTGCTTCTGCTAAAGAGTGAATTTGTCATCATGGCGACTGAAGAGAACTCTTTGTGAAACTCTATCTTAACCTTTGTTCCGTCATAGTCATCCACCTCCACCATTCTTTGGTAAGGCTTTATGTTGTGCATATTTGCTAAAAGCAGATTTCCGTAACGGTTCTGTTTTGCGGCTTCGGCTTCAAGCTCATTTTCATCTTCTAAAGAATCATAAAGTTTTTGGAGCTTTTGGAGCTTTTTATAAAGAAGTGAAATTTTTTGTTTCTTTAAAGAAGAGAGTTTCTCCTGCATCTCTTTTTCGTATTCGCCGTATAGAAACTGCTCCACATCATCTATCGGATACTCTTTTGCCTCAAACGGAGCTTGCGGAACGCTTAGGAGTTTTTGCCCGACTCTTACTTCACGAAATGATGACAAGAGATCTACATGTCGGAGTGCTTCAAGAACTGTCTCATTTTCATCGAGGATAATCACATTTGTATATTTTCCGGTGAATTCAAACTGCAGATATGTCATCTCCTCTTTGTAGGCGGATGCTACAGAGGTTTTAAATCTTATGATTTTATCTCCGTCTACAAGTTCCACATGCAGGATGTTTGCACGGCTGAATCGTTTGGACAAAAGCACGTCAAACGGCGCATTATAAACTTTTGAACGGGCATAAGAAGCACATTTGAATATTCTGGAGTTTGAACGCTGCATCTCAAAATAGAGTTCGTCATCCTTGTCAAAAGCAACTTTTATGACGGTATCGCTTACTCTGTAAATCGCAGAGATTTTTGTAAATTTTTTCAGGTAAAGAGTTATTTGTTTTAAATGTGATAGTTTCATAAAGAGATTTTATCATACTTACTGATGTTACGCACTAAAACGAACATATCCATTTTAAAAGATTACTTTTTAATCAACATTGATTTTTGTTTTTGTCTATTTTTTAATCAGTTAACTGTAAAAATGGCTTTATTTTGTCACTATAATTTTCATATCAATTTTAGGAGGTTATTATGGCTGGATTTAGCGCACTAAGAGGTCAAGGACATTGGCCGACACTTTTAGCTGCATTTTTGTACTTTGATTTTAGTTTCATGGTTTGGACTATGCTTGGACCACTCTCTAGCGAGATTGCCGACTCTTTGGCAATTGGCGGATTTGTTATTAGTGAATCGCAAAAAGCGACACTTCTCTCTATTCCCGTTTTAGCAGGAGCGATTTTACGTATAGTTTTAGGATTTGGTGTTGATAAATTTGGTGCTAAAAAAACCGCTCTTGCTTCTCAACTTTTAGTTATTATAGTTCTTTTTTATGCCTACTTTAGAGGTGCAAGCATATCTTATGATGAGCTTTTGGTTGTAGCGGTCGGACTTGGTTTTGCAGGCGCTTCATTTGCCGTTGCACTTCCTCAGGCAGGGCAGTGGTATCCGCCAAAACTTCAAGGTACGGTTCTTGGAATTGCCGGAGCAGGAAATATCGGTGTTGTAATCGACTTTCTTTTTGCTCCTAAAATCGCTGAACTTTGGGGTTGGGAGAGTGTATTTTTAGTCGGTGCGGTTTTGTCGAGTATCATTTTTGTAGCTTACATATTTATGGCAAAAGATGCGCCGCTTGAGGTTTATACTCCACGACCAAAAAAACTGCGTGATTACGGCAAGCTGCTTCAAGACAGAGATACTTGGTGGTTTAACCTTTTTTATGCGGTAAGTTTTGGAGGGTTTGTCGGGTTTGCAGGATATATGAAAGTTTATCTTATGAACACTTATCAAGCTGACATGAGTGCTTTTGGAATTGATATTTTAAACGAGCCAAATGTCAAAGTCGTAGCAGGTTATTTCGGTGCACTTTGTATTTTTGCAGGAGCTATATTGCGTCCGGTCGGAGGAGCTATAGCAGATAAATTTGGCGGAGTAAAATCACTTTATATTTTTTTTGGAGTGGTTCTTGCTTTAGTGCTTTTAAGTGCTTCGGTAACGCTTCCTTTTTACTTTGCGATTGGGGTTTTGTTCTTAATCATGGCAAATCTAGGCATGGCAAACGGGGCAGTTTTTCAACTTGTGCCGCAAAGATTCGGTAAAGATATAGGCATCATGACAGGACTTATCGGTGCAGGCGGCGGACTTGGAGGAACACTGCTTATCAATACTCTTGGATGGAGTAAAGAGGCATTTGGAGGATACTCTGCCGGATTTCTGATTTTTGGCGGACTCGTGTTGCTGGCGATTGCTGGAATAAGTTTAGTAAAAACAAGATGGAGAACAACATGGGGAGTAAGTGCAGGTGGTAGGATTTAGCCGATGTTAAACTCTAACATAAAAAGCTCTGCATTTGGACTTGCCAAAGGCAGAGATATAAAAACGGATGATTTTTACGCTATCACTTCCACTTCAAACCTCACTATCGCAATAGTTTGCGATGGTGTAGGAAGTGCCGAAGCCGGTGCTGAGGCGGCAAAAAGAGTTACAAACTATCTGCTCAATAACTTTAAGATTCGCCCTCGTGCTTGGAGTATTGAAAAATCAATCAGCACGTTCATATCATCCATCAACTCTATTTTATATGAAGAGGGCATGGCAAACTTTGAGAGATCAGAACTTTTAACAACGCTAGCTTTAGTGGTTATAGAAGGCAACAGACTCTATGGTGCAAATATCGGTGACAGCAGAGTTTATCTGCACAGAAACGGCTCTTTGATGCAACTCTCATTAGACCATGTGGAGCATGAGGGAAGCCATATTCTCACCCATGTTCTCGGCGGCGAGAAGAGTGTAAAGCCATTTTATTTTGAAAATATTCTCTCAAAAAATGACATTATACTCCTATGCAGCGACGGTCTTTACAATACGCTTAGTCACGGTCTTATAGAGAAAAATGTCTATCTGGGTGCGCACCTGCTTGTAAAAAAAGCGAGTCATTCTACGTATGACAATCTGGTGGATGATACTACAGCCATTGTGCTTGAGATACTGCAAGATGATGAGAAATCTTCATTAAAGCACCAAAATATTCCAATTGCAAAAAGCGTACATGTTGGGCAAAATATAGACGGCTATAAACTGGAAAAATCTTTCAATGACAATACTTGGTTAGCAAGTAAAAATACAAAAGAGTACATACTAAAGTTCGCTCCAAAAGAGGCGATAGATGATGAAAATCTGCTTGATCTCTTTGTCAAAGAGGCATGGAATGCAAAGAGGTTAAAGTCCCCTTCCTTCCCAAAGGCGGTTATTCCAAAAAATAGAAGTTATAGATACTATGTTATGCAAAAAATTGATGGGCAGAATCTCCATGCTTTTTTAAAACAAAAGACATTAACCATCGATGATGCTATCAATCTTGGTAAAATTTTGCTTCAAATGTCACAATTTTTACTGCGATACGATCTTGTTCACGGTGATATAAAGCCCCAAAATATTATGATAGAAAAAAAAGCACAGGAGATGGAGTTTAAAATTATAGATTTTGGCTCGATCACCGAGATCTTCTCCATAAGTTCAAAGGCAGGAACGCCTAGTTTTCTCTCTCCCGATAGGTTTTTAAATGAGGCGATAAGCGAATCAAGCGAAATGTTTTCCCTAGGAGTTACGCTCTATCTCTCATTGACAAAAAAGTACCCTTACGGCGAAATAGAGCCGTTTCAAAACCCCATTTTTAAAGAGCCAAAAGCTCCTAGCTTTTATAATGAAAATATACCGCATTGGCTTGATAGTGTTATTTTACGCTCTATCGCCATAGACAAAGAGAAACGATATGCCCACTACTCAGAGATGGCTTATGAACTTCAAAATCCACAAAAAGTAACTCCGTTTTTCCTCAAAAACAGATTTTTTATAAAAAGCCATGGACTCGCTTTTTATAAAGCAGGTTTTGTCATTATGACCATCGTTAATGCTATTTTACTTATTTGGATGAATGCATAAACTCTTTGAGGCTCAGATATTTAGTTCCGAGAAAACAACTGCCCTGCTTTGCTCTTTTGTATGTAAGATCTTCTCACACATGAGAGCTAAGTTTTCATCTACGCCTTGAACCAACTCACGGATATCTTCAAGTTTTTCGCTCTTTAGAGTGTTTGTAAATCTATCGTATGCGGAGTATGGCTCTTTGTTTGAGAGTTTGTAGTAAATCTTGCGTCCTATCTGGAAAACTTCAAACTCTTCATTTTTGCCTGTGTTTGTTTTTTCGCTAAAACCGATATCTATGTCGATTTTTTTCTCTCTTAAATATGCCCCGAGTTTCATCACAAAGCCTATGCAAGAGGGTGTATAGAGTTTTAAAACTCTCTCGCTAAAATCTTCAAAACTCTCATTTGAACGCTTATGTTTTTTATACTCCAGCATAAGGGTTTCGACATAAAGATGAGCATATCTAAGCGGAGCAGACTTTAAAACCGTATAACCCTCAACTCCCTCGCTTATGAGTTTTCCGCCTATTGAGATATTTACCGCTCCTTCCATTTCACCGTTTACTTTTGCTTTGCAACCCTCAAAACCGATATCGCCGATTCCATGCAGACCGCATCCTTTAACGCATCCTGACCAGTACATACGCACTTTACCGCTCTCTATGGGTACATTTTTTTCCAGATACCCAGCCATTTTTATAGCATCGTTTTTGTTCTCTATCACTCCAAATGGGCAGTGCTGAGAGCCTGCACATGCTATGAGATGGTTGTTATAAAGCGAATCAACGCTTTTGTATTTTTGAAAAATAGCCTCTTGCAGTATTCCCTCAACATCTTTCACTCCCATAATATAAAGGTTCTGCTCTATGTCAAATCGTATCTGTGAATCCCCATGTTTTTGGCTTATATATGCAACTTCCATCAAGTCGCTTCCGCTGAGTATTCCGCTTGGAATTATCATGTGAACACCAAAACCACCGCTTTTTAGCTGCACTTTTCCATGTTCTGGGTCATTAAAATCAAGTTTTGTCATAGTCTCGCCTGCCGTTGCAAAATCCACTCCTGCGTTTTCTCTTATGGCTTGGCTTATCTCACGCATTCCAACTGCTTCTATGAGAAAAGAGAGTCTGTTTTTGTTTCTGTTGTCTCTAAAACCAAATCTCTTAAAGATGTCCGTAATGGAGTCGTATGCTGTTTCAACTTCATTTGGGAGAAGAAAAATATCTGCACTTTTTGCGATTTTGCCAACTTTTCCGCCAAGATAGACGTTGTATCCGTAAACACCGTTCTTTTGTGCCAGAACAAAACAGCAGTCTTGCCCAAAAACATTGCATCTGTTTGAGATTGAGCCTGTTATGGAAGTGTTAAATTTTCTAGGAAGTGCAGAGATCCACTTGTAGTTGTGTAAAAATTTGCTCTCTAGTTTTTTTAAAATCTCAAAAGACGGCAAAACGTTATCAAATCCATCGCTATCAAGCGGGTCTGTTACGATATTTCTAAAGTTGTCCACCCCTGTTTGATATGAAGTAATTCCCACACTGAGCATTTTTTGGATTATTGAAGGTATGTCTTTTATATCAAGATAGCGAAACTCTATCTGCGCTCTTGTCGTGATATCTATATAATCCTCTCCGAACTCTCTTGCGATTTGCCCTAAAACCAGAGCTTGAATAGAGTTTAGATAGCCGCCTGATATGCGAACACGCATCATAAACTTTTGTGGAGTTTGTGAATCTTTATCGTAGATTCCAAAACACTTTAAAAAATAATTTTTATCTTCTTCTTTGATAGAGTTATAACCGTTTAAGGCATAAAACTCCAGTTGTTCAAATGCTTCTTTTGGAGTTCTAAGCGCCTTTAGCTCTTCTACTTTGTTTAATTTTTTAGCTCTAGCTTCATAAGCTTTTTGTAACTCTTGCATGATAAGCTCCAGTTGTTATATTGTTAAAATTTTAGCAATATAAACAGATGAAGTAGACAGTTTTATGTTTATTTTTTATACAGTTTTTCTATTCTTACGGTACTATGGTTATAATCAGGCTGAAACGACTCCGCATCTAACAAATCATCTGTCAGATAGTTTATCTCACGATTTGTGATGGGTATAAATATAGTTTTTTCATTTATCTCTTCGCTCACTATGGCTTTTGATAAAAGTTCACCTCTTCTTGATACGACTTTTATTTCATCCCCATTTTGTATGCCTAGCTTGAGAGCATCTTTTGTATGTATCTGGCAAAAATTTAGCTCTTTATATTTAAGAAGAGATGGCGGCACGGTCGTTTTTGTACCGCTATGCCACTGATCTCTTGTTCTGCCCGTGAGGAGTATAAACGGATACTCTTCGTCTCTTTTCTCGCCCAGCTCTTTGTTTTGCACAAAAAACAGGTTTCCTTTTTTATCTTTTGTTAAAAAAGTTTTAATCTGCTCTCCCCAGATAAAAGGCTTTTGTGAGAGTTCATCATAAGAAGTTTGACTTATATCCATGTAAGAGTTTAGTTTTGTCATCTCTTTATACTCGTTAAATATCTCTTTAGGATTTTTATAGTTAAACTCTTTTTTGTATCCGAGTTCCCATGCCAAAAGCTGAAATATCTCCCAGTCTGCTTTTACCCCTTGGGCAGTTTTGATTAATTTTTCCTGCTTTGTTATGGTTCTATCAAGGTTTGTCTGTGTTCCCTCTTTTTCGCCCCATGGAGCTGAAGGAAGCTTAATATGTGCAAATTTTGCACTCTGGGAATTTTCATAAGCGTTTATCTCTACGACCAGCGGTATCTTGCTCATTAACGCCTCTGTTTTGTTTCTGTTTGGCAGATGGTAGATCGGATCAGTATGAGAGATGAGAAGCACTTCAAGCCCTGCATCCATCATCTGCGTGGCACTTAAACCTGCTTTTGTACTGACATTTTTACTCTCCCAAAAATTTGAGACTTTTTTAACGCTCTCTTCATCAAAACCAAGATGCACTGCCAGCATTGTTGCAAGTCCGCCGACTTCTCTTCCGCCCATAGCGTTTGGCTGTCCCGTAAGGCTAAGCGGTCCGTTTCCGCTTTTAAATATTTTTCCGCCCAGCAGATGTGTATTTATAAGTGCGAGATTTTTATCTACTCCTTGAGAGGATTGGTTTAGCCCCATAGTCCATGCAGTGATGATATTTTTACTATTTTTATAGAGCAAAAAGAACTCATCAAACTGTTCATCTGTAAGCCCTGTTCTGCTTAACATATCATCACTATCGAGCGAATCAAGTCCGCTTTTTAAAACATCAAAGCCGTTTATATGGCTGTTTACAAACTCTTTGTCATACAACTCTTCGTCGATTAGGCGTTTGGAGATAAGGTTAAAAAAGTCTATATCGCTTCCTGCGTTGATGCCCAGATATATATCTGCGCTCTTTGCCGTATCGGTAAAACGAGGGTCTATTACTACGACTTTAAGTCCATGTTTCTTTGCTTTTTTTATTTTTCCGTGGAAGATTACATGTGACTCTGCCGTGTTTGAACCTGCCAAAATAAGCAGGTCTGCCTTAAAAATATCATCCATTCTAAGAGGAACAAAATCCGCACCGATAGATTTTTTATAGGCAACAACTGCACTTGACATACATGTACGGCTGTTCGTATCTACGTTTGAAGTGCCGATAAAGCCCTTGCCAAGCTTGTTTGCGATGTAATAGTCTTCTGTTAAAAGCTGCCCTGAGAGATAAAATGCAACCTTCTCTTTTTTGGTCCGTTTTATTTTGCCGGCTATAAAAGAGATACACTCCTCATAAGTTGCAACTCTAAAATCATCTTCTATATTTTCTCTGATTTGCGGCTTTAGCACTCTTGTTTGTGGGTTAATGCTAAGCAGCCCCGAAGCGCCTTTTAGACAAAGATTTCCGTTATTTGTCGGATATGAAGCATCCCCAAACAGTTTTGAATCATCATAAACAACACCGCAACCTACTCCACAATATCCACAAACTGACTTTATCATTTTTCAACCTATTCAAAAAAGTAAAAAATTATATACAAATTAGTTCACCTTTTTCTTTTTTGCATTGTTTAAAAATTAATCATTTTATTGGCTTTTAAAGTTGCATTTTTTGCTAAAGTTTTGTCGTTAGTTTTTTTTATCAAAAAATTTTTAAGGAGAAAAGATGACGGATTCGGTTGATGTGTTAAACATGTTAAAGATTGTATATACATTATACACTTTAGCGGTTATTTCACTTATATGTTGGTTTGGGCTTGGGGTTGTAAATCCAAAAGGCAAACCTAGAATAGTAAAAGCTTCTACATTTTATGTTTATGTAGGTGCGCTTATAACGGTTGGAGTAGCGATTCATATCGTTACATTTAACAAAATTCCATGGGTGGAGATAGACTTTAAGAGAGACTCTCTCAAAGCTGCTCAAGTCGTAAATATAACGATTGAAGATCACAAGTTTATGCTTCCTAGCCCAAAAATAGAACTTAAGTGCAATGAGTATGTTATGTTTGATGTCATATCAAAAGATTTGACATACGGTTTTGGTATTTTTAGACAAAATAACTCCATGGTTACGCAGATGCAGGTAGTTCCCGGCAGTAAAAACGACCTTATGTGGAAGTTTGGCAAAAATGGCGTATATCATTTAAGATCTACTGAATATTCGGGGCCAAAAGGCGCACACATGTATATAAAAGATGTTTTTGAAGTAACAGGCTGTACTGAGGATGACAAATATTCACAAAAAGGGGGAAGTTTATGAGTTTTTTACACACTTTGATACACGGTAATGAGGGCGGACTTAAAACCGACGGTCTGACGCCTACTCAAAAAGTTACCCTTAGAGCCGTAATTATAGGCGTTCTTTACTATGGTTTATCGGCATTAGAGGGCATGATGATGAGAGCTCACGCCATTACTCCGCTTCCTATGCTAAATGACACGCACTACTTTTCCGTTATGACGGTTCACCCGATAGTGGGGATTTTCGGCTCAACTTACCTCATAGTTTTTGGGGCGTTTACATTTCTTGTTCCCTACTTGATGAAAAAACCGCTCTATAGCATTAAACTTGCAAACGCTACATGGATGCTTATTGCTCTTGGTGCTCTGCTCGCTTGGCTTGGCGGTTTCTTGTTTCACTATGCTCCGCTTTATACGCTCTACTGGCCGCTTCCGGTTGATTTTAAACAGTTTGATGCACTTGGCGGTTTTGTGTTTATTTCCGGAATCGCACTCATTATGATAGGAACTTTGGGCTTTATCTACAACATTTTTGCAACTGTTTTTTATACCGAAGAGGGTCATGAAAAAAGACCGTTTAAACCGCTTCTTCTCTCTGCTTTGGGGATTGACGGTGTATTGAATATCTTGTACAAAATGACGGGTCGTGAGCCATACTCAAAAGAGCCTGCAGTTTCGCTTCCTGTTGTGGCAATCTTTCGCGGAACGATTGACACTTTCCTTGACGCGCTCGTGATTTTGACATGCGGAATTTTGATTTTAGTTTACATTGTCGGCGACCTCTCAGGCGCACCTATGGACTACACAGCGGTAAATGCACTGCTTTACAAAAACTTTTTCTGGTGGGGACTTGACCTCATTGCAGACGGTTTAGTGCTTATTTATATAGCAGGTTCTTGGTATCTTTTGGCGATGCTTATCACTGGTAAAAAACTATTTATGCAAAATATCGCAAGAGCGGCACTTTTACTGGAACTTATCGTTTCATGGGCTGTTTGGTCGCATCACTTACTGGCAGATCAAGGTCAGTACAACATGATGAAACTTGTAAGCGGCGAGATGGTAACGGCATTTGAGCTTGTAACGCAAGGTATTGCGATTTTCATTACGCTTGTTACTTTATGGAGTGCAAGACCTCTGAAAATGACAAATGAGCTGAAGTTTTTACTTGGCGGTATTTTAGGTTTTATGCTCGCAGTTCCTGCGGGAATTATTCAAGCAGATATGGGACTAAACAGAATTTTGCACAATTCTCAATGGGTTGCAGGACCGCACTTCCATGTCGCAATCCTTGTCGGACTTACGATGACGCTTTATAGTGCCATCTATATACTATGGCCGACACTTACAAACAACGTTAAGCTTTACAGTCAAAAAATGGCAACGTATCACTTTTGGGCGCATTTAGTCGGCGGTATAGGTATGGGTGCGTTTATGGGAATGGCTGCGATGGACGGGATGTTAAGACGAACTCTTTACTTAGAGGGCGAATACCAAACATACATGATACTGGCAGGTATTTGTGGGCTTTTACTTCTCTCTGCATGGGTCGTGTTTTTACTAAATGTTGTGCTTAGTATCGGTGTAAAAGGGCTTATCGGCATTTTTACAAAGTCAAAACTTCAAACTAAAGATTTAGTTCCACAAACGTAATACAAGGAATTTGTCATGGTAAACATAGAAAAAGTATCAAATCAGATTTTGAATGATGGGTTATACAACACGCTTCTCTTTGAGATAAAAGAGAAGCTGTCTGTGCAGGATGTTACGCCCATGATAATTGAGACTCTTTTACGGGCAGAGCCATCACTTATACAAGAGTACAAAGAGATAAACAGACAAAGCGAACTCTCAAGTATTCAGGTAAAAGAGCTTAGGATTCATAAAAACGATACGTATCAAATCACAAAAATGAAAAAAGAGATAAATCAAAATATTCAAGTTTTAAAAAATCTTGAAAACTTTGAAACAGACTCCAAAAACAGTGCCTATTCCATCTGGATAGGCAGCGTCGGGGTTATGGTGATTTTTATGGCACATAATATAATAGCTCTCTTTAGTGAACTGTATGCTACCCATAGCTTGCTCGTTTACGGCTCATTTGCACTGATTTTGTTTTTTACGTATGTTGGCTATGTAAAGATTAAAAAGAACCATGACTCTCAGCATGAGATTTTTAAAAAAGTATACGTGAGAACTCAAAAAATGATAGAAGACGGACTTAAAGCTTCAAATTTTACGCATGATGAAGTGTATGAAAAATAAAATATTATGCCTGCAACATCTTTTCTATCTCATTTAGAGGCATCGGTTTTGCATAGTAGTAACCTTGAATCGAGTCAATTTTATTTTCTACTAAAAAATCGACCTCTTCTTGGGTTTCTGCTCCCTCTGCGAGCACATATATACCCAGCTCTTTTGCTAAAAAGATGACTGTTTTAACAATAGTCTGATTTTTCGGCTCATTTTGTATGTTTGTTATAAAAGATTTGTCAATTTTCAATTTATCAATCGGAAGATTTTTCAAATAAGAAAGAGAAGAGTATCCCGTACCAAAATCGTCCATTGATATATAAAATCCCAACGCTTTTATCTGCTGAAGCAGATTTATTGTCAGTTTTGGATTTTCCAAAATAGAACTTTCCGTTATTTCCAACTCTATCCACACCGCTTCACACTCAGTCTCTTTTAGCATAGCTTTAAGGGTCTTTATAAAATCCAGATGAACGAGTTGACGAGCAGAGATATTTATGGCAACTCTGCCCTTTAATATCCCAAGCTCATGCCAACTCTTAACAGTCTTAAATCCGCTTCTGAGCACAAAACTTCCTATATCTATGATTAATCCGCTTTTTTCTGCCAATGGTATAAATATATCCGGAAGCACCATTTTATTTTGGTGCCTCCAGCGTAAAAGAGCTTCTAAACCTACTATTTCTCCGCTCGTCGAATCGTTTTGAGGCTGAAAGTAGAGTTCAAGTTCTTCATTTTTGATTGCCTGTTTGAGATTTGTCACCATTTGCGTATAAGAGATGGCATCTTTTTTAAATTGTGAGTGGTAAAAGCTAAATCTGTTTTTCCCCATTTTCTTAGCATTATACATTGCCGCATCCGCTTCTTGATAGAGTTCTTCCATAGTTTTGGCATTATCGGGAAAAATGCAAATTCCAGAGCTTGCAGTAATATAAATGTCTATGAAATCTATCGTAAAAGGGTTGCTAAATTTATCAAGCAGTTTTTGCATAAAAAAAGTTATCTCTTCTTTATTGCCTGAGTTTAGAATAATTCCAAACTCGTCACCGCCCATGCGGGATATAAAAGCGCTAGAGTCAAAAACTTCTTTGAGAACTTTAGATATTTCAAAAAGAAGTTTGTCTCCAAAACGGTGACCGTATGAATCATTTATCATTCCAAATTCATCAAGATCGATAAAAATCAAACAAAATGGCGAATTTTCAGAACATTTGGCAGTTAAAACTTCACTGATATGCAATCTGTTTGGCAAAGAAGTCACCACATCCAAATGTGAAAGTTTGTAAAATTTCTCTTTTGATTTTAAAAGATACGATTCATGTTTTTTTTGAGCACTAATATCTCTTGCTATTCCAAATACCCCGAATGCTTTATTGTCTTTGTCTAAAATAGGACCTTTCGTAGTCAAAAAAGTTTTTTCAATGCCGTCTTTTGATACAAATAGTTCCTCTTTCGTATCTATTTGAAAACTACTTAAAACTATCTTGTCTTCCTCTTTTATTTTAGCGGCATCTTGAGGTGCGAAAATAGCATCATCGCTATTTCCCAAAACATTTTCTACTTCCAAATGCAACATTTTTGATGCACCATCATTGAATATTATATATTTTCCGTCTATGTCTTTTGCAAAGATGGCATCAGGCGAGTTGTTAATGATTGTTTTTAAAATTTTGTCATATTTCAAAAGCTCTATTTCAGAAGCTTTTACAATCTCTTCAGTCTGCTTGAGCGTCTCTTTTGTTTTATGGTATTTTTTAATTTGTTTAAGACTTTGGGTATATCGGCTATGTATAACATGAAAAATTTTATAACTTAATAAAAATAGAATTACAGTGGTTACAAAGACAAAAAACCATCCTTTATATATCTGTAATGTCGTAACTTCATGGGCATTATCCGATAGAACGGCAACGATAAAATCAGATAAAACTATCCAAAATACACCTGCGATAAAATAGATGATAGAGATAAAAAACGCATTCTTAAAGCTTTGTGAACTTAAAGTCGACATTTTACAAATTCCTTCACTTGGCTTTTTTTAAAGCTACTATTATACATAATGATTCTGAAATAAATTTTGTTTTTATCATACAAAAAGTTACATTTAATATTTTATTATTAACGTATTTTCATTTTATGACACATTTAAGACAAAAAAGGTATATAATTATCACAATACATAGAGTTTTAAACCGTTATAAAAATTGTGATAAATTATAAAAATGCGAGGAAAATGTGATGTTTATGTTTGGAAATAAAAAAAATCGTTCTGATGAACAGATAGCAAATTTACAAAAAGAGTTGGAATCGTTAAGATCTCTTTATGATTCTGCCAGTAGAGAGAATGAAGATTTAAAAGAGCAAACGAAAAATGTTAAAAACATTATCGAAGACAATAAGCTAAAAAAGGCGCTTACTCAAAACCTCTCTACCGGATGTATGAAAAATATCTCAAAAATTCAAGAAGGCTTGCAAAGCAATATCAAATTTTTGGAAGATATAGGCAGCTTAACGGTTGATAATGAAAATTTTATGCTTGATATAAGAGGCAATGCTAACTCTATTTTTAACACCGATTCAATTATTCAAATGGCAAACGAGTTAAGGCATACTGCCGAAAATTTAAACGGAAGCGTAAGCGCAATATCGGAGGTTATAAATCTTATAAAAGATATATCAGACCAGACAAATCTGCTTGCATTAAATGCCGCTATTGAAGCAGCTCGTGCCGGAGAGCATGGAAGAGGATTTGCCGTTGTTGCCGATGAAGTTAGGAAGCTGGCGGAGAGAACTCAAAAGGCGACCTCAGAAGTTGAGATAAATATAAATACGCTAAAACAAAATTCTCACATCATGCATGCGGAGAGCGAAAAGCTAGAAGATGAAGCGATGACGGCTTCAAAAAGCCTTGATACATTTAAGGTGGAGCTAGATGAGCTGCTTGAAAATACCAAAACTATAAAAGAGGAAAACCTGCACTCTCAGTATCAGCTTTTTATAAATTTGGCAAAACTAGACCATGTGCTTTTTAAAGTAAATACTTATGACGGTGTTTTCAACGATAAAAATATAGAGCTCTCAAATCATCATAACTGCAGATTTGGAAAATGGAAAGAGGGAGAGGGCAAAACAGTATTTGGAAAGACAAAATCATATGCTATGATAGATGCTCCTCACTCAACTGTACACTCAAACGCTATCGCTGCGATAGAGTGTGTTAAAAAAGGGAGCTGTTTACAAGATATAAATAAGGTAATAGGCTATTTCTCAGAAGCTGAAAATGCCAGCAATGAACTCTTTGACATACTTGACAATATGCTTCATGAAGTAAAGTAAATCTCGCTATACTTCTCTCTTCAACTATATTAGCCGCTTGGGATATTTAGCTAAAGATAGTCCTAGTGGCAATACAAACGAATGTTCTAAATCAACTGATTACAAAAAATTTATTGTACGTAAAAACAACAAGAAAAAATATGAACCAAAAAACAATAGTGCAGCAAAGTATAAAATCGAACTTTTGCAACCTTAGCGAGGGTGCGCCTATCTCTTATGTTCTGATAGACAAACGACTCTTAAAAGTTGGGGATCATATAAATTTCAGCCTATTTTTCAACGATGCATTGACTCACATGTCGCTTTTTTTACAAAGTGACACGGTGATAGATGAAGAGCACAGAAGGAAACTAAAAGAGATAGAAAGACTCTACGTGCACCAAAATGAAAAGAGTGTGTATGAAACTTTTGTGGAAGAAGAGCTTCAACGTACAGTTGAAGATGCGTCACTCTCACTGAATGAAAAAGTAGATATTATCTACTCGTCTACTTCCCAGTTGACGGATTCTCTTTATAAAAATCCTGACGCACTTGAGAATGTACAGCGTTCCAAGAAGATTATAGAACCGATTATAGAGACAATTTTTCACAATGAAAAGACCATAAAATCATTTATCAAAATAATCGGTTACGACTATTACACTCATACACACTCCCTTAATGTAAGCATTTACGCACTATGTCTGGGTTCGGAGATGGGCTTGAATGAAAAAAAGCTGAATGACTTAGGATGTGCCGCTTTGTTACATGATCTCGGCAAAAGCGGTATTGAACACAATATAATCAACAAACATGGAGCTTTAAGCCAAGACGAGTTTGAGAAGATGAAAAAGCACCCTTCTCTTGGATATGAGATTGCACTAAATATCGGCATAAAAAATAAAGACATACTAGACGGTATCAGACATCATCACGAAAAACTTGACGGCAACGGCTATCCTGATGGGCTTAAAGACAAAGAGATTACGCTTTTCCCTCGTATAATAGGTGTATGTGACGTATTTGACGCATTGACGACAAAACGCTCCTATAAGGCGGCCATTCACTCTTATGATGCCATCTATATAATGAAGACACGCATGCCCAAACATCTCGATATAAACATTATAGATACGTTTATTAAAATGCTTCATGATTAAGTTAATGCGCTTCTTAGGGTTGGGGGCGTTCAAAAACTATATAATAACTAAACGTTTTTTGCCAACACCAATGACATTATCTGTGAATTAATTGAGTTGATTTTATCTTGTAATGATAGTTTTTCGTCTTCTGATGCTGTTGGAAGCTTCGCTTCTGTAGACTTTAATAGCTCTTGAAGTTTTTCTAATCTTGCATCACTTGATCCCGTACTGTTAGTGTCTTTATTTTTATATAAATTCATACCTTGCAATTTATTTAAGCTGTTTATTGTAGCCGAAACTCCATCTAAAGTCTCTTTATCCGTTATAATCGCCAAATCAATTTGAGAAATTAAACTGCTTTTTCCGTTTTCAAAAAGAAAAAAACTACTCTTTTTCATAGCACCAAGTAGCTCATTTGATGAACTTTTTATCTCAAAAGGGGTAGAAATATCTCCTAAAAAGATAGCTCCTATACCAACTTCTTCAATTGCTATTAATTCATTTTTATTTTCTGTTTTTTGCCAAATTTTTAGTTTATCAAAAATATTATCATTCTCATCTATCCAGCCATTTTTATCATCATCATAACCTCTTAACTCCTCGAATCCATCGCCACTTTTTGCACCGAAAAGTTCACCGCCATCATCTACATTATTATTCTCATTTTTATCAAATGCTAGAAAAGCACTCTCTTTTTCTAACATAGAAATTTGCTCATTTGTTCCATCTATGTCAATATCAAAAGAGAATTTTTTTGAGCTTAGAGAAGGAAGTACACCACTCATATCAAGTATAAGTGGATCCCATAGCTTTGTAATATTACTAAAATTTATTTGTGGGGTTTTTACTTGTTCTACAAAACTTCTAGATAGTGAGACATTTAAGTCTAGCTCAATTTTTTTATCTTCAGTTTTCACAATAGCATTTGTTTCAAATTTAAGGGCTTGTGTTTCAGTATACACAGTATTAAGTCCAAGATTACTACCAAGCTTAACTTTTTTATTTATACCCTCTAACAGTGATATGCTTAAATTTTTGATAGTGGAATCTTCACCGCTATTTTGAACGGAAACCAAATTTTGAGTGATACCATCGCTATCTAATTCATTACTCTTAAAGCTGCCTAAAGAAGAATTTCCGATTTTTGTTTCAACAACACTAACATCCTCTTGTTTTTGAGAATTTTTATAGCTAAAGTAATCTGCGTTAGAATAAACAGTATAACCACTAATTTTCATAACAAAGAATCCCCTATCTTTTCAATAAAAAACAAAATCGACTAATTTATTTTTTTTTGAAATAAAATGTAGTTGTAGCTTTTAAATAATTTATAAAAGAGGCTATTTTTTAAATAATAAGTATATGATTTTTCTTTTGACAGACTAAATAATACAGCGAATTCTTTTAAATAAAACTCGATATACTTGCAAAAAATAAACAGATGAGAGATTTGTGAAACTTCCAAAGGGCTTTGGCAAAAACTACTTTACTTTAAGAGCGATTACGGCGACTTCTAACCAAGTAACGCTAAATGCGACTGCATCAAGAGTGCAGAGTTTTCATATGTTAAATTTTCAGGGTAATGAGCCGGATGCAGAGCTGGAAGAAGAAGATCTTGCCGCCACGCTTTGCACGCTCTCCATCTCTCTAAAACCTTGCCATTGTAACCGTTACTACTTAAGACGCACAAAAAAAACACTCCGACTCTGCCCGTCTCAAAAGCTTGATTTTAACTACTTTAAAACCCTAAACAATGCTATTTCTCCGCCACTTCTTTAACTTTTTTATCACGCCAAAAATAAAACTTACGGAAAAAAAACAATGAAAAAAAAGATACTTTTATCGCTTCTGGCTTCAACTATATTAGTCGCTCAAGATATTGAGCTAAAACCCTTGCAGATAACCTCAACGGCAATACAAACCGATGAGCTAAAATCAACCGACGCTGTTGAGATCTACACGAGCGAAGATATACAAAAAGCTCATGTTCAAAATATTTATGAGTTTTTAAATCAGCAAACATCCGTTATCGCAATGCCCTCTTACGGAAATCCGTTTTCTCAAAAACTGGATATGAGGGGTTACGGCATAGAGGATGGTTATCAAAATATCATAGTAACGCTTGATGGCAGAAAAATAAACAACATTGATATGATAGCTCCGCTTTTAGGCTCAATCTCCCCATCTTCCATAGAAAAAATCGAGATTATAAAATCCGGCGGTATCGTCATCGGCGGTGACGGGGCGAATGCCGGCGTTATCAACATCACTACCAAAAAGAACAACGATAAAGAGTTAAGCATATATGGCGGAAGTTACAAAACTTTTGACGGTGCATTTTATTTGGGTCACAGCGATGACAAACTCTCGCTCTCCGCCAGCGGCGAAGCACAAAAAAGCGATGGAATCCGACATATAAACAGCGGCAAAGAGAGGGATGAGAAGAAGCTCTCCACCGCAGCATTTAATGCAGCGTATCTGCCGATTGACAAGGTTGAACTAAGAGCAGGAGCGGCAACGGCTCGAGTAGATGTAATATACGCAAATTATTTGACGCTTGATGAGTACAATGAGGACGTAAAACAAGCAGGGAACTCCAACTGGGGAGCAACCGAGCAAGAATTTGACACGGATGCCATAAATGCAGGTGTTAGCTACTATGCAAATCAGAAATTATCTCTGCATGCAGACGCAAGACATGAAGAAAAAAGATCCAATTATATAACCTACTCTTCCATCGCCGATTATGACTACGACTCTGCAAAATTGAGTGTCGATTTTAAAGATGATTTTTTCAGTATAAGCTTCGGAGTCGATATGTTTGAGGGAAAAAGAGATTCACATGCAAGCAGTTATGCGATTGCAAGCGATACCTCAAAAGAGAATTTGGCATCATTTCTCATGAGCAATTTTAACTTTGACAACCACTCCATAAAAGCCGGAGCAAGAGTTGAGACAGTAGATTACAGATACGATGATGCTCTTAATAATCTAAAAGACGACTATTCACTCTTTGGAGCAGAACTGGGCTACAACTACATTTTAGACAAAAAAAGCTCGGTTTTTCTAAACTATGCACATGCGTATCAAGCTCCAGATATCGACAGATTTTTCAACAAAGATTGGCTTGGAAATGTGAGTTTTAACGGCTTCATAGACCCCATGAAAACAGATAGTTTTACCCTTGGATATAACAATATCACCTCAAAAAACAAGTTTAAAACCTCACTTTTTTATGTTAAGCTAAAGGACGAAATCTACTACTACACGGATCCCTCTTACATAAGCTCAAAAAATACGAACATAGACAAGTCACATAAATACGGTTTTGACGTTTATGACAAATTTATCATCTCCGAGATATTTAATCTTGCTCTAAACTACAACTATGTCAAGGCTAAGATAGACGAGGAGATACAAAACGGCAAAAACTATGCAGGCAAAAACTTGCCGGGTGTCTCAAACCATAACGCAAAAGCGACTCTAAGTTATCTGCCGACTTCAAGCATTGCTTTTGCACTGACTCAAAGCTATCGCTCTAAAGCTTATGCGGCAAATGATTTTGAGAACAATTTTGCTCAGAAGCAAGATGCCTACACATCCACCGATATATCGGTTGCCTACACAAAAGATACTTTGGAACTTTTTGCTAAAATAAACAATCTGTTTAACCAAAAAAACGGTTTATGGATAGAAGACAATGCGATTTATCCGCTAGATTTTACGACAACTGCGATAGCAGGATTAAAACTGAAATTTTAAAAAAAGGTGAGTATGAAAACTATTTTTTTGACACTGCTTTTTATACTCACTCTTGAGGCAAAAGAGAGGATTGTCTCTCTTAGCCCATCCATCACGGAGATAGTTTACGCTCTTAAAAAGGGAGATGCACTTGTGGCTACAAGCGACTTTTCGCTCTACCCAAAAGAGGCACAGAGTCTGCCTATCATCGGAAGCTACTCCAGTCCGCACCTAGAAAAAATCATAGCACTTTCTCCTACTTTGGTTGTCGCTCAGGAGTTCAATCAAGAGATATTGGAACAACTAAAAAGATTCGGCATAAAAACATTGATGCTAAAACTGCAAACTATCGAAGATATAAAAAGTTCCATTTCAAAACTCGCAACCGAACTACATGCAGACTCAAAAACTCTCACGGATGAAATAGACGATGCAATCAAAAACGCTCCAAAGAGTAAAACCCCTCATAAAGTGATGATTGTTTACGGACTGCATGAGGATATTAGAAGCGGCATCTACATAGCCGGCAATGACATATTTTTTAACGACATCATCTCTTTATCCAACAACGCTAACGCATACACCTCTAACCAAACTAACCAACCCGTTCTTGGTTATGAAAATGTTATAGCACTAAATCCCGACCAGATTATCATACTCCATTCACGTGCCTCAAATCCGCATGTAAACGAGGAAAAAGCATTGAGCATGTGGCACTCAATTCCTACTAACGCAAGTAAAAACAGACGAATAACAGTTGTCGATGAGAGTTACATAAATATACCCTCACACAGAGTCGCTCTGAGTATTGAGAGGCTTTGCTATGAGATGAACCGATGATAGAGTTAAAATCACTCACATGCAGCTACGGCGAACAGATAATCTTAAGTGATATAGATATAACCATATCTTCACATCTGAGCATACTCGGTGCGAACGGTTCTGGTAAAAGTACGCTTGTGGGCTGTATCTGTTCTTTGATAGAGTACGGCGGAGAGATAGTTATAGATGAGGTAAATGTCAAAAATCTATCTGCCCAAAAGAGAGCAAAAGCACTCTCCTATATCCCTGCAAAACTAGAAATTTACGACTCGTTTATAACCCTTTATGACTTTGTTCTGCTTGGGAGATTTGCTTACAAGAAAAACTTTTTTGAGTACTCAAAAGAGGATAAAGAAATAGCACATGAGAATATAAAACACTTAGGGCTTGAACATCTAAAAAACCACACGTTAAGCTCTCTGAGTTCGGGAGAACAGCAGCTTGCCATGATTGCCTCGGCACTTTCGCAACAGAGCAAAATCATCATTTTTGACGAACCGACTGCAAACTTAGATCCATGTAACTCAAAAGTAATCGCAAATTATATAAAAAAGCTAAAAGAGACACATCAGGTCATACTTATAACGCATGATTTGCATCTGGCATGTTATGCCGGCAATCCTATAGCTTTTATAAAAGATAAAAAAGTCCGTATTTACGACAACGGCTTTTTTGACGATGAGGTTTTAAGAGAGCTTTACGGAGTCCCGTTTTACTCATTGGCGGTGAAGTATGAGTAGGTTTTTAGTATGGATTTTTTTAGTTGCCGTTTTTGTTATTTCCCCTTTTATCGGTGCGGTAGAACTTAAGCTAAATGAAGTTTTTGATTTCTCCTCTCTTAGTTCGTCCATCTTTTTTGACATTCGCTTGCCTCGTCTTCTTTTTGCTTTTTCTGCAGGAACAATCCTCGCTCTTAGCGGACTTCTGTTTCAAACTCTATTTCGCAACGCACTTATGACTCCTTACACTTTGGGCATATCAAGCGGTGCGGTTTTGGGAGCAGGAATCGCCATAAAACTTGGGCTTGGAAGTTTGGTTTTCGGCATAACGGCTGTTAATCTCTTTGGATTTTTAGGAGCTGCTTTTACCGTAGCACTTCTTCTTTACCTTTCAAAATTTTTGAAAAATGCACAGCATGAGTCGCTTCTGCTTTTGGGAATCGCTCTCTCGCTTTTTTACACTTCAACGCTTATGATAATTTTCTATCTAGGTAGTGCCATCCAAAATGACATGCTTATCCGCTTTACCATGGGTTCTCTCTCCGTTATCGGGTGGCAAAGTCCGATGGTTGTGGGATTTATCGCCCTTATCTTGGTGATGGTCGTCTATATGTACAGATTTGAGCTTCAGCTTTTAGGCATCTCTGATGAGAGTGCGAAACTAAAAGGGCTAAATACGAAAAAAATAACCTATCTGCTTCTTGGCATCTCCTCTTTTGCTATCGGCACGCTTGTGAGTATCAGCGGACCTATCGGCTTTGTAGGACTTATCACGCCTCATATCGTCTCAAAAATCTACCCATCAGCCGTAAATGGGCGAATTATAAAAACTGCACTATTTGGCGGTTTTTTTCTTGTTTTTTGTGACACAATTACACGAAGCATACAAACGCAAAGCGAACTGCCTATCGGAATAGTCACGGCACTCATTGGCGGACCGTTTTTTATATATCTTATCATCAGGAAAAAATAGTGAATCTCTTATCAAAAACCGCTCCGCTTGAGGAGTCGATATCAAAAATGCAAAAGGTTTTAGGAGACGTAGGCTGTAAAACTATATTTTCTCAAACTAAGCATCCGCTTCAAAACTGCTACTCTGTCAATCTAAGCTCACATGAAGCGCCAAATCATATCTACTCAAACGGAAAAGGTGTTGTTGCCGAAGCGTCGATGGCAAGTGCTTTGGGCGAGTATATCGAGCGGCTGCAGACAAATAACTTCTTTAGCGACTTTTATCTGCCAAAGAGAAAATATTACCCAGATGAAGCGCATTTTGAGTTTGACGGAGAGTTTTTAAATGAAGAACTTCTTTACATGTATGATCCAAACGGTGAACTTGACGGTGAGGATTTGGTGGACTTTAACAGCGATTTTGAAGATAAAATCGTTGCACTTGAGTTTGTAAAACACTCTAGCGGCGAGAGGATATATTTTCCTCTAAACATTTTAAACAATCTCTATGTAAGCAATGGTCTCGCAACCGGAAACACCCCAAAAGAGGCACAGGTTCAAGCACTCAGCGAGATATATGAGAGATATGCAAAACTTGAGATTATCAAAAACGGTTACGCTCTGCCGAAATTTCCCGATGAGAGAGTCAAATCATTTCAAAAAGTTTATAGCGATGTAGAAGCTCTTAAGGCTCAGGGCTACATCGTAGAGGTGCTTGACGCATCGCTTGGCGGAGTCTTTCCGGTAACGGCTATCTCTCTGATAAACCCAAAAAATTCCACCCTTTTCGTATCGTTTGGAGCACACCCAATAGTTGAAGTGAGCTTAGAGAGAACGATGACTGAGCTTATGCAGGGGCGTAATTTAGATGAACTTGATGCGTTTGAGATTCCGACGTTTGATATGAGCATAGTATCGGATAGTTTCAACTTGGAGTCCCATTTTGTAGACTCAAACGGAAAGCTCGGATTTGCTTTTTTAAGCTCTAAAAAGAGTTTTGAGTACAAATCATGGGGATATAACGGAGATGGGACAGAAAACGAGTTTGACTTTTTAGTCAAAATTGCCAAAGAGATGGAAAAAGAGATTTACATGAGAGAGTATGACTATCTTGGATTTTACTCTTGCCAAATACTTATCCCAAGCATCTCAGAGGTTTATCCGATGGAAGACCTTATCTATAACAACAAAAACAGCGGAAAAAAGATTCGTGATATGGTTTTAAACTTTGCAGAGCAGGATGCAGAGGAGATTTTAGAACTCATTGAGGGACTGGACGAGTCGCTTGACATGGGTAAATATATCGGTGTTATCTTTAAAGAGAATTTTACGATGGCAGAGTTTAAAGCGCAGATCTATATGCTCTTAGGCGAGAATGAACAGGCGTTGGAGCTTTTGCAAAATAGAGAAAACAGACTTGGTCATGTTGTCGCAGAGCTTATCCGTATGGATGAAAACGGCGAAAATTTCAGGGAGTATAAAGAGGCACTGTTTAATGTTTTCACTCAGGAGAGAGTCGAGAAGGCAAGAGGCATCATTGCAGGTGAAGAGTTTTTGATAGATATAACACTTCATAACGACTACTATAACATGTTAGCGATGTACGACAGGCTAGAGCTTAAAAAGAGGAGTATGATTTTATGAGTTACGAAGAGTGGTTTGAAACACACGCGGCAAAACATAAAAAAATCGTCGATAAGCTTGTGGCAAAAGGGCTTGGCGAAGATGAAATAATCAACTACTTTGAGTATGAAAATATGGCAAAAGAGGAGATTGATTTTTGTCCGCTTTACAAAGATAACAAGAAATGTCACGAGATGGAGAAGCTTAACTGCTACCTTTGCGGATGCCCAAATTTCAGATTTGACGATGAGGGGCTTGATGAGTATAACGCTAAAAAGATTCTGAGCAAATGTGATATAAATAACGGCTCTAAGCTCTCACACGGTAGTTTTATCCATCAAGATTGCTCAAAATGCACCGTACCTCATCATAAGGCTCATGTGAAAAAAAACTTTGACCTTGATTGGAAAAAAATCATGAGCGGGTGCAAAGTAACTAAGTAGGAATATTATATACTCCAACATCAGATAAAAGGAGCTAAAAAATGAGTGAAATTACAATTTGGCATAATCCAAAATGCTCAAAATCCCGTGAGGCAATGGAAATTTTAAATAACGGCGGATATGAAGCTAGTGTAGTTAAGTATCTGGAGAATTCCCCTGATGAGATGCAAATTAGAGAAGTTTTAAAAATGCTTGGCGTATCTGCAAGAGAGCTTATGAGAACAAAAGAAGAGTTATATACAGAGCTAAATCTAGCAGATGAACTTGATGAAAATAAGCTGATTTTAGCGATGGTTAAGCACCCAAAACTTATCGAACGTCCTGTGATTATTAAAGGTGGCAGGGCAATTATCGGACGACCTACTGAGAAAATTATAAAATTTTTAGATGAACTCTAAACCGCTATTATAAGTCATAAAAATTTATATAAAAGGTTCTAACCTTTCAACTTTAGTTTGTTATGTTTTAGGTAAAATTAATAAAAATATTTTTAAAGGTTAGATATTGTCTATATTTCAAGCTTCAATTCTCAAAACATATAAACAAGATGAATCTTTAGTTGCAAAACGCTGGAGTGCTTATCAAAATTATTTGGCAAAAATAGAGTTTATAAAAGCAGTAAAAGAGGAAAAATACCAAGACGGCTTTCTGCACGATATCTTTGAGTACTACTACTAACTTGACTTTTAAAAAGGAAATAATATGAACTAGGTTATAAAATTAACGGAACCATGGTTATGCAAGAAGTATAATTATTCAAATCTAGTGAAATCATAGTACTGGTTATTTTTTATTTCACATGCAAAAAGACCTCTATAACTTTTGCTTCCAGTATAATCAATATAAGCACTCATAACAATGCTAGTTTCGGAGTTTTTTGAATGATTGGGAACAAAAGAATAATCCTTTACTTCTGGCCAATTTCCATTCTTTCCTGCAACCCTTTTTTGTAAATCTTCTTTACATTCATATATAAAATCTTTTCTCGTCTTTAAGCGTTTTTTATCTATTTCATTAATTACACAGTCTTGAGTTTTTTTAATTAAATCAATTAAATCTTTATTATTTCTGTTAGCATTATTATTAGCAAAAAGCATAATCTGACTGTTTAATTCTTCTTTCATACCAGCTTCAAAATTTATATCAGCCTTTTTGGCTTCAGTATTATTGTATGCTACGGTAACGACAGATTTTAATTCTGTTGTGTAGCCTAAAGAACATGCCTTAATAGCTTCATCAATCGGCGAATAATAAGGAGAATAAGGAGACATTGCCGAACTACACCCCAGACATAAGCCCACTACAAGTAAAATAACTAAACTACCTAATATTTGTTTTTTCATCCAACCCTCCTAATCAAATAATAATATCTTAGTTACCCTTAAGATTTTACTTCAGTGTTATTAAAATAACTATTAATAACTAAACATTATAGACTTAAGTTACACCCCAGTGAATGAATCTCCACTTTTTCCCGTTCCCACGGTCTCCATGGAAATGCATACTGTAAAATAACCTGAAATACTCACTCCCACGCAGGAGCATAGGAGCTAGGAACAACCATTGCTTATAAAGAAAATATAAAATTATTAAAGAAAAAGCTGATTAATATGACAAAAACAAAATATTTACTATATGCTTTTAAGCTGAAAAAAGCTAAAACATACCAATATTGGTATGAGAGTGATAGAAAATATTTTAGTGAAAAAAAACCTCCGTTAAGCATCTTAAATACTAAAACAGATGAGTGTAGTTTTATAGATGATAAGGATATTACTAAAAACCCTTGGAATAATTGGGATAGCAAAAACATACAAACTATTACAACATCAAAAGGTGTTTGTATTAACTATTTAAAATCAACAAATCAAGATTTAATTCAAAAAAAAGAAGATTTAAAGCTCTTAGAGGTTTATGATTATTTGGTAGATAACCTTGATATATCAAAATCTTTCAATTTTAACACAATTAAAAAATGGCATAAAGCGATTTTTGAAACTATATACCCTTTTGCCGGTGATTTAAGAACTGTTGAGATGAGCAAAGGTGGTGGAGATGAAGCTTGGTGTTGGCGATTAGAATTTTTAGAAGCTATTCCTCAGCTTGATGAGTTGATTGTAAAGATTAGTAAAACTAACTATGATGATATAGATATAATTACCTTAGATTTGGCTCAATTTATTAGTGAGTTTCTTTTCATGCATCCATTTAGAGAAGGTAATGGCAGGCTGAGTAGATTGGTATGTGATATTATTTTGGCTAAAAATGGCTTTCCAATGATAGGATTAAATTTAAAAAATGGTGATAACTATATTCAAAAAATTCATCAAGGCTATAATTGTGATTATGAGCCTATGAGAGAGTTGTTGAAATCAAAAATTGAAGAAATTATGAATGGATAAGCTTATAATGTTCTTTAAGTTCTTTTTTTGTTGTTTTAGAACCTTCAACCTTAGCAGAAGTATATACAGAATTTACAATCATTGTTTGTTTTTTAACAGAAGAAGAAAAATAGTTATTTGTGTTTGCGATGGTTCTTTTCATAATAACAACTCCATATTAAATTCATATCAGAACAATTTAAATACAGCATTTACAGTTCCATATATGTATTTATATTATAAGTTTGATTATAACATAGTTAAGTAAAAAGTTAAATAAATATATAAAGAGTTTATGTTCCAAAATGACACAAAATAGGATAGAAAAATAACCTGAAATACACACTCCCACGCAGAAAAATATGGGACAGTCAGCATAATATAATCTTAAAAAAAATTGCTACTTGAAAAACGATAAGAAGCCAAAAAGTTAAATCGGATAAAATTACTCCGATTTAAAAATACTAGAGGGTAAAGCTCTCTTACCAAAGGATACAAGATGAAAAACATCATTTTATTAATCGCTCTTACATTAGGTGCTCTTCAAGCTGACAACATCGTAACTTACGATATAAACAACGATAGCAACACAGAAGCTAGCAAACCTAACCATCCAAGTCAAGATCTTTACTAATCTTAGTAAAAATCTCTAATTTTACGCTCCATCCACCTTTTGGGTGGAGTTTTTCTTCCCTCTTTTAAAAAACAAATCCCTTTATTTACTTAATATTAAAAATGATAAAACCTTAGCGACAAACGATATCAACCGTTTTAAACTTAACAACGTAGGGTAACAAAAAAGATGTTTGTATAAATTTTTTTGATAGAACAGAACAATTATATACTATAAGAATGATTAAGAATAAGCGAGACTCCTAAAGCTTTGCTTTAGGAGAAGAGTGGATGAAATTTTACTTTTTAAATTTTTCGGCAGCATCTTTTACAGAAGCGCTTAGAGCATTCCACGCACTCTCTACATCATCTTTAAAGTGTTCCCATTTTTCCTCGCCGGCTTCATCAAGGTTTTTTAGTTTTGCTTTAGTAGCCTCATACATGTGTTCAAGTTCATCAACATGTTCAATATACTTGATATGAACATCTGCCGCATAAATCTTACTCTTTGCTTTATACTCTGCTAATTTAACCTGAACCAATTCTAACTCTGCTTCGATTTTTTGTTTATAAGCATCTTTTTTACTCATGATAAACTTCCTTTTTAAATTTAATACAAACACTACCTCAAAAGAGCCTTTCTTACTCTTTTAAGACACCTATCTCAAACTATTAAAAAGTGCAGCAACACACTTAAAAGTGCTACCCATACGTATATTTTATTTCAGCAACCTTAATATAAAGCAATTATACTCTGTGGTATAAAATATTATTTTTGTTAAAATAACAAAATGAACTCAAAAGGCGTTTTATGAGCAATAAAAAAACACTCTTTATCGGCGGCATCAAAAGCGGAAAATCGCTAAATGCCCAAAACTACATACTACAAAACTCATTTGGCAAACCACTTTATCTGGCTACTACCGAATTTATAGATGACGAGATGCAACAAAGAGTTGATGAGCATAAAGAGCAAAGAAGAGAACAGTTTGATACGGTCGAAGAGGCTCTAAAACTCTATAAAATTATCTCTACATGTAAAAGTGCCGTTTTAGTCGAGTGTGTCAGCATGTGGATAAACAATATGCTCTATCACGGGTTTGGTTTTACTGAAATGAAAAAAGAGTTAGAAGCTGTTTTGTCGCTTGAAACAACAGTTGTTTTTGTTTTAAACGATGTTGGATGCGGTATCATTCCCGATAACGCTCTTGCACGGGAGTTTGTAGATATCAGCGGAAAACTATCTCAGCTTATAGCTAGCGGATGTGATGAAGTTTACCACACCGTTGCCGGCATCTCCACGAGGATAAAATGAGAAACATATTTAAAGGTTTTGCCCTTGCAATTTCCATGTTAACAACTGTTCCTATGTTTAAAATACATGATTTTTACAAAGGCATCAACGGTTATGCCGTGATGTTCTACCCTCTTGTAGGTTTTATCTTAGGCTCTATTTTATGGGGTTTGCACTCGCTTTTAAATTCTTATGTTGACTCAACACATTTAGCCGTTATCATTTTTGCTCTTTGGATTTTACTTACGGGCGCGCTTCATCTTGATGGTTTTAGCGATACAATGGATGGTTTGTACGTTTCAAAAGAGAGAGCCTTAGAAGTTATGAAAGATCCCCATGTCGGCGGAATGGGGATGATAATGAGCGTTACGTTTCTTATCCTAAAAGCATCTTCTCTTGCAACACTTGAGGCTTTTTACCTTTTGCCTCTTGTCTTGATGCTCTCAAGACTAAACGCTGTTTTGGCAATCTTTTTTTACCCATATATAAGCCAAAACGGAATGGGTGCTTTGGCAAAAGAGGAGTTTACAAAAACGCAAATGCTTATCACGCTTTTTTACTCATTTTTAGCTCTTTTACTTTATAACAAACTGCTTCTGCTTGTTAGTGCTCTGTTAGTTTTGCTTGTTATAAAAAGCTTTTTTATCAAAAGATACGGCGGATTTACTGGCGACATCTACGGTTTTACTATTGAAATTAGCGAACTCATTATTTTAAATATTCTACTCTTTGGCTTGGTATGAGAGTAACCTTGGTTCGCCACGCCGAAGTTGATGAGAGATACCAAAACTGCTACAACGGGCATAACGAAATAGGACTCTCTAAAAAAGGGTACATGCAAGCAAAAGAGCTTGTAAAAAAACTTGATATTTTAGAGTTTGATGCGGTTTTCTGCTCCGACCTTCCCCGTGCAAAAGAGACACTCAAACACTCTTTGCATGCAAAAGAGGCTATCTATACCGATAAACTCAGAGAAAAATCATGGGGCAAACATGAAGGGCTTAGTTTTGATGAGATTATTTCAGAGGGTGAGATAGAGTATGTGGATTTTTTGCAGTGGATAGAGTCGCTTGATGGTGAACCTTACAGAGAGTACATAAAAAGGGTAGAGAAGTTTTTCTTTGAGTTTTTGCCATCGCTGAACAAAGAGTCTGTTTTAGTCGTAACTCATGCGGGAGTTATCCGTGTTTTAATGAGCATTGTTAAAAAAATCACTTTGGAAGAGGCTTTTTGTATGAAAGTAGAAAACTGCTCGCTAACACTGTTTGAAATATGATAAAATTCAAAATATAAATTTGAAGGAGCAAACACGATGAGACAATATCTTATAGTCGGTTTTATCGTGCTTTGTATTACATTTGTCAATATATTTGCACTTGAAAATTTTGTGCAACGGCAAAAAAGTCATACTCACGACTCCTGTGTACTCTTTGAGCATCATCATTATCACACCCATCACAATATTGAACATTCGCATTCACATGGACATAATCACAAAATAAATCTTGTAGACTTTTATTCAAACAAAATTGTTGAAATAACTGCATTTTTATATAGAGATAATGAGCATTTTGAACTTAAAATATTACATAATAATTTTATTCCAAGCGAACTTCTTCGTCCCCCTATCGCCTAATTTATTTATATTGTTACTTTAAACACAAACTATATTGATTAGGATATATATGAAAAAATTTTTAGTTTTAGGCGTATTGGTTCTATTTAGCACCTTTGCTTACGCACATGGTATCTCTGCTGATGACAAGCAGGCAATGCTTGATGGCGGAAACCTCCGATATATCTGGCTTGGTGCGACACACATGCTAACGGGATATGACCATCTGCTTTTTTTATTGGGCGTAGTCTTTTTCCTTAACACTTTCAAAGACATTGTCAAATTCGTTTCCGTGTTTACACTCGGACACAGTATCACGCTGATTTTGGCAACTTTTATGGGAATCAATGCCAATTATTATCTGATTGATGCTGTTATCGCTATGAGTGTAATATACAAAGCATTTGATAACAACAAAGGTTTTGAGAATTATCTGCATGTAAAATCTCCAAATCTTTTGTGGATGGTATTGCTTTTTGGTCTTATCCACGGATTTGGACTCTCAACACGGTTGCAACAGTTACCGCTTGGTGAAAACAACCTTGATATACTACTTAGGATAATTTCATTCAATATCGGCGTAGAGTTTGGACAGGTACTTGCCTTAATTCCCATCCTCTTTATCCTGATGATTTGGCGACAAAAAACATCATTTATGCAACATAGCAAGGTAGCCAACCATGCTTTGATGTTCGCAGGGTTTATGCTGCTGCTTATGCAACTGCACGGCTATCTACATACAACTAATGAAGAAGAGTTTGGTTTTAACAAAGATGCTCACACGCATATACATATGGATATGGAAGCTGAAAAAATCAAACAATATTCACACGGTTCATTATAATAACTGTCGGGATAATTTATCCCTGCCGCTAAAACAGACTTGTTCGTTTTAGTGCCTAATAGAAGATTAAAAAGGAAAACACAATGAAAAAAATCATCACTAATGCTGCTTTTGCAGCCGCATTGACACTAAGTGTCAGCCCACTATATGCAGGCGGAAATCATGACCATGGTCATGATCATGGTCACAGCCATTCAAAAACAGTAGTTAATGAAGCTAAAGCCAAAGAGGTTGCTATGCGACAAATCAAAAATTTTGTTCAAAGCGGTAAACTTGACAAAAGTTGGGCAGGAGTTGCTGTTCACAGTGTCAATAAGCAAACTTACAACTCAATGCCGGAGTGGATCTTTACATTTAAAAATGACAAAGAGCCTAATCAAGAGCGTCATAGTTTTTATATTTTTGTAAACCAATACGGCGAAATGGCAGGTGCAAACTTTACGGGAAAATAACTATACTATCAATCTGTATTAATACAGATTGATATATAAGGAGAACTATTGGCTTATTACATTACAAAACTCATTATAACAGCATTTCTAATTGTCTTTATATCTGAAATAGGGAAAAGGTACAGCTTGGCGGGTGCTTTGCTGGCAGCCGTTCCGTTAGTATCAATCTTGGCTATGACATGGATGTATATAGATACAAACGACAGTAGCAGCGCAGTAGAATTTTCAAATAGAATTATCTGGTTGATAGCACCGTCAATGATATTGTTTATTGCTTTTCCTATTTTAATAAAAAATGGGATAGGCTTTTATCCGAGTATGTTCATTTCGGTATCAATGACTATTCTTGCTTACTACGGCGTTATATTTACTCTTGAAAAATTTGGAATAAAAATTTAATAATCAAACTGCATAAAAGGATAAAATATTAAAACATACAATATATTTACAAATGAGCCTAGTTCACTTCCCACGGGCAAAGCAGACTTTTTACTAGCGGCATCAGTCACAAAAACATGCGAAATTGACGGGATTACGCAAGCTGGAATCCCCGGAATGATTTCTCTCACGCCCACGCTTGATGCGGAGTTTATTACAAATGGAAAAGTTTTTTCACTCGGCGAACTTGCAGAGACTCCTACAGGCGTGCCGACTCCTGCAATAATTACAAGGGCAGTACACAACCTTGTTCCATTTAGCAGCATCGAGATTTTGGATCTGGGTCTTGTTAAACTTCCGAAAAACTCTACATACAAAAGTTTTGGTATCTTGCCCTCAGAATCCATAGTAACAGGTGCGAACATAGATGCAAGGTCTGTTTTTAACAAAGGGTTTGCTTATGGAGAGAGTTATGAGTTGAAGGGAAGTTATCTTATTTTAGCAGAGAGTACGCCAAGCGGAACGACGACTGCTACAGCAACGGCTTTGGCACTCGGGTATAACTGCAGAGGCGATTTTTCGTCAAGTTTTTTACATGTACCGAGCGGCATAAGAGATGAAACCATAAATAAGGCTCTCTCTCTTGTACATGAGGGGATGAGCAACTTTAAGAAGCTCTCACATGTGAGCGACAATATGCTTCTCTTTTGTGCCGGTTTTTTGATGAGCGCATCAAAAAGGTTTCACATTGTCTTAGCAGGCGGAACGCAGATGGCAGCGTGCCTTTTGGTAGCAGACAGACTCAGAGAAGATGTTTTGATGAGAGTAAAACATGAAAATATCACTCTTGCAACAACGTTCTGGGTGGCAAATGACA
>MICC01000112.1:50886-60108 GCA_001829715.1 Sulfurimonas sp. RIFOXYB12_FULL_35_9
CTATACGCCAAATGCGATATACACCTCGTTTTCATTTGCAAATGCAACTATCGGCGTGCTTAAAAAGTATGACGATGGCGAAGCAAAAGAGGGAGTCGGCGCAGGCGCAGCACTTGCATACGCACATGCAAACAGCGTTGATAACGCCAAACTTTTAGAGGCAATCGAGTATATTTTATATTCTATGTGATTTAAACTCTCTCCAGCAGTTTTTTTAGGATGTAGAGTTTTGCTTTTAGATCTCGCAGCTCTTCATCCGTGCTTGAGTTTTTTATCTCTATCTTTGTCTCTTCTATTTTTTTTAGAAGCTTTTCTTTTAGTTTTTCTTGCTTTTTTTCATCGTTTATATCACTAAAAAATAGCTTCTCAATGCCCTCAAGCACTTTACCAATTTTCATTTTTGTACCCCCAGAGTTCTGATATCTTTATCTTTTATCCACAGTGTGGTAGCAACCTGTATCAACTTTTGCGATACATCATAGGCAAAAGCACTGTCATTAATAAGAGAAGTCGCCATTTTTGAGTCAATCTTATTTTCTCTTATAAGCGTATCAATACGGCTGTTTTTTATGCTGTCCAACCCTTTAATGCCCTCTTTTAAGAGTTCGATTGAAGTTATAACGTCTAGATCATCTACATGTTCTTTTAGTTTCTCTATCGTATCTATCGTTTTAGCGATATAGACTCTTAGGTTGTTATACTCCTCTTTTATATATGAGTTTTTTGATTTTGAGTAGTAAAATATGTTTCTTTGCAAATCACGCATATTTTTCATAGCTTCTACAATCTCACGAGAAGCGAGCTTTAAATCATAAACTCTGTTTTGATTCTCTTCGTTCATGTTTTCTTGAGAGAGCGTTGCATAATGGATAATCTCACCGTAAAGTGTTTTAACTTTGTCTGTATAAAACTTGCTTATATCTGCATCTATGCTCATGTCTGAATTTTTAACAGCACCCACCAGATCCGGATTTTTTATAAAAGCGTGTCGATGCAAAAACATGGAGTGAGAAATCGCTTCAATAGCGCTGTCGTAAAGATGTATAGTCTCTTTTTTTATGGATTCGATGGCGGCGTCGGGTACATTTATAACCACATTGTCAAGGTAGAGAGGCTTTAGCGCATAGAGATTTACCTCAATAAAAAGCATCTCAAGATATTTTACGAATTTTTTTGTAAAAGGTGAGATTATAAGTACTCCCATGGTATTAAAAACAGTATGAAAAAGTGCCAACTTCATACCGTAATCATGGTCTGCTATACCTATTTTTGAAGCCAAAAATGTCGTAAAATCCATAAGCTGATATAAAAAAACCACTGCTACAACCGCCGCCGTAAAGTTGAAAATAAAGTGTGCAAGTGCTACTCTTTTTCCGTTTGCATTTGAGGAAATGGCTCCCAAAATCGCAGTAATCGTCGTACCGACATTTGCTCCGATAGCAAGTTCAAGGGCATTTACAAAAATGATTTGGTTTGTTGCAAGTGCCGTTATGATAAGTGCCATAGTTGCCGCGCTTGACTGCATGATGACAGTGGCGATAAGTCCAAAAGAGATGTATACAAGAACTCCAAGATAGCCTTCCAGCGCATATTTTGAGAGGTCAAACCTGCCTTGTAAAACTTCAAAACCGTCTTTCATGTAGTCGATACCCAAAAAAACAAAACCGAGTCCAAGCAAAATCTTTCCGACACCCTGATAGCTTTTAGTATCGGAAAAAACAAATACCGCTCCAAAAATTATCATAGGCATTGCATAGGTCGCTATATCTATTTCCAGACCCAAAGATGATATTATCCATGCGGTTGTAGTTGAACCTATGTTTGAGCCAAATATTACACCGATAGCACCGCTTAATGTTATAAGTTCCGCACTTAAAAATGAGATAATTATTATAGAAATCAGAGATGAACTTTGCACGATAGATGTCGCTATAATACCTATGGCAACGGCTTTTGGAACGGTATCTGTACTTACATGCAAAGCTCTCTCTAAAACTCCGCCGCTAAAGAGTTTAAATCCATCCTCCATAAAAATCATACCAACTAAAAAAATAGCGATTCCGGCAATGATAACCTTAAAATCACTGCTGTAAAAAACTATAACCGCCAAGGTCAGTAAAAAAAAGTAGTGATAATATTTTTTTAGCATTAACGACCTTTTATTATGTAACTGCTGTTTGCTATATTACTCTCTTTTCTTTTAATTTGAAAATTTTTTAGATCTTTTGATATTAAATAAGATTATTGCCGCAAACGCAAGCAAACATCCGATCACGGTCGTCATAGCGATCTCTTCTTTGTATACGATAGCGCTTGATACCATTGCGCCTATAGGGACGATGAACATAAACACGCCTGTTTTGTCCGCTCCGACTTTGCCTGCCGAGACGAAATATAGAGCAGTGCTAAATGTTCCAGGAACGATCCCGATAAAGAGTATGGTTGCCCAAAATATGCCGTCATATGCCTCAAAGTCAAACGGATGATGAGGAAGGGCGAAGAGCATATTTATGAAAGCGGTAATCCCAAATACCACAAAAGAGTAAAACATAGGATCCGCTCTTGAAGATACTTTTTGAGAGATTACCGTAACAAGCGCCCACACTACTGCACAACCTAAAAAGTAGGAACTCTCTGCGTTTAAAAAAGCAAATCCGTCAAACGGTATGCGAAGAAGAACAAGCGCGCCAAATACTCCTATTGCAAGCGCCGTTATCTGCCTAGCAGAGACTTTTGTGCCTAAAAAAGAGATAGAGAGCGCATAGGTAATAATAGGCGCCAGAGAAGTGACCATAGTTCCGCCGTATCCAGCATCTCCGTGTGCAAGCCCCGTAAAAAATAGATAGTTGAAGAGTGAAGTTAACGCCCCTGCTAAGAACATATATAAAAATCCGATCCGATCCGTCTTAAGCGGAGTTTTCAAATACCAGACAAGCGGAATGATGGTTATAAAAGAGATGGCATAACGCCAAAATGCGGCAACTTCTGCGTTTGAATGCTCCGCTGCGACCTTACCGGCAGTCCATGCAATCCCCCAAAAAAGCATAGCAATAATCATCCATATAATATATTTTGTCGTACTTTTTGTATCTGTATTAGTCTGTAACATTTGGCACTCAGGATAGTTTTCTAAAAGGTATCATATTTGATTTTACAAAACCGTGCTTTTCGTAAAACTTATGAGCTTTGAAGTTGTTGTCGTCGGCTAGAAGAGTTACGCGTACGCACCCTTTTTCTTTTATGCTCTTTAGCGAAAAATCTATCAGCGATGAACCGATATCTTGCCCACGATACTGCTTATCTACAATCATATCTTCTAAAATAGCCACTTTTGCTCCCAAAACCGTTGAGACGGTATATAAGATATTTACCATTGCAACTATTTTGTCATCTTTTTGTGCAACAAAAATCTCTCCGATACTCTCATCTGAGATAATTTTTTTTAAGGCTATTTCTTGTGACATCTCATCGGGCAGAAATTCCGCCTCTTGTGTAAAAAGCTGATTTAACAGCCTGCATAACTCTTTTACATCTTCAATCTTCGCAACTCTGCAATTTATCATAAAAACAACTCCTTATTTTTTTTTAGCTCCGTATAACCGTAAAGCTCAATTATTTAAAACTATTTTAGCCTCTCATAGTTCACATTTGAGACTTCAAATATCAACACCTATCTATCGGCAACAAACGAACTGCTTATTTCAATAAAAATCTACTCACACTTAGATAACTATTGCCACATTGGAATTACTATTGCTTATTATATTTCAATAAAAAATAAATGTAAAATCGTTTAAAAAACCTTTCAAATCAAAGGAGTAGAGATGAATATCCAGTCAATTCCCGTTAGCTCATTAGTAGCACTTGATACACCTCAAAAGAAACTTTTTGATTCAAGCATAAAAGACATTATAAATACCATTAAAGAGCCTAGCGAATCACAAAGGCAACAGATACTTGAACAACAGGCGCAAACAAAAGCACATACCGTTTATCGTGCAGGAAACAATATCATAGGGGTACTTTGGGCTGATGGGAGTGCCGGTTTTGGCAGTAATTCATCAGTAGCAAGCGAAGCTATAAACAATGCATATAATTCTAATGAATTACAAAACCTAAAGGGTGAAGCTTTAACAGAAAAACTTGCACAAATTATCGACAAAGCTTTTTCAAAATACGGCTCCGGTGTCGATGCCCAAACCTATGCACCAAACGATGCACCAAATCGTGGATATTTGTCACATCAAATCGACTGGATGCAAGACTATCCATTATCAACAAAGCGGCTTGGTACTATTTATGCCTAATAATTTGTGAGTGTTTTTAATCTTTTTTCTAATTTTACATCAATTTTGTAACCGCTCATCTTTTCAAATATTCCAAAGCTATTTTTTTTGCTTCTACTCCGTTTGCGCCCTCGCCTTTAATGTTAAAAGCAAAAACAGTGGTTTTGTCATGGTTTTGCACAAAACCTACAAACCAGCCTGCCCCACCGCAGCTTCCTGTTTTTCCGCCAAGCAGGTAAGTATCACTTTTTTCTAAAGTGATAATATCTTTAAGCGTGTCCATTACATGTTGGGGAAAGTCCAAATCATTGCGCATAAGTCGTGAGAGAAAATCAACCTGTTCGTTTAAAGAGATTTTGAGACTTCCATTTCCAAGCCAAAAGTCCGTAAGAGTATTGGAAGTATCCGCATTACCGTACTTAACTCTGCTTACATACTCTTTCATTCTCTGCTCGCCTATACGACTAGCCAGTTCTTGATAAAACCATACGGCAGATACAGCTATGGCGGAACGCATAGTATGGTCTTGATTCCATGCAGGGTATTCTCGTTTTATGCCGTCCCACTTTATAACCTCATTCTCATCTTTTACAACTCCACTATCAAGAGCTATCATAGAGTTTAGGATTTTAAAAGTAGAACACGGACTAAATTTTTCATCTGCACGCATTCCAAAAACTCTTTTTTCTGAACTGTTTAGATCCAAGATGACCGCACTTCCGTCATACTTGCCGAAATTTGGCTCTTTTGCAAACAGAGGTAAAATAAATATCAATAAAATTAGTAGTTTTGACATTTTTTATTTGGATGCTATTTTCATAGCTAGCTTGCGGGCAAAAGGAAATACAAGCAATATGGTCGGAAATGCGATAGCATACGCGACTAACCATGCATGTATCCAAACTGAAACAAAATCATCCACCAACCCTAAGTTGATAAATGTAATCGCTCCCGACATGATAAAACTCATAAAACCAGAGAGCAAAAGTGCCTGAACCTGATGAAGATATTTTACTGAAACCATTTTTTTTCCTTCGTTATTTTTTGCGTTGTAATTCTAAAAGTTGTTTATCAAAATCACTCATAAAAAGTCTATCTTGAACCACACGATATTTTTCAAATTCGCTCAGGGCATGTTCATCTGCTATCTTTTTGGTAATTTTTCCTGCATTTTGTAAAATCTTTCTATCATCAAACTCTAAAAACATATCAAGCCTTGAAGCCCAATCTTCCATATTCATTGGGATATTTCTCTTAGCTCTACCTTCTGCAAGGTCTAAAAAAGCATTGACGATTCGACCAAGGGAGTCAAGTTCTTCTTTTGAGAGATAGTTTTTTGCTATGGTAACATCTGTTTTTAGTATCTTTCCACTAGGTGCATTATCATAAGAAGTTAGTCCCATATGCTCTTTTTGACTATCTGCTCTATAGTAGATGAGTTCGGCTGCTGTATGACCGTGAATAGCAAAATGAAGTTTGTTCTGCACCTTTGCAAAAAACTTTTTGGTGGTCTCATCGTCTTTGTTGTAATCCACACTTGTGGTATAAATATCAGTAATCTTTTGATAAAACATCCTCTCACTTAAACGAATTTCTCTTATCTCTTCTAAGAGCTTATCAAAATAGTTTTGTCCTAAAAATGAACCGTTTTCAAGTCGCTTTTTATCAAGCACAAACCCTTTAATAGCAAACTCTTTTAGCACACCAGTTGCCCACTGTCTAAACTGTGTCGCTTTTTTTGAGTTTACTCTATATCCTACGGAGATGATGGCATCTAAGTTATAGTATTTTGTATTATAATTTTTACCATCATTAGCAGTATGTTCCAAAATGGAACTAACTGAATTTTCATCTAACTCATAGCTTTCAAAAATATTCTTCAGGTGTTTTGTGATAGCTGGTCTTTGTACATCAAAAAGCTGGGCTATCATATTTTGAGTTAGCCAAACAGATTCGTCAAAAACTTTTACTTCTATGCTGTTTTCACCACTTTGAGAAGTAAATATCAAAAATTCTGCCGTAGAGTTTCTTATGAGTTTATCCATCTATTCCCCCAAGATATTTACTATCAGATTTATCACAGTTTCTTTTTGTTGCGGGTCGCTTTTGGCAGTCATGAGTGAAAGTGCCACAAGGGCGTTATCGTTGATTTTTAGCTCGCCGCTATTTTTATAAAGCATATTGTTTTTAGCCAAAAAGAGAATAAATATAAAAGCACCGATGCGTTTGTTGCCGTCATTAAACGGATGCCCTTTGATGATGTAGTAGAGCAGATTTGCCGCTTTCTCTTCTACGCTAGGGAGCAAATCAACACCGCCAAATGTTTGGTAGATGTTTCGCACCATTCCGCCAAACTCTCCCGCTTTTTCATGTCCGAAAAGCTCGGTAGCTTCGCCTTTTCTCATAAGCTCCCTTTTTAGTTGTGCGATAGCCTCTTTTGCCTCATCAAAATCCAAAACGAACTTTGCTTCTTTTGGCTCAATGTTTACATGTAAAGAGTCCTCATCATAACCTTGTAACAGTGACCAAGTACGAGAGTAGTTTAGTATTACATCCAACAGCCCTTTGGCTTCATGAAGTTCAAGCTCACTTTGTGAGATAGTATTTTGCAGGAGTGATATAGTCTCATTTAACTCTTTAAGCCCTTTTTGTTCTAACCTTTTTTGGTTAATAGCATAGCCGTTTACGAGATACTCTTTTAAGACTTTTGTTGCCCAGACTCTAAAGCTTGTGGCTCTTTTAGAATTTACTCTGTAACCAAGTGAGATAATCATATCTAGGTTATAAAAGTCAATCTCCCTTACGACTTCTCTCCCTCCCTCTTTTTGAACTGTTGCATTTTTTGCAACAGTTGAGTTTTTATCGAGTTCGCCCTCTTTAAAAATATTTCTTATATGCCTTGAGATAACAGACTTATCTCTATCAAAAAGCACTTCCATCTGCTTCTGACTCAGCCATACGGTATCGTTTTCAAGTGATACATCAAGCTTTATCTCTCCATTTATATCTTTGTAGATGATTATGTTTGACTTGATTTGATTATTCATTGTCTTTTTCCTTATTTCAAACTATCTTTACTACCCAAAGTTTTTTTCTTCTCGCTGGCAAGCTTTCTTTCAACTTTTTTGATGTCTTCTTCTGGCTTTACATTTTCAGGAGTTATGCCACGGGAGATAAGCGTATCCCTTACTGCTTTGTTATTTGTTACATGTTCATTTGAGATTTGATTTTCACTTTGCATATTGTTTTCTCTTGCATTGTAAATAGTGATTTCCGTTGCAAAATCTTTTGCTTTGAGTAAAATTGTCGGCATAAAATCGGCTAAAGGTTTATTTTTTATATTCCATTTCTCTTTCATCTGTGCCGTTGTACGATTAAAAAGTGCTTGGTCACCTTTGCTTCTGATGAGTGCAAAATTGTCATTGCCTCCCGTTTGTTCATAAATCACTTTTGAGAGTTCTTTTTCTGTTTGAGCCAATTTAACTCTAGCCTCTACTCTCTCGTTTTCCAGTAATCTCTGTTCAATGAGTTCGGCTTTTCTTGTTTGAAGAGCGAAGTAAGTTTGCGCGAAAGCAATCTGCTCTTTTTTACTGTCTCCATTTTGAGCGATGAGATAACATGCATAACGAGTAAGCATGATGTCATCGACCTCTTTTGTCGCACCTGACCCTATTTCAACCATTTTGTTGATGTCAACAAAATGGTCTGATATATTTTGACCCGATACATCACAAGCAGTTTTTGCTTTTGAAATGGCATTTTGAAAATTACGCCATTCAGCATAACCGAGTAAGTGTTGTAAATCTCTTGCCAACCAAAACTCAACCTTATCGTCTGTTTGATTTGCAAAATCTTCAAAATTTTTAGTCAGGCTGTGGATAAGTTCTTTTTCTATCATCTGTACGCTCCAAAAAAATCAAATAATTACAAACATACTAGCAAGAAAAATAGAGAGTAATAAAAAATATTGCAATTTGTCATGAAACTTTATTTTTATTTTTGTAAATCAATAAGGATTATTTTTATATTATTGATATATTTTTCAGAAATTTTTTCTTCAAGTTCTTTCAAAGTTTGTTCGGAAGTTTTCTTACATTCTCCAAAATAAAAAACGAGATAAATTCCATATTGAACACCAGATGAAAAATATTGATTAATAAGCTGTGTTTCTATGCCAGTTAATAAATCTTTATTTTTATCCTTTTTACACTCTATTTGTACTTCATAATCATTATTGTTTTTATATTTAATATTTATGTCTACACGCTTATTATTTGCTTCGTATGATTCCCGTGTTAAGAGCCATTCTTTTTCATACAAAAGTTTTAAATCGTTTAAAAGAATATCTCTACACGAGTTTTCATCTTTTGATACTTTGCTATTATAAAATTTATCTTTTTGGTCGTCTCTACTAGCTTTTATTCTAATAGCTAAGTTATTCAATCTAATACAAACATCTTCAAAAAAATCTTTTTCAGAAATAATTGACTGTTTCAATAAAAAATCTTTAACATATTCAATTGGGTAATGTCCATACCCTTGAGCATCCATATTAGCTTGTTTTTTCTCATCAATTGCATGCTTTATTTGGTTAGTCCAAATATCATTTTTATGCTCTTTGAGTAATTCTTCACATTCCTCTAATCTAAATATTTTCAGAACTTGATTCCTTAAAAAATCAGCACAAGTGTTTTTTCTTGACTGTATACCATTAACACTTTCAATTGATTCTTCCGTATTAAATGCAAGCATCATTTTGCTAACGGCAGAAACTCGTTTAGGATTTGGATAAGGATTAAAAGCCCTAAAGTTATTATGGGAAAATATATCATACATGGCTATTGCCATTTCCATTGAAAATTCTTTGCATTCGTTGCCTGTAAAGCATTCCAAAACTTCTATTGTGACTTTATTTGATTCATCAGCAGATGATTTT
>MICC01000113.1 GCA_001829715.1 Sulfurimonas sp. RIFOXYB12_FULL_35_9
CTCTGGTTAAACTACAGATTAGCTAGATTTTTCAATAATAAAAATTTAGGTGGCTAATTTGTCAGTACCTAAATACATCACATGTGTCGGTTCAAGCTCGTATTTTTGCAGAAGAGTTTGGCATACAACACAGTTTAAATACATCACATGTGTCGGTTCAAGTAACTGCGTTGTACAAGACCGCTGAGTCTTTAGCCATGTTTAAATACATCACATGTGTCGGTTCAAGGTGGTTAGCGGAGAAAGTAACTGGTGTTTCTGTGTTTAAATACATCACATGTGTCGGTTCAAGTCTAATCTATATACTTATATACCTCTCATAGCGAGTTTAAATACATCACATGTGTCGGTTCAAGTTACCTGCACCGCTCACCAACAAATCGAATCTTTGTTTAAATACATCACATGTGTCGGTTCAAGTTGCACTTTTTAATCCATTACCGCTTGCGATAGCTAGTTTAAATACATCACATGTGTCGGTTCAAGTAAAAATCTTCAGAACATGATATGAAGAGCTTTATAGTTTAAATACATCACATGTGTCGGTTCAAGTTAACACCATCAGAAGACCAACAATTTGTACGAGCGTTTAAATACATCACATGTGTCGGTTCAAGGAGTTCGAGACTCTAGATTATATTCAGGCTTTTAGGTTTAAATACATCACATGTGTCGGTTCAAGCATGTGTATAAACTAATAATTGAAAACTATACCTAGTTTAAATACATCACATGTGTCGGTTCAAGACAGTAAAATCGCCCGTTGACATGTTTGCAGAAAGTTTAAATACATCACATGTGTCGGTTCAAGCAAGTTCAAGATGATTGGTATTCAGAATTACAAAGTTTAAATACATCACATGTGTCGGTTCAAGAAAGCGAAATAAAAAAGTATTTGAACTTTATAAGAGGTTTAAATACATCACATGTGTCGGTTCAAGCAACCAGGAAAGATTCTTGAAAATGGTCTATTGAAGTTTAAATACATCACATGTGTCGGTTCAAGTTTGTTAGAGAATGCGATATACCCTGCGACTGCCTTGTTTAAATACATCACATGTGTCGGTTCAAGAATCTACATATGTTGGAAATATTACATCATTCAAGTTTAAATACATCACATGTGTCGGTTCAAGATTCGGATAGACTTCTAAACGATTATCGGTTACATGGTTTAAATACATCACATGTGTCGGTTCAAGTCTGACTGATAAGAAACATTATTTACGGGATTTAAGTTTAAATACATCACATGTGTCGGTTCAAGAAAAATAATATAGTCACAATTTCCTTCAATCGTAACAGGTTTAAATACATCACATGTGTCGGTTCAAGTTTACTGAAAATGAGTTTGACTGCCGTTGTGGCTGGTTTAAATACATCACATGTGTCGGTTCAAGTCAATCTCCTGTTCATAACGTGCATAGGGTATTTCGGTTTAAATACATCACATGTGTCGGTTCAAGCCTACGGTATGCTTGATAGATTTCGCTATAGCGAGTTTAAATACATCACATGTGTCGGTTCAAGTCTCTTGATATTCTTCTACGCTCCAAGTCTTTATCGTTTAAATACATCACATGTGTCGGTTCAAGCATCAAACATCTCTACATCGCTAGAAGTTCTTGCTAGTTTAAATACATCACATGTGTCGGTTCAAGCTTTACAATAAATCAGGTGCAACAGCTAATCTCGGTTTAAATACATCACATGTGTCGGTTCAAGTTTCTATGCCCTGTGTGAGTTGGCTTACTTTACCCTGTTTAAATACATCACATGTGTCGGTTCAAGTCTTTTGTCACACCTCTAGCACTATCATATATGGCGGTTTAAATACATCACATGTGTCGGTTCAAGAGTTGCGCTCTACATTGAGCCATCTTTAGAGATGTGTTTAAATACATCACATGTGTCGGTTCAAGGCTCTTTTTTGGTCAATCAATAAAGCCATCATCAGTTTAAATACATCACATGTGTCGGTTCAAGGTAAGAAAAATAGCGGTCTGGAAAAATCAACAAGCCATAAAATAAGGTATTCTAGACTCTTTTTCCAACTAAAATAAATTAACAATAAATTTTTAATGAACTATCGTTAAACCGTTTATTTTAGCACTTTATATCAAAAAACTCAATCCTCTTGGTAGGAAAAATTTGGTATATGCATCAAACGTACAAACTCTTACTAAGCATTTTCGATATAAATCTTCACGTTTTAGAGAGTTTAATGGTGGCAGAGTCTTATATTGTTTCAGTATTTATGATAAAAAAAAGAGATATTTTTGGAGAGATTTAGTATCACAAAGAACACATTAAAGAGCATAGAGACAATTTAGCCAGCCTAGATAGAACTAACTATTTTTTATGTACATATATGAGCTGCTTAAAGTTCTGTAATTGTTGTTAAATTTTAGTTAAAAGTTGATTTTGAAGTTTTTTTAAATGAAGAAAGAAGGGCTTTTAAAGCTCGTAAAATAATTGTGGTACCTGCGGGCGGACTCGAACCGCCACAACTTGCGTTAGCGGATTTTGAATCCGCCGTGTCTACCATTTCACCACGCAGGCTTAAGAGCGAAATAATAGTGACTTATTGCTTAAATTTAAGTTATGCGGAAGTGATTTTTGCCGATATAGTTGAAATGGAACTTATATTGCTTAAGTGAAATATAATAAACTTGTCGGAGGTGCACCGTGAGAGTTACAAACAGTATGTATTACAGAAATATATTTGGCAAAAGTAATAGTGATATAAGTCAGCAACTTTTTAACGTAAATAAACAGATAGCTTCTACATCAAAAATTCAGTATGCACAAGATGATGTACGGATATTTTCTGAAACAATGAGGCTTGATAACGAGATTACGGTACTTAGCCAGAGTAAAAAAAGTTCTGAAAGCGGTTATAAGATTTCAAATCAGACGGACGTAATTCTCAACGATTTTGAAGATAGTCTAGATCGTATGAAAACACTTCTTGTACAATCTGCGAGTGCATCTCAAAACGATGCTTCAATGGATGCCGTAGCAAAAGAGTTGCGAAGTATAGAAGTGCATTTAAAAAATCTGGCGAATACATCCATAAATGGGCAATACCTTTTTTCAGGATCTGCTATTGATACAAAGCCGATAGCAAGCGACGGCACTTACAAAGGTAATGACAATGCACTGAAGGCTTTTACGGGTTCAGGTGTTGTACAGCAATATAACATAAGTGGGTCTGAACTCTTTCTAGGTGAGGAATTGGCTCAAAAAAAAGAGATATCTACCAATATTGTAAATTATAGTTTAACGGCAAAATATCCTGAACTAAAAGGTGAGAATATCGACGCGAAGGATGAGATTATTACCTCAGCCAGCACTATTCGCGATTTGATGGGTGATACGGATGATATCATAGACGCTAACAATGCAAAACATCACTTCTATGTTAGGGGAACTTTAAGTGACGGTGTCGCTTTTAACAAGCAGATATCTATGAAAGATGACGAAAGCGTTGATGAACTTTTATCTCAAATAGGTGAAGCATACGGCAATACTCCGGATTTAACGGTTGTCAATGTAAAGCTTAACAGCTATGGACAAATTGTCATAGAGGATAAACTAAAAGGTTCTAGCAAATTGGATTTTCATATGGTCGGAGCTACAGACTTGGACTATAGCGGGTTTCCTGCTGTTGATAAAGCAGATATTATGAATGCATCAGCTTATCATGTTGCAGAGCTAGGGAAGATTGAGAATTTAATAAGCGGTGAGAGTAATTTTGGTAAAATCATGAATGGTACAAGCTCTGCCGTATATCCAAACTTGCATATAAAAAATTTTGTTCAATCAGATTTTACTCCTGCTAATGAGTTTGAAAATAAACTAGTAAGTGCAGAATTTTCAATGAGTGCACCTGTGGCTCTCGGTGAGACTCTTTCTCTAGGAATTGATAATGGAGACGGCACTGTATCAACTATTACTCAAGCTTTTAATATCGATGCTGCAACAACTTATAATGATTTGAAGACTCAAATTGAAAATACCGGTAATTTTTCGGTAACTGTAAGCGGAGACACTATTACGCTAAATACCACGTCCAAAGGTATAGCAAAAGGTGTTGCGATAGGTAGTAATTTAACAAGTGACAATGTCGCAGTGACAACAAGCACCATCACCTCTAATAAGACAATTTTAAGTGATATGCAAAATATATTTTATGATGATACAAGTTTTAGCAAGGATGGCTCAAAACTGACATCCAATGTACCTCAAATAGTTAAAGATACAAATGCCTTTGCAACGGCTTCAACTAAACTTTTTGAAGTTGCTGATATAACACAAAATAACGCAGGAACTCTTGGCGGTACATCGCTAAAACTTTCAGGAGTAAGTGTTCAAGGCACAGCGTTTGATGCACAGATAGATCTTAAAAGCACGGCAAATGGCGGTTCTACTTTTTCACTAGACGGCGGAGTCACAAACTATACTATATTTAATATGGAAAACCCAAGAACTGCAATAGATGCAGATGATATGACATATCAGCAGCTCATGGATGTTATGAATATGGTTACGACTTCTCAACTTCCGGTGCTGCCAAATCACGCGGCATCTTATGATAGTGCCATAGAATCATCTAATCAATATGCTAAAACATACTTAACTCATGATGGCAAGATAGAATTTAAAGATATGAATTCTACAGACACTCATGCCGACATAGCTCTTCATGACGCAAATAGCGGAAATTTCTCGACGCTTGGAGCGCCGTCGGTTATGGCATTCAATGCTAATAACGCGCTCACTACAAGAGACCCAAAAACAGATTTTTTTAAATCCATAGATGAAGCAATCAGAGCAGTTGAAGAGCATAAAGTTTATTCTGATGGAACTACCGGTTCTCCAAGGAGTATAGGTATTCAAGAAGCTATGCAGGTTATCGATGATCTTAATGTACATGTATCGAGGATTCATGCAAAAGTCGGTGCTCAGTCTAATGCGCTTGACGTATCGATACAAAGAACGGAGATGCTTCAGATTAGTTCTATTACACTTCGTTCTTCAGTTATTGATACGGATGTTGCAGAGTCGCAGCTTATGTTGTCTCAATTGAAGTTAAATTACGAAGCAATGCTCTCAACTGTCGGTAAAATATCACAATTGAGTTTAGTAAACTATCTCTAAGATTATTTCAAAAAATCCTTTATAAAGCATTTTTTGTTATACTTCATTTTTATTATGCCAGGGGAGTTTCTTCCTTTGGCTATACCTATTTTGATAGATTTTTTTGAAATAAAAAAGGAAGTTGCAGTTTGAAAGATGCCCTATATATAATAATTTTTGGTCTATTTATCTATTTTGGATTTGCAACAGTTTTTGGCGATACTGCGTTAATGGGAAGTTACGGCGCTTCTTTTGCATCTTATAATCACAAATATTTCGGTTATATCTCTTACATTTATATATTTGCTTTTATGATTCCTCTTTATGTTTTTTATAAAGACAGCGAGTTTGATATAAGAAAATTAGAGTTGCTTATATCTTCGTTTTTAGCATTTTTTTCTTCTCTTTTGGCTCAGGCGATGATTGTACAAAATGATTTACGTGGGGAAATTGGTGCAGGATTTGCCGATTTTCTATCTCCATATATCGGAACATTCGGGCTTTGGACATTTTGGCTGATTATCACGTCTGTTTCGCTGGTGATTCTCGTAGATAAAAATGCACATGAGATAGTAGATGCTTTTTTAAAAAATATTAAAGATATGTTTTCAAAAAATAATACATTTACTCTCAAAGAGATAAAAATAGAGAGTAAAAGTAGAGATTTTACAGATGTCGCAGAGAAAAAAATAGAACAAAAAAGCAATAAAATTATTGCACAAGAGAAAAAAATAGCGCCTATTATGCAAGAGACTGTAAAAGAGGTTGAAGAAGAGATTGACGTACCGACATATTTAAGAAAAGAAGAACCTCTTAAACCGCAGCCATCAAAAACAGTACAACACAATATTATTGAGCTAGTTCAAGAGATAAAAGAGCAAAAAAACGCCATAGTCGTTGAAGAGCTCGAAGAGAATGCAAAACTGCTCGCTTCCATAGAAAAAGGAGCGGTTGAGAAGCCTAAAAACTTCACTCTCCCCTCAGTTGATTTTTTACAAAAACCAAATAATAAGGCTCACAGTGTTGATGAGAGCGAATTAGACGGCAAGATAAAATTTCTTATAGAAAAACTGGCACACTTTAAAATAGACGGTGATGTAGTAAGAACTTATGCAGGACCTGTTGTTTCAACATTTGAGTTTAAGCCTGCCGCAAATGTAAAAGTTTCAAGGATTTTAAACCTTCAAGATGATTTGGCAATGGCGCTAAGTGCGGAGAGCATCCGTATTCAAGCCCCGATTCCGGGAAAAGATGTTGTAGGTATTGAGATACCAAATGCAACCGTAGATACTATATACTTAAGAGAGTTGCTTGATAGCAAGTTGTTTAAAGAGTCATCTTCGCCTCTGACTATCGTTTTGGGTAAAGATATTGTAGGCAAACCTTTTATAACCGACCTTAAAAAACTTCCGCATCTTCTCATCGCAGGAACAACGGGAAGCGGCAAAAGTGTCGGTATTAATGCCATGATACTTTCTCTTTTATATAAAAATTCACCAGATCAGCTCAGACTTCTTATGATTGACCCAAAGATGCTTGAATTCTCTATTTATAACGATATTCCGCATCTCTTAACTCCTGTTATAACAAAGGCTAAACAGGCGATTGTAGCCTTAAACAACATGGTTTATGAGATGGAGAGACGATACTCTCTCATGAGTGAAAACAGAACGAAAAACATAGAGAGCTATAACGAAAAAGTTAAAAAAGAGGGCGGCGAGCATCTTCCTTATATTGTTGTTATTATAGACGAGCTGGCGGATTTGATGATGACGAGCGGAAAAGATGTGGAGTACTCCATCGCGAGACTTGCACAGATGGCAAGAGCTTCCGGAATTCACCTAGTTGTAGCAACTCAACGACCTTCTGTCGATGTTGTAACAGGACTTATCAAAGCAAATCTTCCGTCTCGTATATCATACAGAGTAGGGCAGAAAGTAGACTCTAAAATCATACTAGACCAACAAGGTGCAGAGTCGCTTCTTGGCAAAGGCGATATGCTTTTTACTCCTCCTGGTTCAACGGGACTTGTTCGTCTTCATGCGCCTTGGAGCACGGAAGAGGAGATAGAAAAAATCGTCAACTTCATCAAATCGCAAAGAGCGCCTAACTATGATAAGCGTTTTTTAATTGAAGAGAGTGAAAACAGTTACTCTTCATCTGGTGATACTTACGAAGAGCTAGACCCTCTCTTTGATGAGGCAAAAAATGTTATCTTAACAGATAGAAAAACCTCGATCTCATATCTTCAGAGAAAACTTCAAATCGGTTATAACAAATCTGCAAGACTTATTGAACAGCTGGAAAATGAGGGGATACTCTCTTCGCCAAATTCAAAAGGTATCCGCGATATTCTTTAATGGCGGTACCGTACTTTATCTTTAGCAAATTTGCCAACTCATTTAGTGTACATGTAAAGAATTTGGAAGAGCTTCGCGTAGAGCAAATTCGAGATATAGAGGCTTTTGTCAATGCAAGAAAAGGGATTTTTGATTTTAACTCCTATACATTTGCTATTCAAAAAAGATTGGAATTTAGCGAGTTTGTTTTATTAATAGAAAAAAGCTCCATAAATGCAATATGTCAAGAGCAAAGTTCAAGCTCACAACAAAAAAAGAGAATTGAGTATGGAAAGTATAAAGGAATGTGCTACTCAGAAATTCCGGACACTTATCTTTTATGGCTAAAAAGTAACTATATCGGTAAAGATAGGGATACGATAGAAGCTGAATTGAAATTTAGAGAACAGTAGTGTTACTAAAATAAACAATCTTGTAAAAAAATCCAAAATTAGTGTTTATTTTTGTAACACATGAAAAATCTCCTTTACTTATTTAGTTATAATTTTCCATATTTAAAACACAGGAATAACAATGGCATTTATAGATGAGTATAAAACGCATATAGCACAAAGAGAAGAGTTGGGTGTTCCACCATTGCCGCTCTCAGCAGAGCAGACTGTAGCACTTGTTGAGATGATTAAAGCCGGTCAAGGCGACATGAGTCAAAATGTCGATCTTCTTACAAACCGTGTTTCACCTGGTGTTGATGATGCGGCATACGTAAAAGCTGCATTTCTAAATGATGTTGCATCAGAGAAGATTAGCATAAGTGCTATTTCAGCACCACAAGCTATAAAAATGATGGGCATGATGCTTGGCGGATACAATGTTAAACCTATGGTTGAAGCACTTACTTCGAAAAACAGTGAAGTTGTAGAAGCTGCAAAAGAGGCACTAAAACATACTTTGCTTGTTTACGATGCATTTAATGATGTAGAAGAGTTATATAAAGCAGGAAATGCGGCAGCCGTTGAAGTTATGAATTCATGGGCAAATGCTGAGTGGTTTACTTCAAAACCGTCACTTCCGGAAGCTATGACTCTTACTGTATTTAAAGTTGCCGGCGAGACAAATACGGATGATTTATCTCCTGCATCTGAAGCATTTACGCGTTCAGATATTCCACTTCATGCAAACTCAATGCTAGTTGCAAAGATGGATGATCCTATAAATACTATCAAAAAACTAAAAGAAAAAGGTTACCCAATCGCTTACGTAGGCGACGTTGTGGGAACAGGAAGTTCAAGAAAATCAGGTGTTAACTCTGTTCAGTGGCACATGGGTGAAGATATAGATGGTGTTCCAAACAAGCGTACGGGCGGTGTAGTTTTGGGCGGAATCATCGCTCCTATTTTCTTTGCTACATGTGAAGACTCAGGCGCACTTCCTTTAGAACTTGATGTTGCAAATATGGAGATGGGTGATGTTGTCACAATCTATCCATACAAAGGTGAAGCGCATAAAGATGGTAAATGTATCGCAACATTTAAACTAAACCCAAATACAATCGTTGATGAAGTTCGTGCAGGCGGACGTATTCCGCTTATCATCGGACGCGGTTTAACTGCAAAAGCAAGAGGTGTTTTAGGACTCGGTGCTACAGATATATTCTTAAGTGCAGAGCAGCCTGCCGATAGCGGCAAAGGTTATACTCTTGCACAAAAAATGGTAGGTCGTGCTTGCAGTATGGCTGGTGTTCGTCCTAACATGTATGTTGAACCGATAACATCAACTGTAGGTTCTCAAGATACAACAGGTCCAATGACTAGAGATGAAGTTGTAGAACTTGCGGCTTTAGGTTTTAGCGCGGATCTTGTTATGCAGTCATTCTGTCACACTGCGGCATATCCAAAACCATCAGATGTTATTATGCACCACACGCTTCCTGAATTTATCTCTAAGCGTTCAGGTGTAGCACTTCGCCCGGGTGATGGAGTTATCCACTCATGGTTGAACAGAATGGTTCTTCCGGACACTGTCGGAACAGGTGCGGATAGCCATACTCGTTTTCCAATCGGTATATCGTTTCCTGGAGGTTCTGGTATCGTTGCATTTGCAGCTGTAACTGGAAGTATGCCGCTTACTATGCCTGAGTCTGTTCTTGTAAGATTTAGCGGAGAGCTTCAACCTGGTATCACGCTTCGTGACTTGGTAAATGCTATTCCTTACCAAGCTATCAAAGAGGGACTTTTAACGGTTGAGAAAAAAGATAAGAAAAACATCTTCAACGGTCGTATTTTAGAGATCGAGGGTCTTCCGAATCTTAAAGCGGAGCAAGCTTTTGAACTCTCAGACGCATCTGCTGAGAGAAGTGCGGCAGCATGTACCGTACTTTTAAACGAAGAGCCTGTGATTGAGTATCTAAAATCAAACGTTGTTCTTTTAGAGTCTATGATTGAAGCTGGATATGAAGACAAGAGAACGCTTAAACGTCGTATAGATAAGATGAATGAGTGGCTGGCTAATCCAACACTTATGAAGCCTGATGCTGATGCTGAGTATGCTGCTATTATAAATATAGATCTCAATCAGATAAAAGAGCCGATTTTAGCTTGTCCAAATGATCCGGATGATGTTGCGACTCTAAGTGAAGTTTTAGCAAGCAACCGCCCGACTAAAATAGATGAAGTGTTTGTAGGTTCATGTATGACAAATATCGGTCACTACCGTGCACTTGGTGAAGTTTTAAGAGGCGAGGGCGCAGTTCCTGCACGTTTGTGGGTTTGTCCTCCTACAAAAATGGATGAGAAACAACTTACAGAAGAGGGTTACTATGCTATATTTGGCGGCTCAGGTGCAAGAACTGAAATCCCGGGATGTTCACTCTGTATGGGAAATCAAGCACGTGTTGCGGATAATGCTATAGTATTTTCAACTTCAACGCGTAACTTTGATAACCGTTTAGGAAAGGGTGCTCAAGTTTACTTAGGTTCTGCAGAGCTTGCAGCAGTTTGTGCGATGCTGGGACGTCTACCGAGTGCAGCTGAGTATAATGAAATCGTACCTAAGAAAATAGCCGGCAAAGAGGCTAAGATATACAAATATCTAAACTTTAATCTCATAAAAGATTACAAACTTTAAAAATAGGGTGCAGAGATTTTCTGCACCATCTGCATCAGCTTCCGCTCCTTCGTTAATTAATATTTTTATTTTTTTTAGTTACAATCATTTAAAATTATTCTACATAAGAGATGTAAATGCAAAAAATATATAAATTTGCGGTGTTGGTTCTGTTTTTGATAGGCGGAACTCTATTTTTATTCAACAATTTTGTGGCTAACTACAATCAAGAGATCCAAAAGATAGAAGATAAGTTAGACGGTGTTGAATTTGCACAAAAAATACAGAAATTTATATTAAAACTCCAAAAATTAAGAGGCTACAGTCAGTTTGACGAGATCTCTTCAACTGATTTGAATTGGAACATTATACAAAACAATGTTCAGCTAATAAAAGCTGATGTCGATAAAGATATATTTTTATTTAAAAAATTTGATAAAACTTATCCGGAACTATACGATAGCGATTATGATCACATTATAAAAGAGATTGAAAGTCTTTTGCAGAGTTCTCAAGATGATAAAAATTTACTTTACCAAAGATATACGTATATCATTGAACAGCTAAAAGATAAGATGTACTATATTGGATTTAAGTCTAAACTTCTTTTAGAATCAGATAGCGATAAATATTTTCTTATAGAAACTATGCTTAAGCATATACCAAATTACATAGAGACTGTCGGAAAAATCAGAGCTAAAACAACTAAAGCTATTTTAGATAAATATACAGATGATGAGTTGAAATATTCTCTTCAAAATAACTGCATGGTGTGTGACGAAAATGCAAAACTTATCTATAAAACAATAAGTGAAATAGAGGAGGATGATAAAAAAACAAGATTGCTCTCTCTGCTTGAAAATGTAAACAGCGAGACAAAAAAAGTCCGAGAATATGTGAAAAAAACGTTTATCTCCGATCATACAGATGTTGACGCACTTGATTTCTTTTCGGTAGCTACAAGCGTAATTGATAAATCTTTTGAGTTATACAGTGCCAACTCTGAATATTTAAGCCAAAAATTAAATGAAAAATTAAAAGTTTTAGAGAAAACAAAACTCTATGGAACCATCATAGGTGCGGTCGTTGTTCTGTTTATAATCGTAACTATTATATCCATGATAAGAGGCTACATGCTCTATACCCGCAGCGAGAATAAGATAAAAAATAATTTAACATCTATTATAGAGCTTAAAAATGATCTTGAGAAATGTAAAACAATTGCTGAAATATCATCCTCTTCGCTCTACTTTTTTGCCACAAAATTAAATATTGTTCAAGGTGTTATATATATCTTTAATGAAGAGAATAATAAGCTATATCTTGCATCTTCTTATGCCACAAATGAGATGAAACCGATTGTTGAGCTAGGAGAGGGACTAATCGGGGAAGTTGCTGCACAAATGCGACATATTCAAACATATTTGGGTGATGATAAAAAGAGATATTTTGGTATAGAATCCATAGTAATTGAGCCTACAAGCATATGTACGATTCCGCTTATAAGCTACGATAAGATATTTGGTGTTTTGCAACTTGGTTTTATTAAAGAGAATAAAGTAGTTCATAATGATGATTTTGCCTATTTTATAGATATGATTACCAGCTTCTTACGTGATGCAAAATATTCGGAAGTTAATAAAAAATATATTGAACTTATAGATAAACATGTAATTACGTCAAAAACAAATATAAAAGGTGTTATTACCGATGTAAGTGATGCTTTTACAAAAATTTCAGGATATTCAAAAAAAGAGATTATAGGGAAATCACACTCAATAATTGCACACCCTGACACACCAAAAGAGGTGTATAAAAATCTATGGAATACTATTCTCAGTGGAAAGATATATAGAGGTGAAATTAAAAATCTTAACAAAAACGGTAAAGATTATTGGATAGAAACAACAATTACTCCGCAAATGGACAAATATGATAATATTTTAGGATTTTCGGCAATAATACGCGATATAACGGATAAAAAAAGAATAGAAGAGTACTCAATTACGGATGCTCTGACGGGACTCCATAATAGACGTTTCTATGATTCAAATTTTATTAAAGAGTATAAAATTTCCAAACGTGAAGATAAAAATTTAATTTTACTGATTATTGATATAGACTTCTTCAAGCAATATAACGATATGTATGGACATCAAAGAGGTGATGAAGTATTAAAGACCGTATCTTCTTCAATGAAGTCATTTTTTAAACGGGCAAATGATTATGTTTACCGTTTGGGCGGCGAAGAGTTTGCCATAACTTTTTATACAAATAATCCAAAAAATGCATTTGAGAGAGCAGAAAATCTACGTAAAAATATAGAAGATCTTAAGATTGAACATAATGCGAGCAGTGTATCAAAATATGTTTCTATATCTATCGGGCTTACTTTTATAGCTAAAGAGTGCATCATGGAACCTGATGAGATATATAAAATTACTGATGAAACACTCTATAGAGCTAAAAAAGAGGGACGAAATAGAGTTGAAGTAACATCGTTTTAGTCCCTGATAATATCAAATTCCAAAGGAAATGACGGAGTAAAGATAGCTTTATTTACATGTTGATTCTGTTTTTGATTTTTAAAATTAATTTGAACTCTATTCTCAAACTCATCCAAGTAGGAGATTGACTCTATTAGAGATCCATTTTTGATAATAGTAAACTTTGAATCTTTATAGTGTGCTAAATATTTGTTTTCCGCAATTTTTTTAGCATTGGATATCATTTTAAAAAAATCAAAATTTGACTCTAATGTTCTAACAATAACCTGTTCTATCTCCGGTTCAACGATAGTTACCTCAAAATCATTTATATATACATCTTTTTTTACGGGTTTAGTATAGCTCCATTTTGCATTTTGAGGTTTTAATGCTGTTATTTTGCCGTTGTAAACTAATGTTTTGTTTTTCTCATCAGTAATACTTTGAGTAAAATCCGCCTCAAACGAAGTAATGTCATCTAATGATGCAAATAGCTGTAGTCCTGTAAAGATAACTAAAAAAAAGTATTTCACTTTTATCCTTTTTTTTAAAAAAATTATATCCAAGTGACTGTTTACATATTATTTAGTATAAGGATTTAAAAAAATCATCTCTTAATTTATGCAAAGTATAATTATATGTGTGATAAAATAAAAAGAAATTCAGTGGCAGCCACGCAAAATGTGCCTGCCTATAATAAGGTTGCGGATGCTACAGGCATTAATCGGTAAGATTTTCGGTACTTCAAATGATCGTGAATTAAAAAAATATTATAAGATAGTTCAAAAGATAAATGCACTTGAGAGCAAGTATAAAGTTTTAAGTGATGATGAACTTAAAACCGCTTTTGCAGAGGTTAAAGAGAGTGTTTTGTCCGGTGAAAAGAGTCTAGACGATGTTTTAGCAGACTCTTTCGCTATAACAAGAGAAGCGAGTATCAGAACTCTAAATATGAGGCATTTCGATGTTCAGCTTATCGGCGGAATTGTTCTGCATGAGGGCAGAATCGCCGAGATGAAAACCGGTGAGGGTAAAACGCTGGTAGCAACTTTGCCGATAGTTCTCAATGCAATCAGCGGCAAGGGCGTGCATCTTGTAACGGTAAATGATTATCTAGCTTCGAGAGACGGAAATGAGATGCGTCCGCTTTATGAGTTTTTAGGCTTTAGCGTTGGCGTTATCTTAGAAAATATGAATGATTCCTCTTTAAAGAGAGAAGTATACGGTTCTGATATAACTTATGGAACAAATAACGAATTTGGATTTGATTACCTAAGAGACAACATGAGCTACTCTCGTGAACAGATGGTTCAAAGAGGTCACAACTTTGTTATAGTCGATGAAGTTGACAGTATTTTAATAGATGAAGCTAGAACTCCTCTAATTATCTCTGGACCGACAAATAGAACGCTTAGAGATTTTAATGACGCAAACTCAATCGCACTTAAACTGATTAAAGATGAGCACTTTAGCGTTGATGAAAAAGATAGAACCGTTCTTCTCACAGAAGAGGGCATCACTAAAGCAGAAGAGCTGTTTAAGGTTGAGAATCTTTACAGTCCCGAAAATGCTTCACTTTCGCATATCCTTGATCAGGCACTAAAAGCAAACTACTTATTTGAAAGAGATGTTGACTATGTTGTAAATAACGGAGAGGTAGTCATCGTAGATGAGTTTACAGGTCGCTTAAGCGAGGGTCGCCGTTTTTCAGAAGGTTTACATCAGGCACTTGAAGCTAAAGAGGATGTAGAGATAAAAGAAGAGACGCAAACCTTAGCAGATATCACATTCCAAAACTATTTTAGAATGTACGATAAACTTGCAGGTATGACTGGAACTGCTCAAACTGAAGCATCTGAATTTGCCCAAATATACTCTTTGGATGTTATATCAATACCTACAAATATACCTATTACCAGAAAAGATCTTAATGACTTGATCTATAAAACTGAGAGAGAGAAGTTCGAAGCTGTTATAAATACTATAAAAAATCTCTCAAAAACAGGTCAGCCGGTTCTTATCGGAACTGCTTCTATAGAAAAATCTGAAGCATTGCATGAACTGCTTAAAAAAGAGAAAATTGCTCATACCGTCTTAAATGCTAAAAATCACGCACAAGAGGGTGAAATCATTAAGGGTGCAGGAGCTAAAGGCGCTGTAACGATTGCTACAAATATGGCAGGACGCGGAGTTGACATTAAAGTCAATGATGAAGTAAAAGCGATGGGTGGTCTTTATATCGTAGGAACTGAGCGACATGAAAACCGACGTATCGATAATCAGCTTCGCGGACGTAGCGGACGTCAGGGTGATGCAGGTACTACTCAGTTTTATCTTTCACTAGAAGATAATCTTCTTCGTATTTTCGGAAGTGATAAGATTAAAAGCATTATGGAGAGACTTGGTGTTGAAGACGGCGAATATATAGAATCAAAAATGGTAACTCGCGCTGTTGAGAAAGCTCAGAAAAAAGTCGAGAATATGCACTATGAAGGTAGAAAGCAAATTGTCGAGTATGATGATGTTGCAAATGAGCAAAGAAAAATTGTTTATAAATTTAGAAATCAGCTTCTTGACCCTGAATTTGACATCTCACTAAAAGTTAATGAATTAAGAGCCGAATACATAGAACATATTTTAAATAGTTGCGGTATTTTTAACGGTGGAGCAAAAGAAGATTTTAATATAGAAAAAGTTTTAAAACTGCTTCATGAAGAGATTAATATAGAACTTGAGATAGGCGAATTTGCTTCGTTAGAGTATG
>MICC01000114.1:0-737 GCA_001829715.1 Sulfurimonas sp. RIFOXYB12_FULL_35_9
TTAGGAATTGCAGTTGGAGCTGGTATTCACGGTTATGTGCCAGAAGATTTTATGGCATCTATCATGGGGAAAGAGGCATGGTGGTCAGTTCCACTTGCCGTGCTTATAGGTGTCCCTCTTTATTCAAATGCCGCAGGAATTATTCCTGTTGTTCACGCTCTTCTAGAAAAAGGAGCGGCGCTTGGTACTGTCTTGGCATTTATGATGGCCGTGATAGGACTCTCTCTCCCTGAAATAATTATTTTAAGAAAAATTCTTAAAATGCGTTTAATCGCAGTTTTTGTTGGTGTTGTTGCTTTTGGGATTCTTGTTATTGGGTATCTTTTTAATTTGATTTTTTGAGATGAGCTTTCGAACTGCGCGCATTGAGAATAGAAAGCGGTTGCATCCAGCTGATGCGATTCAACTCAAGCAATTAAAAAATGTTCGACAAAACTCGATTGAAGTAGCAATGTACCAAATGTTCGTTGAAGAAGAAAATATGGTATTAATACCAATTATGTAAAATAAAAGTGGGCCAAATGTACTAAGTTTGCTAAATTTTTCGGATGGAAAATTTAAAAGATTTAGTAAAAAAAATTCAAGATTACGACTTCAAAGCAGAATACAAGCGAGAGCGCGATCCCGTAATAAAAATTAAGCTTCTTGCACTTCATCATTTACAATCAGGTCAGTTATTAAAAGAGGTTGCCGATATAATTCTCTATGATGAAAAAGCAATTCGTCGATGGATAAGA
>MICC01000114.1:778-1662 GCA_001829715.1 Sulfurimonas sp. RIFOXYB12_FULL_35_9
ATTCGTCGATGGATAAGAGCATTTGTCGACTATGATTACGAGGGGCTTATTGAAAAAGAAGGCCGTGGTCAAAAACCACGCTTGCCAAAAGAGCAAGAAGAAGCCTTTGCAGATGCACTTGATACTCTTCAGGAAGAACGAAACGGTGGCCGTATAACCGTAGATGATATTCAGAAGTTATTAGTTGAAAAATTTGATTGCAATTACTCAAGGCAGGGCGTCTATACACTACTTGATCGATTGAATATTGTTTGGATATCTGGTCGCTCGAAACATCCTAAACATTCAGAGGAGGCAATAGAAAATTTCAAAGTACTTTTCCCGGAAGAAGTAAAACAAATTCAAGATAAAATTGATACCAAAAAAATTGAAATTTGGTGGCAAGATGAAAGTAGAGTTGGCCAACAAGGTAGCTTAAGTCGCGTTTGGGCGGCGAAGGGAACTCGCCCTAGAGTTGTGAGACAAAGACAATTTCTATCCGCATATATTTTTGGAGCTTGTTGCCCAGATAAAGATAAAGGATGTGCACTCATTCTTCCTGAGTGTAACGGAGGAACGATGCAGCTGCATCTTAACGAAATTTCCAAATATGTTGAGGCTGATTTTCACGCCATCGTATTGATTGATAGGGCCACGTGGCATACGACCGAGGCCTTAAATATCCCTGGGAATATATCGCTACTTCCATTGCCGCCATATTCTCCAGAGCTAAACCCAATGGAACAAGTTTGGCAAAAATTAAAACACTCAAAATTGAGCAATAAAACATTTAAAGATTACGATGAAATTTTAGATTGTTGTGCGAATGCCTGGAATTCTTTTTGTGATGAGGAAGGTAATATTAAGTCTCTTTGCAGTAGGGCCTGGGCTCAGTTATAAAACCC